>CALROF020000034.1:0-38133 GCA_943369775.1 Reyranella massiliensis 521
GACGATGCGCCGGACCTCGCCGGCGCGCGTGCCCAGCACCTGGACTTCCGCGCCCGGCGCCAGGCCGGAGACGCCTTCGTCGGGCAACAGGATGCGGAGCGTAAAGGAGGGCTGGAACCAGTCCTTCAGCAGGCCGGCATTAATCAGGACAGCGACGAATACACCGATGCAGGCCAGCACGACGGCGCCGACGAGTTCGTCGAACTGGTAGACGCCGAAGATCGAACGCTTCATCGTCTCCTCACCTGCACCAGTCCGTGGTCGCCGAGCCGGAACACCTGATCGGCGGCCACGAAGCGCGCTGCTTCCGCTGCCAGGCTCTCCACGATCCACAACACCGTCGCGCCGCGATCCAGGGCCTCGGAGATCGCCTGCGCCATCGGCACGGCGAGGTCGGCCGTGGCCTCGAGTGTTTGATCCTGCACCACTATGAGATCGGGCGCACCGAGAAAGCCGCGCACACACGCGGCGCGAACGAGGGCACGGCGCGGTGTCGTCTCGCGGCGGCCAACCGGCAGGCCGGGCAAGCCGAACAGGCGGGCCAGCGCCGTCGCTTCGGCGACAACCTCCTCGCGAGGTCGGTCGAAATGATAGAAGCGCGCCACCAGCACGGCTTCGAGAACGCTCATATGCGCCGGCCAGACATGGGTCTGCACCACGGTGCCGATACGTCGGCGGCGCGTCAGCCGTTCGCGCGCGCCACGCGCCTGCCAGTCGACGCCGAGGAAACGCACATGCCCGTCGGTCGGCATGACGAGGCCGATGCAGAGGTCGACGAGTGCCACGGCATCGCTCTCGTCGTCGACCTGCACCAGAGTGGCGCCGCCGCGCCGCAGTTCGAGATCGATGCGGGTGGTTGTGGTGGAGAGCTGGCGTTCGCCGAGAGTTGCCGCCTGCAGGGAGAGTATCGACCGGGCGGGTTGCGCCATCTCAGCCCACCAGATCGAAGACGCCGTTGATCACCAGGATCGCCAGCGCCGAGCGCACGAAGCCACGCGGCACGATGCGCTGCAGCTCGTCGCCTTCGTCGCGGCGGCCGAGTCCGGTCGCGCAACAAGCGAGCGCCACGAAGAAGCCGATGAAGATGCATTTCAGCGGCGGCACGATGAAGTCGCGCACCGTCATGGCGCGTTGCACCATGTCGGAGAAATCCCAGATCGAGTAGGCGATGAGGCCGAGCCCGTGCGCGATCAGGTAGCCGGTGAGGAGGGTCGAGAGCAGCAGTACCGTTGCCATGCAAAAGGCACCCAGCGCGAAGGCCAGCGCCCGCGGCACGACCAGCAGGATCATGGGGTCGAGACCCTGGATCTCGAACTGTCGAAGCCAGCCGCCAGTATGCGCTTCGCCCAGCTCGATCAAGGTGGCTGTGCCATTGCGGCCGAAAATCAGCAGCCCGACCAGGATCGGCGCCAGCTCGCGGATCAGCAGGATGACGATCACCTGGCCGACCAAGCCTGTTTGGCCGGTTGCCGCGAGCCAATAGACGGCCTGGGAGACAAGGGCGATACCGATCAGCAGGCCGGTCGCGACGGTTGTCGACAGCGACCGCACGGCAACGTTGTTCAGCATGCGCTTGAACTCGGCCCAGACCGGCCCGCGCCATGTCGACCGACGACAGGCCACGACAACCACCGTCGCACTGAGCGAGACGAAGAGCAGCAGGTTGCTGGTGCCCACACGAACGGTCGAGCCCAGCCCGCCCAACGCGCGACGGAACCGGCCCCGATCGAAGCTGTAAGTCGTGAGCGCCATCAGGTGCGACCGACCATGACGAAGGTCCGCATCGTGCCGGTCTCGGGCAGGAAATAGCTGCCGCGCGGCCGGAAGAGGAAGTCGCCCGACAACACTTCGTAGGCGGTCTCGGAGGCCGCGACGCTGCGTCGGCCTGCCGTTGCGGCCAGCACCTTGGCAACGCCGAGGGCGCCGCCCCACAGGCTGCGCGTCGGCGGCTCGGTGCCGACGGTAGAGACCATCACCGTGCCGATATCGATGGCGAGACGGAAATCGAGGTTGATGCTCCACTGATCTTCGAACTCGATCAGCCGGTCGCGCAGCGCCAGCATCGCCGTCGCCACGCAACGGGCATTCTCACCGATGCTGCCGGCCTCCCGTGAAAAGGCTGCCACGACGATTTGATCATCGAGCAGGGCGGCATAGGTGGCGCCGCTGCGCTCGATCGACAGACGCAGTTCGTGGACGATCTCGTCCATCGCCGTGCGCTGGGCGCAGTCGACGGGTCGTTGCGTTACGCTCGTCCAGATCGGCAGCTTGATCACGCCGACGGCGGCGCGGTCAATCGAGGCTTCGCGTACATCCTCGAGGACGGCGCCCTGCTGCAGCAAGGTGCGTTCGAGCCGCGCCTGGCGCTGCAGGAAACTGTCCGGTGGCCTTTCCTCGGCAGGTGGCGCCATCACCGATGCCGCGAGAGCCGGCGACGCAGCCGCCAGTGCGGCCGGTGTCGCGGCGGTGAAGCGCAGTGCCAGCAGGATCGACAGCGCATCGCAGAAGGCCGCGAGGCCGGCGGCCCGGTCACCCTGCCGTGGGTCCTCGACGCTCAGCAGGCCGATCGGCTGCCCAGCCGCGACGATGGGGGCGAGATAGACTCGCGAGATACCCAGCGGCTCCAGGTAGCTCGTGAACAACTCGGACGTACGCCGGTCGCGTCCCGCATCGCTCGCGTCGATCGGCACGCCTTTGTCGAGGGCGGCGAAGAGATGAGGCATCTCATCGCGATGGAACTCCAGGCCCGCGGTGTGGTCGTCGACGGTGCGGTCGAAACAATCCTCGCAGGTGAGCATGCGCCGGTCGGAGGTGAGCCGCCAGATCGCCACGCGCTTGGCGTCGCACGCCGTTGCCGCACTTTCGGTTGCGCCCTGCAGGTTCTCGCCGGCAAGACCATCGGCCGTCGCGGCCCCTTGTGCGAGGTCTACGAAGGCCTGCGTGCGAAGTTCAAGGGCCCGCTGCCGCGTCGCGGCGGCGCTGGCGCGACGGTCGGCCAGCACGCTGCGCCAGGCCATCAGGCCCGTCAGTCCCGCCACGAGCAGCACCACGACCACCGACATGAACAGCGCCGCCCAGCCGCTGTCGACGACGAAGCCCGTGAAATCGGTCTCGGGCACGACGATCAGGACCACCCAGTTGTGGCCGCTCAACATCTTTACGGGCTCGGACGAGACGATGATGCGGCGCTCATCGATATCGAGAACCTGGCGGCCGTAGCCTTCGACGCGTAGCCGGTTGTAGACCCGCGTCAGCACCGGATCGCCAAGCTCGTCCAGCATGGGGGACGTCACGTCGGGGCGGTCGGCGGGCAGCCAGTCGTCGCTGGGATAGGCAACGACGCGACCCTGCTTGTCGATGATCAGCGCCTTGCCGCTGACGCCGATGCCGAGCTGCTTCAGGAAGGTGCAGAGCGTGGCGAGTTCGATATCGACGCTGAGCACGTTAGCGAGTTTGCCGTCGGCGTCGTAACTCGGAACGGCAAAGGAAATGCCGGGTTTCTTGACTGTGAAGAACAGATAAGTGGGCGTCCAGAAGGGCTTCTTGCTCTGCTCCGCGCCCTGGTACCAGGGGCGTGTCCGGGGATCGAACGTGTCCGTCGGATCGGTTTCGGTCGCCGTCACCTTGCCGGCTGCGTCGCGCCGAACCCAGGTGACCCGGCGGTTGCCGTCGCGGACGTCGATCGTCTTGGTGTCGTAGCCACCCAACTGGTTGCGGACGACGAACTGAAAATTGCCCTCGGGATCGGCATAGCTGAAGCCGGTGACCGGACCGACCGTCGGCAGGGCGGTCAGCGCAAACCGTTCGACCTCGGGTCCGCCTTCGGCGACATCGCGGCCCTGTGCCGCTGCACCTGCCAGCTCGAGGAACTGCTGCGCCGGCGACAGATAGGCATGCATCTGGACTTCGACGCGTCGGTCGATGGCCGTGATCAGGTCGTTGGACAGAACAATCGCGCCGCGGCGGTTGCTGTCATAGACGTAGAAGGCAATGACCGAGATCAGCAGGACGACGGCTATGACGCCGATCACCGGCAGACTGCGGCGCAGCCACGTCCACCAGGACGCCTCGTTGCGGCTGGACCGGCCGGCGCCTGCGAGGACGGCCATGACCTGGGTCATGGTGCGTGCGGCAGGTTTGGGCGGGCGTGCCATTCGGTTGTAACCTTACCACCGATCCGTCGGCACAGGCATAGCGCGCGAGTCTGCACGCCCATCCCGCGCCATATTCACAGCCCAGGAGTCCTCTCCCCTCGATCCAAGGAGAAGACATGGCTGTACAGCCGACCCGCCGCGCCGTTCTCGCAGCCTCTCTTCTGACTGTTCCGTTCGTTGCAGTACCGGCGTTTGCCAATGATGCGAAGCCCAAGTTTGCGGAGCTGGAACGCCGCAACGGCGGCCGCTTGGGGGTCGCGGCTTTCGATTCGGCGAGCGGGCGGCGCATCGGTCACCGCAGCGAGGAACGCTTCCCGATGTGCAGCACTTTCAAGTTCCTGGCGGCCGCCTTCGTCCTGGCGCGTGTCGATCGCGGCGAGGAACAGCTCGACCGGCGCATCGTCTACTCGACCCAGGATCTCGTGACCTATTCGCCGATCACTAAGGACCATGTCGGCCCGGCGGGCCTGTCGGTCGCAGAGCTGTGCGATGCCACGATGACGCTCAGTGACAACACTGCAGGCAATCTGCTGCTGGCAAGCTTTGGTGGACCGGCCGGCCTCACAGCCTATGCACGTAGCCTGGGCGATCAGACGACGCGGCTCGACCGTATCGAGACCGCGCTCAACGAGGGCCTGCCCGACGATCCGCGCGATACCACTTCACCCGTCGCCATGCTGGGTACGATGCAACGCCTCCTTCTTGGCGACGCACTGTCGGCGGCCTCGCGCGAACGCCTCACCGGTTGGCTGATCGCCAACAAGACTGGCGACAAACGCCTGCGCGCCGGGATGCCAGGATGGAAAGTGGGTGACAAGACCGGCACGGGGGGCAACGGCAGCGCCAACGACATCGCGATCGTCTGGCCGACCGGTCGCGCGCCGCTGTTGGCGACGGTCTATTATACCGGCTCGACGATATCGGATGAGGCGCGCAACCACGTGATCGCGGAGGCCGGCCGCATCGTTGCCGCCAGCCTCACGTGATCGTCCTGGTTATCGGGTGAGGCTGGGCTGGCGCGGCAGGAACGCCGTGAGCAGGCCCAGCAGCAGCAGGAACGGCGTCACCTTGTAGACGGCCTCGATGCCGGCATGGTCGGCGATCTCGCCGAGGGCGGCGGCGCCGAGGCCGCCCAGGCCGAAGGAAACGCCGAAGAACATGCCGGCCACCAGACCGACGCGGCCGGGCAGCAGATCCTGCGCGTAGACCAGGATGGCGGAGAAGGCCGAGGCCATGATGATCGCGACGGTGACGGCCAGCACGCCGGTCCAGAACAGGTTGGCGTAGGGCAGCATCAGGGCGAAGGGCAGGGCGCCCAGGATCGAGAACCACATGACCGGGATGCGGCCAACCTTGTCGCCGACCAGGCCGCCCAGGATGGTTCCGACGACGATGCCGACCAGGAAGGCGAAGAGGTAGAGCTGTGCGGTCTGCACCTCCATGCCGAACTTCTGGATCAGGTAGAAGGTGAAGTAGGAGCCGAGGCTGGCGCTGTAGACGTTCTTGGAGAAGAGCAGGGCCACCAGGATCGCGACGGCGATGCCGACGCGGCGGCGTGACAATGAAACGACGCCGGCGCCGGGTCCGGTGCCGGCTTTGCGGGCAGTCGGCTTGGATACGGTGCGGCGCGCCTTGTACCAGGTGCCGACCTGAAACAGCACGATCATCGCCACAAGGGCCGCTGCCGAGAACCAGACGATGCTCTGCTGGCCTTGCGGCACGACGATGAAGGCGGCCAGCAGCGGGCCTGCGGCCGAGCCCATGTTGCCGCCGACCTGGAACAGCGACTGGGCGAGGCCGTAGCGGCCGCCCGCCGCCATGCGTGCGACGCGCGAGGCTTCGGGGTGGAACACCGAGGAGCCCATGCCGATCAGCGCGGCAGCCAGCAGGATCAGCGGATAGGAGTTCGCTTGCGACATCAGCAGCAGGCCGACCAGGGTGAATCCCATACCGACCATCAGGGAATAGGGCTGGGGCTTCTTGTCTGTGTACATGCCGACGACGGGCTGCAGCATCGAGGCCGTACACTGGAAGGCCAGCGTGATGAACCCGATCTGGCCGAATGTCAGTGCGTATGAATCCTTGAGGATGGGATAGAGCGCTGGCACCAGCGACTGCATCATGTCGTTGAGCAGGTGACAGAAGCTGAGCGACAGGATGACTGCGAAAGTGGTGTTGTTGGCAGAGGCTGCCGCTGCCGGAGACGCTTGCGCTGCTGCAGGCGCCGAACCTGCAGCCATCGTATTGTCGGTCATGGCGCCACTCTAGGCGGCGCCCCGTCACCTCACCAGCGCATCGCTGCAAACCAGCGATGCAGGGAGAGTGCTTTCCCAACACCGGAGAGAGCGGTTCAGCCCGGCTGCTCGCTCAAGCAGCCGGGCGGTTCACCAGGACTGCGTTTCCTAACGCCAGAAGATGGCGAGCAGGATGATGACCGGAATGGGAACACCGAGCAGCCAGAGCAGGATGGAACGACCCATGATGACCTCCTTTGAAAAAGCGATTGCTGCGTGATCAGGAACGCCCGTCGCGGGCGGCGCCGCCTTCGGCGGCCGTAAGGCCTGCCGCCACCGCGCCCATGAGGAGCGAGGCGACCAGCCAGAACGAGAGATGCGCGGCGGCCCGGCGGGCGGCATCTGCCTTGGCCTTCATGTCGGCTTCGACGGCAGCGACCCTTTGCTCGGCCGCGCCGGGCTCGAGTCCGGTGCGGGCCGCAACCATCTGCGCGAGATACTGTCGATCCTCGCCGGCCAGCTCGGTGCGGCCGCGTTGATCGAAGGTGAGCAGCATGCGCCGGGCGACTTCGCGATCGTTCGCAAGGTCGCGGCCGCCGGCGAAGACACCCGCCGCGCGCTGCCCGGTGCCGCCGAGCAGTGCGCCATAATCGGGCCGGAACAGCCGGTCGAGGATGGGGGCCGTGGGATCGGCTATGGATTGGCCAGCACTCGGGTTGGAGCGGCTCGCCAGTCCGCCGCTCACGATCGTGGCGGCCGACGCCAGCAAGGCTGCGCCCATGACGGTCGCAAAGGCCCAGCACACCACGCCATGTGCGGTATCGCGGAAATGGACTTCGTCGAGAGGGGCCTGCGCCCAGCCCGTCCGCAGCCGGCCGGTGATGTACCCGCCAATCGCCGAGGACATTACGGCGGTCACCGCCATGTAGACGCCGCCCACGGTCGCCGCCGCGGTCGTGCTGATATCGGGCGGACCCGACCATGGCGAAACAACGCTGAAGCCCAGGCCAGCACCCAGCGCCAGGAGCATCAAGGTGAGAGCGGCCGCCACGAACCCGCCGGCAACGATCGCCGGCCACGACACTGTCGATCTCATCGGTACGGGATGGGTCTCGACCACAACCGCGTCCACCATCTACATCTCCTCGCCTTGGGCATTTTCAACGGGCACCTGGCGCTGGAGTTCCACCGGTTGTGGCCAAGATGAGGCGGGCCGTTCGTTCGTCGCTTTCTTTCTTGAAGCGGCAACTAACATGCGGTTCGCTCGTTGCTGGTTTGGGAGAAATTCGTCGGAGTCCGGCATTGGCTAACAAATCAGGAAGCTATGGCGGCGCCCCACCGGGTGGAGGCGAACGCACGAATGCCTTTTCCTACGATCGCGTCGGAAGGCCGGAGAGGGCCTATGTGCGCCCCGATAGCTGTATCCGCGAGGACGTTTGCGAATGCATGGCGGGCGATCCGCTGCTCGACTCTTCCGCCATCGACGTGCGGGTCGAGAACGGCGATGTGACGTTGACGGGTGCCGTTGCAGAACAGTCGGAGCTGCAGCGCGCGGAGAGCGTGGCGGAACAGGTCCATGGTGTGAAGAGTGTCCGCAACGACCTCGCGATCAGAGTGCGCGGAACATAGACCCCAGCGCGGGTTCCCGGCCGAATCATCCGTATTGAACTATCCGGCGGTTGATGCGTTGCACCCCGGTGCAAACCGACGTTCCTGCCCGCCTCGATCGCCTCCCCTGGAGCCGCTTTCACCGCCTGGTGGTGATCGCGCTCGGCATTACCTGGATCCTCGACGGGCTCGAAGTCACTCTGGCGGGCTCGGTCGCGGCGGCGCTGCAGACCAGTCCACGACTTCAGCTCACGGCCGAACAGGTGGGACTTACAGGCAGTGCCTATCTTGCGGGCGCCGTACTGGGCGCTCTTTTCTTCGGGCACCTCACGGATCGGCTGGGACGGAAGAAGCTGTTTAACGTGACCCTGGGTGTCTACCTCGCGGCCACAGCGGCGACGGCCTTTTCGTGGGACTTCACCAGCTTCATGCTGTTCCGCTTCCTCACCGGTGCCGGCATCGGCGGTGAGTATGCCGCCATCAACTCGGCGATTCAGGAACTGATCCCCGCGCGCCTCCGCGGTCGTATCGATCTCGCGATCAATGGCAGCTTCTGGGTCGGCGCCGCGATGGGAGCGCTGCTCTCGGTATGGCTGCTCGATCCTGAAGTTCTGAGCCCCGATATGGGCTGGCGGGTCGCTTTCGGCAGCGGCGCCGTGCTCGGGCTGGTCATTCTCTACCTGCGCCGCTTCCTTCCCGAGAGTCCGCGCTGGCTGATGCTTCACGGCCGCCCGCGCGAAGCCGAGAAGGTGATCGAAGAGATCGAGGCGAGGATCATGGCTGACAGTAAGGTCGTCCTCGAGCCGGTGAGGGCGACGCTGCTGCTTGGAGAGACCCACAAGACGACGATGCTCTCCGTCGCCCGAACGCTGCTGCGGGCTTATCCCGGCCGCACGACTCTCGGCATCGTGCTCATGGCGGCGCAGGCCTTTGTCTACAACGCGATCTTCTTCACCTATGCGCTGATCCTGTCGCGCTTCTACGGCGTGCCGGCCGAGAAGGTCGGGCTCTACATTCTGCCCTTTGCGATCGGCAACTTCCTGGGCCCTCTGCTGCTGGGGCCGCTGTTTGATAGCTGGGGTCGGCGGCCGATGATCGTGACCACGTATGCACTGTCTGGTGTCCTGCTGGCGCTGACCGGCTGGATGTTCCACGCCGGCCATCTCGACGCCACGACGCAGACGGCGATGTGGAGCGTCGTCTTCTTCTTCGCCTCGGCCGCGGCGAGTTCAGCCTACCTCACGGTGGGCGAGTGCTTTCCGCTCGAGATTCGCGCGCTCACCATCGCGCTCTTTTATGCCTTCGGCACGCTGTTCGGCGGCGTCGGTGGGCCGTGGCTGTTCGGCGTGCTGATCGAAGGCGGCAGCTCGAGCGAGATCATGTGGGGCTATCTATTGGGCGCGGTGCTGATGATCGCCGCCGCACTGGTCACCTTGAAGCTCGGCGTCGCAGCAGAGCGCAAATCGCTCGAAGAGATCGCGCCACCGCTTTCCAGCCGCTGAGACATCATCGCCGGAACGGCATCTCTTCACGACTGCGTGAAACCTCTGCTTTCTCACGAAGGCTTGAGGGCGGCTTGGAGGCGAGCACATTGACCAATGCGGATGAGCTTCCGATCATCGCGCCATGGCGGCCGTCAACCAGATCGTCGGCGACGATGCGTCCAATGTTCTTTTGGGAACGGCGGATGCCGACCTGATCTACGGCTTTGATCCGTCAGGTTCTACAGCCAACGTTACGTCGATCTCTGCGCTTCGCGTGGCATCCGGCCTCAGCCAGCCGGTGGCCGTCGTTGCGGTGCCCGGCGATGCTAACCACCTCTTTGTCGTGGAGCGGACTGGAACGATCAAGTTCCTCGACCTTCGTACCGGGACGAGCAGTACCTTTCTCGATATCTCCACGACGATCACAACAGAAGGGGAAGGTGGCCTGCTCGGTCTCGCTTTCGACCCCGATTACGCCACCAACGGCTTCTTCTACGTCAACGTCACCAACCTGGCCGACGATACGGAAATTCGCCGCTACGAGCGCTCGAATATCAATCCCACCTTGGCGGACGCCGCCTCGAGATTCGACCTCCTCACCGTCGATCAGCCGGCCGGACGCAGCAATCACAAGGCGGGTTGGCTGGGTTTCGGGCCTGACGGCAAGCTCTATATCCCCTTGGGCGATGGCGGCGGCGGCGGAGATCCCGACGGAAATGCGCAGAATCCGCAGAGCCTGCTTGGCAAGATTCTGCGGCTGGATGTCGGAGCGGACGCCTTTCCAGGCGACGCCTCGCGCAACTACACGATTCCTGCCGACAATCCTTTTGTCGGCGTTGCGGGCGTCTTGCCGGAGATCTGGGCGCTGGGGCTGCGCAATCCCTTCCGGGCCAGCTTCGATCGCGATCTCGGGACTTTCTTCATCGGCGATGTCGGCCAAAACCTGATCGAGGAGATCGATCTGGGCGTAGTGGGGGCGAACTACGGCTGGAACGTCTTCGAGGGGCCGCAGAGCTTTCTCCCGGGGCCTCTCGGGCCGGGCACGCTCACGGCGCCGATTCATTCCTACAGTCGCGACATCGGTGCGACGGTCATTGGCGGCTATGTCCATCGCGGCGAAGCCGATGGACTGCAGGGCGACTATTTTCTTGCCGACTTCATCAGCGGCAAGCTCTTCACGCTCCGTCGCCAGGGGAGTTCGTGGATCGCAACGGATCGGACCGCGCAGATGGTTCCCGACACCGGCACGATCACCACTCCGACGTCCTTCGGCGAGGATGCGAACGGCAACCTCTACGTCGTCGATTTCGATGGAGACGTCTTCAGGCTGATACCCAATGCGGTTTCGTCGGATCTCGGCGACACTCTAAATGGCGGCGCCGGCAACGACACGATCCATGCCGGCGCCGGAGACGACCGCCTGCAGGGCGGTGCGGGAGCCGATTTCCTTTTCGGCGGTGCCGGCTTCGATTTCGCCGACTATTCCACGGCGACAGGCCCTGTAGCGGCAAGCCTGAAGTTCGCGGGTGGCACGGGTGGCGAAGCGATGGGCGATCGCTTCAGTTCGATCGAGGGCCTGATCGGTTCAGCCTTCGCCGATACTTTGAGCGGGAGTGTCAATGCCGACATCATCGACCTCGGCGCCGGCGGCGATACCCTGCGCAACAGCCTCAACGAGCTGAATGGGGATCGGATTGCTGGTTTCAGCTTCGGCGACAGGCTCGACATCGAAGGGGCATTGATCGGCCGCAATCATATCGCCGTGTCAAGCAATGCGGCTGGCGTGGCGCTCGATATCGGCAGTGTCGACTTTCAGATATCAGGTGCTTTCGCTTCGGGCGCCTTCATGTCGGTTCCGCGCGGTACTGGCGCCGATGCACACACGCTGGTGACGTTCCAGCCTTTCCTGCCCAACCTGCAGGAAGGGGTGGGCGTCGCGACCGCGGCAATCAACGGCCTCGCCAATGAACCGTTTCTTACCGGCGACGGGATCGTGGGCTTCACGTTGGAGCTGAGGTCGGCCGTCTCGCTCTTCCGCAATACCTTCGGGGTCTATTCCGTGGGTGCAGCTGGAACGATCGGCGACGTCCATATCCTGTTCGGCAATACGCTCAACGTGGCCGCCAGCCAGCGCACTGTCGATCTCGGTGTTCCGGCAAATGGCGAGCGACTGGGCTTCTTCGTCATCCAGAACGGCTTCAACGCCTACGGCAGCCTGCCGGAAAACCTCGCCTTCGTGATCCCTGGTACGTCCACGCCCTTCGACATCGATACAGGCCTGGCGCCCGAGCTGCGCAGCGCAACCCTTGGTCCCCTCAGCAACGCCCCGATCTTTCATTCCTTCTCGACGCTCAATCCCGGCGATGCGGTCCAGGTCCTGTCCGGCACCTCGCCGAACGGCCGCGAACTGCTGATCGGCTTCGAGGATCTGCCCACGGCCTTCGGCGACAACGACTTCCAGGACATCGTCATCGTCATCCGCGTCACCATCGACGACGTCTTTGGCTAACGCGCCTTCACGTAGGTGTCTTCCGGCTCCAGCAGGCGGCCGTCCTGCGCGCGCAGCTCGAGGCGGCGCACGGGCTTGCCGCGTTTGCGATCGACAAGCGTGACGTGGCCCTCGCTCGGCTGGAAGAAATAATCCTCACCCCACTGACGCAACGCGACGAGCAGCGGGAACAGCCCGCGGCCTTTCTCAGTCAGCACATATTCCTGATAGGCGCTGCCGTCAGATGCCGGGACGGTCTTCAGCACATCGTGCTCGACGAGGTTCTTCAGGCGCGCCGAGAGGATGTTCTTGGCCAGCCCCAGGCTTTTCTGGAACTCCCCGAAGCGCCGTAGTCCGTCGAAGGCGTCGCGGACGATGAGCAGCGACCACCAATCGCCGATGGCGTCGAGCGGCCGCGCGACGGGGCAGAGCGCATCCCGATGACTGATCCGTTTGACCATGAGGTTGCATATTACAACCAGTCAGGCTAAAGGCAATGAGGTTTTAATATGAAACCAGTTAATTGAAGCCGCATTGAGGTCTCGCATGAGCATCAATTGCAGTTCGGTATCGGATGATGCGGGGGCGGCGGCCGTCGCTCCGTCCTTGTCGCGTGGCGTGGCGCTGCTGTTTTCCGTTGCCTGCGGTCTGGCGGTGGCGAACGTCTATTTTGCCCAGCCGCTGCTCGATACGTTGGCCGACACCTTCGGCATCGCCCACGCCAACGTGGGCATCGTCATCACGGTCACGCAGGTCGGCTATGGCCTCGGCCTGCTTCTGGTCGTGCCGCTTGGGGATTTGCTGGACCGCCGCCGCCTGATCCTGGGGCAATCGCTTCTCTCCGTGCTGGCGCTTCTGGCCGTTGCGTTTGCCCCGACCGCCATGGCCTTGCTTGCCAGCATGGCGATGGTCGGTCTCCTGGCCGTCGTCACCCAGGTGCTGGTTGCCTATGCGGCCCATCTCGCCGATCCGTCGGAGCGCGGCAGGATCGTCGGCGTGGTGACCAGCGGTATCGTCATCGGCATCCTGCTGGCTCGCTCGGTGTCGGGTACCTTGTCGGATCTCTTTGGCTGGAGGTCGGTCTACATTGCCTCGGCGGGCGCGACCTTGCTGGTCATCGCCGCGCTCAGTCAGGCGCTGCCCCGGCAGACCGGGCGCAGTCCGCACGTCTCCTATCCACGTCTGATCGGCTCGGTGTTCACGCTGTTCGTCGAGGAGCGAGTGCTGCGCATTCGCGCGATCCTCGCTTTGCTGATCTTTGCCGCGATCACGACATTGCTCACGCCGATGGTGCTTCCGCTCGCGGCGTCACCGTTCTCGCTCTCCCATACCGAGATCGGCTTGTTCGGCCTCGCCGGCGCAGCGGGCGCACTCGGCGCGTCGCGGGCCGGGCGACTGTCGGATCGGGGATTCGCGCAACGGACGACCGGCATCGGTTTGGCCATGATGCTTGTGTCGTGGGGCGCAATCGCGCTTCTTCCCTGGTCGCTGTGGGGCCTGATCGTCGGCGTCGTGGCGATCGACTTCGGGTTGCAGTCCGTCCACGTCGCCAACCAAAGCCTGATCTATCGGGTACGGCCGGAAGCGCGCAGCCGTCTCGTGGCCGGTTACATGCTGTTCTATTCGCTCGGCAGCGCCGGCGGATCGATCGGCTCGACGCTGATCTATGCGGAAGCTGGATGGAGCGGTGTCTGCCTGCTGGGAGCAGCGCTCAGCGGAACTGCATTTCTCTTCTGGGCATTCACCAAACACCTCACGCCAGAGGTGCGCAAAGGATCGTGACGCCGCGCATTTGTTCTACTAGGCTTCGTCTCAACGTTGGGAAAACCCACGAAGAGATAAAAGTCCGGAGGAAAAAATGTCGTCTCGCTCGATCTCGCGCCGCCGCGCGTTGCAGGGGGCTGCCGCATTGGGTGGCCTGGCCGCGCCGATGCTCAACACCGTTACCGCCTATTCCCAGAGCGGCGCCTTCAACTGGCAGCGCTTCAAAGGCCAGCAGGTCGAAGTGCTGATGGAAACCGGCCCGCGCGCCGATCTGATGAAGAAGCACCAGAAGGAATTCCTCGACCAGACCGGCATCAAGCTCGGTATCGAGGTGATCCCCGAGCAGCAGGCGCGCCAAAAGGTGGCGATCGAGCTGAACTCGGGCAAGCCGTCCTTCGATCTCTTCAACTTCGCCTTCCATGTCCAGAAGCGCCAGTTCGAGAAGGGCGGCTGGCTGCTCGAGATCACCGACTGGCTGAAGGACCCGCAGATGATGCCGGCCGAGTACGAACTCGGCGACGTGTCCAAGCTCGGCATGAGCTTTGCCACCACGTCGGAGGGCAAGGTCAATGCGCTCCCGATCCTCTGCGACTACTTCATGGTCTATTACAACAAGGAGCTGTTCGCGAAGAAGGGCGTCGCCTTTCCCAAGACGCTCGACGAGATGATGACCGCCGCTGCCGCCCTCAACGATCCGGCGGCCGGAATCTCGGGCTTCGTCGGTCGCGGCGTGCGCAACGCCAATGTCGTGCTGTGGACGCAGCTGCTTTCGGGCTGGGGCCAGGAGACCGTCGCCGGCAAGCCGCTGAAGCTGATCACCGATACGCCCGACGCGATCGCCTCGGCCGCCTACTACAAGAAGCTGCTTTCGTCCTACGGTCCGGCCGGTATCGCCGGCTTCAACTGGAACGAAGCGCAGGGCCTCTTCATGCAGGGCAAGGCGGCGATGTGGATCGACGCCACGGGTTTCGCTGCGCCGGTTGAGGACAAGACCAAGAGCCGCGTCGTCGGCAAGGTCGGCTACGGCCTGCCACCGTCCGGTCCGAAGGGACATGGCTCGGTGACCTTCGGCACCGGCATGGCCATCCCCAAGGCAAGCGCCCGCAAGGAGGCGGCTTATTACACGATGCTGTGGATGACCGGCCGCACCATGGCGGGCCGCATGCTGCAGGTCGGCGGCGGCATCCCGTTCCGTACGGCGCCGCTCAAGGATCCCGCCGTGCTCTCCAGCCTCACGGTTCCCCGGGAATGGGCGGAGTGCGCGGCCGGCTGCGCGCCGATCAGCATGCCCGGCCTGCCGGTGATCGTGCCTGTGACGGAGTTCCGCGACGTCATCGGGACCGCGCTCACCAACCTGCTGGGCGGCGCCGATCCCGCCACTGAAATGAAGCGGGCGACCGCCGAGTTTCAGCCCGTTCTCGACAAGAGCGAGCAGAGCTGAGGACACACGACGTAGGCGGGCGTAGCGTATGGCTGGTGCTGACGTAACGATAGCGGCAGGGACGCGGACGGCCGGTGAACGGCGTCTGCGGCCCTACCTTCTTTTCATCTGGCCGGCGCTGATCGTCAGTTCGGCGGTGATCGTCTTCCCGTGGATCTTCACGATCTGGATGAGTCTCCACGACTGGCACATTGGCAGCAAGCAGACCTACATCGGGTTCGACAATTATCTGAACCTACTGACCAACCGGCGCTTCCTCGAATCGATCGGCCACACGATCTATTTCACCATCCTCGCCGTCATATTGCCGATGGTACTGGGCACGGTGTCGGCGCTGGTGTTCCACAAGAAGTTCCGTGGGCGCGGCTTCTTCCGCACGCTGTTCATCATGCCGATGATGGCGACGCCGGTTGCCGTATCGCTGATCTGGACAATGATGTTCCACCCGCAGCTCGGCGTGCTGAACTACCTGCTGAGCCTGGTTGGCCTGCCGCCGTCGCAATGGGTCTACTCACCAGGCACGGTGATCCCCAGCTTGATCCTGGTCGAGATCTGGCTGTGGACGCCGTTCGTGATGATCATCGTGTTGGGCGGGCTGGCTTCGTTGCCGACCGAGCCCTACGAGGCGGCGCTGATCGACGGCGCCAGCCAGTGGCAGATGTTCTGGAAGATCACCTATCCGCTGGTGGCGCCGTTCCTGGTCGTGGCGCTGATCATGCGCACCATCGATGCGCTCAAGGTGTTCGAGACGATCTGGGTGATCTCCAACGGCGGACCGGGCACGGCGTCTGAAGTGTTGAACGTCTATCTCTACGCCCAGGCCTTTGCCTACAACCAGGTCGGCACGGCGTCGGCGGTGGTCGTGGTGTTCTTCGGCATCATCGTGGCGCTGTCTCTGGTGCTCCTGTGGGCGCGCCAGAAAGCCAAGTGGACCTGACACAGATGGCTCTGACCGTTCGAACCAAACGCAAGATCCGCAAGGTCGTCGACAAGGTGGCGCTCGCGGCCACGGTCGCGGTGCTGCTGGCCCCTTGCCTGTTCGTGTTCTTCTGGATGCTGTCGCTCTCGTTGAAATACGACATCGACAATACCGCTTGGCCGCCGGTCTTCTGGCCGGAGGAGGTGACCTTCGTCAACTTCGCCAAGGTCTTCGAAGAGAGCCCGATGTTCCTCTATTTCTGGAACTCGGTGCAGGTGACCGGGTCGGCCACCCTGGTGGCGCTGCTGCTGGGCGTGCCGGCGGGCTATGGCATCGCCAAGGCTCGGGCGCATAAGATGGCGGCCGTGCTGCTGCTCAGCCGCATGACGCCGGGCCTTTCCTACCTGATCCCGCTCTTCACCCTCTTCCAGGTGCTGGGCCTGATCGGCACCGTCTGGCCGATCGCGCTGACGCATATGGTGATCACGCTGCCGATCGTGGTCTGGATCATGATTGGCTTCTTCGAGACTCAGCCGCACGAGCTGGAGGAGGCGGCGCGCATCGATGGTGCCACTCTGTGGCAGGCCTTCCGCTACGTCGCTCTGCCGCTCAGCCGGCCCGGCATCGTGGTCGGCGCGATCCTGGCTTTCATCTCGTCGTGGAACAATTTCATCTTCGGCGCGGTCTTCGCCGGCCGTACCACGCGCACCATGCCGGTCGCGGTCTACAACATGCTGACCTTCGAGAGCTTCGCCTGGGGTCCGCTCGCCGCCGCCGCCATCGTGGTCATGCTGCCGGTGATCATCCTCACCATCATCATCCAGAAGGAAATCGTGCAGGGCCTGTCGGCCGGCGGGGTGAAGTAGTAGCGTCCCAGGCTGATCATGTCGGTTCGCTAGGAGAGGCTTACGGCCATGACGACCATCGATACCTTCCGAGGCAGCCTGTCGGCTGCGGCGCCTCCGGCCGATAGCACGCCGGCTGTGCAGGCCCTGTGGTGGCTGGCGCACGGTGATTGGGAAAGGGCACATGAATGTGTCCAGAGCCACGAAGGTGAACCGGACTGCGATCGGGTGCACGCGCATCTGCATCGCCAGGAAGGCGACCTGAACAACGCCGGCTGGTGGTATCGCCGTGTCGGCCGGTCCGTTCTCGATCAGTCGCTGGAAGACGAATGGACTGCCCTCGCAACGGAGCTGTTGGCCCGTAAATAGGCGGAGGAGAGGGTTCCCGGAGCTGAAACAATGCTCCGCTAGGATGGCCGCATGGTTTTCCGCATCGCCCAGATCTCCGATACACATCTCAGCGAAGAGAAGCCGTTCTTCATCGAGAACTTTCGCCTGATCGGCGCGGCCCTACGTGCGGACCGGCCGGATCTTGTACTCAACTCGGGCGACATCTCGCTCGATGGGGCGGCCGGCGAGGCCGACCTTGCCGCGGCGCGCGCCTTGCATGACGCACTCGACCTGCCGATCCGCTTTCTGCCGGGCAATCACGATCTCGGCGACAGCCAGGACGCGCCGTCGCACGGCGAGGGTGCGATCGACGCAACCAGCCGCGATCGCTACCTCCGCCACTTCGATGCGGACTTCTGGTCGTTCGACGTGCCCGGCTGGAAAGTCGTGGGGATCAATGCGCAGCTTCTCGGCAGCGATCTCGAGGCTGCCGACGAACAGGAGACGGTGATTGCCGACGCGGCTGCAACGCTCGACGATCGCGCGCTGGCGCTGTTCCTGCACAAGCCCTTGTTCGATCGCGACCGCGACGAGACGGCGGTCACCGGGCGGTTCGTCAATCCCGTGCCGCGTCGCCGCCTGCTGGCATTGCTGGCAGAGGCGCCACCGGCGCTCGTCGCCTGCGGCCACGTTCATCAATATCGCGAGACTCGCGCCGACGGGGCGTTGCATGTCTGGGGTACGTCGACGGCATTCGTCATTCCCGATGCGCGCCAGCCGCGCTATGGCCTCAAGGAAGTGGGCTATGTCGAGCATCGCCTCCATGCGGATGGAAGCGCCGAGAGCCGGCTCGTTCAGGTGCCCGGCGTGCCGACCCTGAACATCGCCGATTTTCCCGGCGCTTACGGTCGGCTTTAGCCTGCGGCCTAGGCAGGAACCGGCCGGGCGCGCTGATTGTAGAGCAGCTTGCGGATGCGGGCCTGCTCCTCGGGCGGCAGCTTGGTGTTGTCGACCGAGAGATCGGCGCCGACGGCCATGCCCTTCTGGACGGCGGGCCGCGCGCCCAGTTCGTCGAACCAGCGCTTGAAGTGCTTGAACTCCTCGATGTCCTGGCCCTGGAACTTCCAGTTGATAGTCCAGGGATAGCAGATCATGTCGGCGATCGTGTACTGATCACCCGCAAGGTATTTGTGCTTGTAGAGGCGGTTGTTCAGCACGCCGTAGAGCCGGTTCACTTCGTCGGTGAAGCGCGTGATGGCATAGGTCTGGTCGCCTTCCTTGGCTTGGTCGACGCGGCGGAAATGGCCGCACTCGCCGCTCTTAGGCCCCTGGTTGGCCATCTGCCAGATCAGCCACTGGTTCACGTCGTAGCGTGTCCGCAGATCCTGTGGGTAGAACTTCCCGGCCTTCTCGGCGATGTACATCATGATCGCGCCGGACTCGAAGATGGTAACCGGCGCACCGCCGTCCTTGGGCGCATGATCGACCATCACCGGCATGCGATGATTGGGGTTCATGTCCAGGAACGTGTCGGTGAACTGGTCGCCGCGCCCGATGTTTACCGGCACGATCTTGTAGGGCAGGCCGCACTCCTCCAGCAGGACGGTCACCTTCTTGCCGTTGGGCGTGGGCCAGTAGTGCAGATCGATCATGACTAGCTCCGAATGACTGGGTTGCGTCAGGTGGCGGGAGCGTCCGCCCGTCGCCGCGGTCCGTCAATGGTGTATGCTCGTCGTAACAAAGAGTCCGGGAGGGCCGGCACCATGGATGGAAAGTGGGTTCGCAACGCCTGGTACGTCGCCGGCTGGTCGCACGATCTCGCACCAGGCCGCATCGAAGCACGCACGATCATCGAGCAGCCACTGGCGCTTTATCGCAAAGGCGACGGCAGCGTGGTCGTGCTGGAGGATCGCTGCTGCCACCGCTTTGCGCCACTGTCGATGGGACGGCTGGAGCAGGACGATCTGCGCTGCATGTACCACGGCCTGAAGTTCGCGCCGGACGGACGCTGCATCGAGATTCCCGGCCAGAAGCTGATCCCGCAATCGGCCTGCGTGCGGCACTATCCTGCAGAAGAACGCGGTGGCTGGATCTGGGTCTGGATGGGAGACGCTGCGGCGGCCGATCCTGCGTCGATCCCCGACTCGGTGCGGCTCAGTGATCCGGCCTACTGCATGCGCAGCGGCCAGATGGATTATGCCGCGCACTATCTCCTGATCGACGACAATCTGCTCGACCTCTCGCATCTAACCTTTGCGCACGAGAAGACGCTGGGCCTCGACATGCCGCAATGGGCCGACGAGCGGCCGCGCATCCAGCCGCTGGAGCGCGGCTTGCGCGTGCAACGCTGGCTGCGTAACCAGCCGTCGCGCGGCTTCATGCGACGCTGGGGCGAAGTGCTCGACTTGTGGAACAGCTACGACTTTCTGTTCCCGGGGATCTTCCTGTTGCGCACCGCTTTCTATCCGGTCGGCAGTGCCGATCGCTGGAACCGCAAGGAACCCGACGAGGCGCCGCTCTTCCTGCGCTACGACGATCAGGCGGTGACGCCGATCGGCGACCGCACGGCGCGGTACTTCTATGCTGCCGGCGCCCGCAGCGCCGATATCGACGCGGATCGGGTGGGGCGGCTGTTTGCGATCGTCGAGACGGCGTTCGGCGAGGACAAGGCGATCATCGAGGCGCAGCAGAAACTGATCGACCTCGACCCGTCGCGCCGTATGCTGCCGACCAGCCTCGATGCCGGACCGACGCAGTTCCGCAAACTCGTACAGGTCCTGCTCGACCGAGATGGACAACGGGGCCCGATGGCCGACAGCCAGGTGAAAGCTTCCTGAGATGCCAGATACGAATGAAGATGTGCGGTCGATCCGCCGCCTCGAAGACGCGCGTTTCCTGCTGGGACGCGGGCGCTACCTCGAGGATATTGCCGCGCCCACGGCGCTGGCTGGATATGTGTTGCGCTCACCGCATGCCCACGCCCTGATTCGCCGCATCGATACCGTTCAAGCCACGGCGCTGCCCGGCGTGCAACTGATTGCAACGGCGGCGGACCTCGCGGCCGACGGGTTGGGGCATCTGCCCTGCATGGCTGCCGTGAAGCCCTTGATCGTGCCGCCTCGGCCGGCGCTCGCAGAAGGGCGTGTACGCCATGTCGGCGATCCGGTGGCGTTCGTCGTTGCCGACAATGCCGATATCGCCCGAGAAGCCGCGGAACTGATCGAGGTCGACTACGAGCCGCTGCCCTCCGTCGTCGATGGAAGTGTGGCGCTCGCGGCCGGGGCGCCCGCGCTGTGGGAGCAGGCGCCGGGCAACCTCGCCTATCATGCGCAGCGCGGTGAGCACGATGCCGTGCAGCGCGCTCTCAAGGAGGCTGCGCATATCGTCGAAGTCGAGGTGATGAACAACCGGGTGGTGGTCATACCGCTGGAGCCGCGCGCCGGCATCGCCCGCTACGACGCCGCCAACGACGTCATGGATCTCGAACTGACGGGGCAGGGGCTGCATGGCATCCGCCGTCAGCTCGCCGAATTCGTGTTCAAGGTGCCGCTGGATCGCATCCAGCTCCACGCCCCCGATGTCGGCGGCGGCTTCGGGATGAAGAACTTCCTCTATCCCGAATGGGTGCTGCTGCTCTGGGCGGCGCGTCGGCTGGGCCGGCCGGTCCGCTGGATCGCCGACCGCGCCGAGGAGTTCGTGACGGGCGCGCAGGGGCGCGATATCGAGGCCCGGGCGAAGCTCGCGCTCGACGCCACTGGTCGCTTCCTCGCGCTTGATGTGGCGATGGTGGCAAATCTCGGCGCTTATCTCTCGGGCAACGGACCTGGAGCATCGGTCGTCGCGGCCTCGACAGCACAAGGTGGCGTCTACGATATCCCGGCCATCGCCGTCGACATCCGCGGTGCGCTGACCAACACCGTGCCGGTCGATGCCTATCGCGGCGCCGGCAAGCCCGAGGCCAACTACATCATTGAGCGTGCCATCGAGGCGGCAGCGCGCGTGATCGGCCGCGACCCCGCCGATCTGCGCCGACAGAACCTGATCGCCGCCTTCCCGCATCGTACGGCCATGGGCATGGCGATTGATTCCGGCGCTTTCGCCGACAATCTCGAAGCCGCAATCCAGCGTGCCGATACGACCAGCTTCGAAGCACGGCGGACTGAATCGAAGGCCAAGGGGTTGCTGCGCGGGATCGGCGTTGCGTGTTTCCTTGAAACGTCGCGCGGCGCACCCAACGAAGGCGCGGAAGTGCGCTTTGAAAGCGATGGCACCGTGATGATCGCGGTCGGCACCGAATCCAACGGGCAAGGGCACGAGACGGCCTTTGCGCAGATCGCGGCTCAGCATCTCGGCCTGCCGATTTCGGCGTTCCGATATGTGCAAGCCGATACACGCTCGGTGCCCAGCGGTGCCGGCCATGGCGGCGCGCGGTCGATGCACATGGGCGGCGCGGCGCTGGTCAAGGCGATGGACGCGGCGTTGGCGAAGGCACGCCAGCTCGCCGCGCATCTGTTGCAGGCAACGGCCGACGAGCTCGACTACAAGGAAGGGCGGTTCACCGTTCATGGCAGCGACCGCGCGATCGATCTCGCCACGCTGGCGCAGAGCGCCAGCGATCCGGCCAACCTGCCGGACGGGATGGCGCCCGGTAATGGTCTCGGCGAGCACGTGCTGAACATCACCGACGTCTTCACCTTTCCGAGCGGCTGCCATGTCGCCGAGGTCGAGGTCGACCCCGAGACCGGCGCCATCCGGCTGGTCGACTATACGGCGATCGACGATTACGGCCGGCTCATCAATCCGATGCTGACGGAAGGCCAGGTGCAGGGCGGCGTGGCGCAAGGCATTGGGCAGGCCCTTATGGAACACACGGTCTACGATCCGCAGTCCGGCCAACTCCTCAGCGGTTCGTTGATGGACTACGCCCTGCCGCGCGCCGACGACCTGCCGTCGTTCGATATCGCCCTGATCGAGCGGCCGACCGCTGCCAATCCGCTGGGCGTAAAGGGCTCCGGTCAGGCGGGCTGTATCGGCGCACCGCAGACGGTTATGGCGGCCGTGCTCGACGCCCTACGTATGGCGGGCGTGCAGAGCCTCGACATGCCGGCCACGCCGGCACGTGTCTGGGAAGCGCTGCAGGCGGCGAAGGCTGGCCCGTAGCTGGGCTACTGCGCCGCCGCCAGGTAACGCGCCAGCGAGCCGGCCTTGTCGGCCGGTAGCTTGCCCGGCGCCTCGTTGAGCTTGATGCCGAGGTCGCACGCCTCCTCGTTAGAGAGGCGTTGCAGAGTGCGCAGCTTCTCGAAGTCGGCCGGCGACAGTCCGGCCTCGCCGAGCACGCCGGCGACATCGGCATCACCTAGGGCCGGCGGGGGAGTCGAGCTCGCCTTGAGGGCGGCACGGCCGGCGCGATAGGCCTTCTCCATGGCCGCGAGCATGTCGCGCATCAGCTTCTGCGCCGTGGCGTCGAGCTTCTCGCCGCGCTGGATGCCGATCAGGACGAGTTCGCGGCAGGTAGCCGGGTCGACGCTCTTGAGGTGGCGCATCAGGGCCAGCCGCGCCGTGAGGACCGCCTGGGCGTCGGCGGCATCGGTCGCCTTGAGCGCAGGCACGATCTGGGTGGCACGCAGTTCGGTCATCAGACCCAGCGGCCGCGGCGGCCCCTGGGTCGTAGGGCTGCGCAGTTCGTCGCTCAGCGACTTGCGCAGCCGGGCCTCGGCACCCGGCACGTCGTCCAGCACCAGTCCGACCAGCGGCAGGGCGCGGGCCTCGCTTACGGCCTGGTCGACCAACTCGGTATCGCTGCCGGTCAGGTATTCCAGCCCATAGACGGTCGCACCGCCGGCGATGGCGGCAGCGATGGCCGCGATAGTGGTGCGTCGGAGTTGCTGTGCCGCTGGCCGCGCCCGGCCGAACAGATGGACGATGGCGGCCACCGCGAGGGTGATGGCGACGACGATGGCGACCTTTTCCACTAACAATCTCCGGGTTCGCACGGTTCAACCGCGGCCGATCCTTGCGCAGGGCTGCGGTAAAATGTAGGCAGGCGAACGAACGACCATATGCCTATCCACATCGATTTCTTCCACCCCGCCCGCCTGGCTGTCATCGTGGTCCGCGGCGCCGTCAATGGCGAGGATATCACGGAGGCGATTCGCCAGATGTTGGCGAGCGGTGCAATGCATTACCGCAAGCTCATCGACATTTCCTCACCCTCGTCGCCGATGAACGACGAGGATCTCGAAAGAACGGCTATTTTCATGCGATCCCAGCCCAACGCGGCGTCGCGGGGCCCGGTTGCTTTCGTGATGGGCCCCGGGAAGGCGGCCGACAATGCCGTGAAGTTCGCCAAGATGACGGAAGGCGAGCGGCCCGTGAAGGTGTTCCACAGCCTGCACGAAGCGCGGAAATGGTTGGAGCAACAACCGGTGGGAACACTTTAAAGCAATCTAATTGCGGCACTACTGCAAGGGTAAGTCGTCGCGTGATCCAACAACACCGCGGTAGCGTAAGACTTGAGATCTTTCGCTGGCTTCAAGTTGTGGGACATGCCGTTCAAGCTCGATATTTTTGCGCCAGACCGGATCGTCGTGGGGGTCGCGCGTGGCGATATCTCGACCGGCGACCTCGCGGCCTTCGTGCAGGAGATGATCGCCTCGAATGTCCTGCACTACCGCAAGATCATCGATATCACGTCGGCCACGTCGAGCATCGGTAAAGACGAGTTGTCGGCAATCGCCGAACGGCTTCGCGCGACTCCGGTTCTAAGGCCGCGGGGGCCGCTCGCCATTGTCGCAGATCACAAGCGCGGCGAGCTGGCACGGCTCTTCATGTCGATGACCTCGGACGAACGGCCGGTCGAGGTCTTCCGCAGCATCCACGAAGCGCGCAGGTGGTTGCTGGAATCGAAGCTCCCGCTCTAGCGAAGAAGCGTCAGTCGAAGCAGCGACCGCTCCGGATGGTGCAGGAATCGGCAACAACGCGGGCGTTGCATTCGCTCCAGGCCGACTGTTCCGCCGCATCCTTGGTCGGTCCGGCGCCGTAGCCCGAGGCCTCGCCATTGCCACTGTGCGCGTAGGAGACACAGCGGGCAGGCGCTGCGAGACGGATGGCGCAGGTCGGACCGCCACCGCATTCGGCACGGGCCGAGATCTCGGCGGCTTCGCGTGTCGCCATACCGACCGCGACGCCGAAGTTTCTCTGACCATCGCTGGCGACAGCGCCCCACACCTCCTGGGCCTCGGCGGCCGTACTCATCGCGAGCAGGGCCGTCAGGAGGATCGCTCCCTTCCTGATCATGGCGTGTTCTTCTCGAGGAAAGAGCGGACGCGCTGGATCGACTCCTGCAGGTAGGTCGGCCCACGCCAATCCTTCTGCACCTCGATGTTGGGCGCTAGTGCTGCGATCTCGTCGCTGGTCTTGGCCGGATGCGGCTTGTCGGTGCCGGGCTGGAGGAGGAGTGGCGTCTTGCAGTTCTTCACGAAATCACGCGTGACGGAGAAGACGAAGTCGCCGCCGAACATGTTGTGGCCGAACGAGTCGATGGTGGCCTGGGAGATGTTCGGATCGCGCGCCCGCACCGTCTCGCCATAGCCTTTCACGGCGGCATCCCAGGTGTCGCGGTTCTCGTGCAGGCCGATCGGGTTCTGCAGCACCGCCGCTGCCACGCGATCGGGCGCCTGCTCGATCGCCTCGAAACAGTAGCTGCCGCCGATGCAGCCGCCCATGACGTGGAACTTCCCGAAGCCGAGATGATCCATCAGCGCAACATGGTCGGCAGCGAAAGTGTGCCAGCCATGGTCGGGTTTCACGTCGGCCACCGACTTGCCGGCGTTGCGCTGGTCCATGCCGATCACGGTGAAGCGGTCGGAGAGCGCCTGCATGGGATTCATCCAGGCGGCCGGCTGGCCGGGATTGGCCGGGCTCTCCTTCCAGAGGCCGAGCTGTGACTTCAGCCCGCCCGGAGCGTAGAGCAGCAACGGGAAGCCCGTGCCGTGGACCTCGTAATAGATCTCGGCATCGGGCCTCTTCAGTATCGGCATCCCACTCTCCCCTTGGGGGTCAACCCTGCGGCTTGTAGCCGATCGAGTCGACGGTCCTCTTCCAGTCGCCAAGGTCCTTCACCAGGCGCGCGGTGAATTCTGCCGGAGTTGCCGGCTCCACGTCGAGGCCCAGTTCGACCAGCTTCTTCTGCACTTCCGGCAGGGCCAGCACCGCATTCAGCTCTTTGTTCCAGGCATCGAGCAGGGGCGCAGGCGTCTTGACCGGTGCGAAGAAGACGTACCAGCCGAGCGAAGCGAGCTGCGGATATCCGAGCTGGCTGATGGTGGGGATTTCCGGCGCTGACGTAGTGGGCTTCACGCCCGAGGTGAAGATCACCTTCACCTTGCCGGCACGGTGATGCTCCAGGAAGTCGGTGATGCCACCGCAGCCAGCAGCAATGTGGCCACCCTGCAGGTCGGCAACCAGGGGCGCCGCGCCACGATAGGGCACCGGCTCGAGCGGGATACCGATTTCCTTGCCGGCCATGACGCCGAAGAAATGCGTCGAGGAACCGAGCGCCGTCGTGCCGAAGCTCTGCCGCTCAGGGTTCTTCTTCAGCCACTCGATATAGTCCTTGAGGTTGTTCACGCCGATGGTCGGCGATACGCAGAACGCCGTCTGGACCGTGCCCGCCTGGGCGACCGGCGCGAGGTCGGTCACGGGATCCCAGGTCACGCCGGGCATGGTGATCTTCTGGATGATCGTGGCGCTCGGCACGTAGGCGATGGTCGTGCCGTCGGGCGGCGAGTTCTTCAAGGTCTCGATCGCAATGGTGCCCGAGGCGCCGGCCTTGTTGTCGACCAGGACGTTGCGGCCGGTGCGCTGCTTCAGCGGTTCGGCCAGGTAGCGCGCCATCACGTCGGTGCCGCCACCGGCCGGAAAGCCGACGAGGATCTTGAGCGGCTTGTCGGGCAAGCCCGTCTGCTGCGCCCTCACGGAGGCGAGCGGCGCAGCGGCTGCGGCGCCGGCCATCAACAGCGAGGTACGGCGGGTGATCAGTTTCTTGGTCATATGCGTTTACTCCTAGGACACGAGGCTCCAGGCGAGTTCGGCACGTTCGCGTGCCGCTCTGCCCATCTTGATTGACTCGGGATTTGCGGCGTTGCCGCCGAGCCCGCGGCGGTAGACGCCCTGGGCAATCGCTGCGAGCCGGAACAGCGAAAATGCGAGGTAATAATTCCAGTGCGGAATCGAGGTGCGACTCGTGCGCCGGCAATAGGCGGCGACGTACTCCGCCTCTGTCGGCAGGCCGAGCTTGGCGAAGTCCACCGTGGCATAGCCGTGCGGCGGCTCCTTTAGGTGATAGCCGAGACAGTTGTAGGCGATGTCGCAAAGCGGATGGCCGAGCGTCGACAATTCCCAGTCGAGCACGGCGACGATGCGCGGCTCGGTGGGATGGACGATGAGATTGCCCAGGCGATAGTCGCCATGGACGACCCCCGTGGGATCGCCGTCGTCTGGAATGTTCTCGGGCAGCCAAGCCGAGAGCTTATCCATTGCGGGGATATCCTCGGTCTTCAGCTCGGCATACTGCTTGCTCCAGCGTCCGACCTGGCGTGCGATGTACTGGCCGCTGCGGCCATAGTCGCCAAGGCCGACCTTCACCGGATCGACCTTGTGCAGGCGGGCGAGTACGTCGTTCATCGAGTCGAAGATGGCCGTGCGTTCGGCGGGAGTTCGACCGGGCATCGACGGGTCGATGAGGATACGGCCTTCGACGGCATCCATGACGTAGAACATCTGACCGATGACCGAGTCGTCGGTGCAAAGCAGGCGCGCGCGCGCCACAGGGACATCGGTATCGGCAAGCGCCGAGATCACGCGGTATTCACGGTCGACCTGGTGTGCCGAGGCCACGAGCTTGCCCGGTGGCTTCTTGCGCAGCACGAAGTCCTGCCGCTTGCCGGTCGACATTTCGGCCGAGACGAAGAAGGTCGGATTGGAATGGCCGGAGTCGAACTGCCGAACTTCCAGACCGCCGCGATAGCCGTCGAGATGAGCCGTGAAATAGCGATCGAGTGAAGCGATATCGAAGCGATGGCGCTCCATGACGGGAACGGTATTGGCGTAAGTCGACATGCGCCGAACCTACGGGTGGCGGCGCGGTTTCGGCAAACGTCCGGTCCCGCAGGGAGGAATGGATTTTCGGAAAGGAGACCTTCTGCTGAAATCCGTGTCGATCAGCGGAGTTTCAACGGCGCAGGGCGACGAAGCCGGCAACGGCTGCGGCACCCCAGACGCCGCCGACAATGGCCAGAGCACTCGCTGCATCGAGCTGGCGTTCGAGCACGACGAAAGACGCGAAGGTGAAGCAGGCGCTACTCACCACCAGCGCGACGCCGATTCCCAGCGTCAGCAGGGCGCGGTTAATCACCTGGTCGGCGGCCGTGCGCAGCGAGCGGGCCGCAGAGAAGGTGGCTGCGGCCCGCAGGAGAGCGTTGATCATGGAAGGTTGCGCGGAAGGTTGCGTTTTGCCGCCGGCATCCTTCCTAGGAGCGACGACAAAGATAACCTGCCAGGAAGCCGATCCCGATGATCGCTGCCACGGTCGTCAGCGGACGGGTCTCGGTCTGCTCGATCAGGGTATCGGTCGCCTTGTTCTTCAGGTTGATCGTGTCCTGGGCGACGGCCTTCGCCGTATCGCCGTACTTGGCGATCAGGGCGCGTGCCGACTTGAGCGTTTCCTCGATCGCTTCCTCGCCACGTGCCGCAATTGATTGGCCGGTACCGCTCATCGAATCCGTCAGCTCCTCGAGCTGCGTCTTCAGAAGGGCGATTTCCTTGGCGAGGTCCTTGCCGTTGTGGTGGCTGGCTGTACGCATGTTAGGTCCTCCGAGGCTGCAGGTTGGGCATCTCGGTGACAAAACGCTCTACAGGGGCATAGGTTGCAGCCGCAGGGCAGGCCGGTCAGCCGTCCCAGACGTTCGCCGGCATCGGCAGGCGCGTGAAATCGGCGTCGACCAGCGGGCGCGGGAAGGACACGCCCTCGCGTTCCAGCAGCATCATCCATTGCCGAACGTGCTGGCCCGAGTGCCAGGTTGTGCGTTCGAGCAATTCATGCAGGCTTTGCGCGCCATAGTAGGTGTCGAGTGACCGGGCTGGATTGCTGTCGCCCTGCGAGCGCCAGGCACGGAAACGAGCTCGTATGGAGGTGCCGTAGTCGACGAGCGCCTCATTGCCGGCGTCGGCCGCTGGCTCCTCCCGGAACATTGCCTGCACCAGCGTGATGCCCTGCTCGGCATCGAGGAAGGCGTCGACTACCTTGAAGAGATGGAAGGCCAGCGCGCGGTAGCTGCGTGGCCGGCCGGGCACATGGACGTGCAGCCGCTCCGCCGGTATCAGCGGCAACAGCACGAGGGCCGCACTCATGAACTTGTCGAGGCGTTGGCACAGTACGTCTACCGAGAGGGCAGGACCTGCCTTCTCGGTAAGCCCGAGGAAAGCCACGATCTGCGGCAGGCTCTGGCCGAACACGAATTCCTTGCCGCGCGACAGCACGGGCACGGACCGCACGCCAAGCGCCTGCAGCTCAGCCAGGCCGGCTGGATCCTCGAGGACATTTACCGAAACGAAGTCGATCCCACGGACCGATAGAAACTCTTTGAGTCTCAGACAGCTCGTTCAACCGGGCTGCCAGAAAACTTTCAGCGGTTCCGTCATGGCTTGTCCTCCGGTTCAGGGCTTCTTGTGGCAGACCACGCAGATCTTGTTGCCGTCGAGGTCGCGCACATAGGCACCATAGTAGTCGGGATGATAATGCGGCCGGAGACCCGGCGCGCCTTCGTCTTTCGCACCGGCGCTCATGGCTGCCTTGTACGCAGCGTCTACGCTGCCACGATTGTCGGCTTCCAGACCGATGGTGACGCCATTGCCGACCGTGGCCGCCTTCTCGTCGAGCGGGTTCAGCACCCAGAGCTGCGGTCGACCACCGGCGCGGCCATATCCAACCGCTGTCGGGAAATCGAGATGACGCACCAGGCCGAGCGGCTTCAGCAGCTCGTCATAGAAGGGTTTTGCCTTGGCGAGATCGTTGCTGCCGATGGTGACGTGGCTGAACATCTTTAATTTCCTTCCCGGCGTTCACGCACTTACAGCGTCGGCCTCATGCCGAGGCCCTGCAAGGTCGCCTGCCACTTCTTCATGTGGGCCGCGAGGCGCTCGGCGCAGATGGCCGGCGTCGACGTTTCGACCTCGAGGCCCAGTTGGGCAAGTTGCTCGCGGACTTCCTTGTCCTTCAGCACGGCCGTGAGGACCTGATTCCAGAGATCGATCAGCGGTGGCGGCGTGTTGGCGGCAGCAAAGAAACCGTACCATTCCTCCATCGTGAGGCCCGGATAGCCGGCCTCTGCTGCCGTCGGCAGGTCGGGTGCCACCGAAACTCTCTTGGAGCCGGAGGTCGCAAGGATACGGATGCGGTTGCCGCGATGTGCCACGAGAAAGGATGTGAGACCCGCGACACCTGCCGGCACCTTGCCGGCCTCCATGTCGGTGACGAGCGGCGCGGTTCCACGAAAGCCCTGGCCTTCCATGGGCACGCCGAACTCGCGGCCGAGCAGGCGCACATAGAACCGCAACATGGCGTCGGTCGCGGTAGCGCCGATCTTGTTGCGCTCCGGCTCACCGGCCTTCAGCCACTCGACATACTCCGCCACGGTCGCAACCTTCACCTTGGGCGAAACGGCAAAAGCGTCGATGTAGGTGCCGGCGGTCGTAACCGGTGCGAGGTCGGTCGCCGGATCGAACGGATAGGCCGGCGTGAAGAGCTTCGCGACCAGCGAGGGGCTCGGCATGAAGGCGACCATGCTGCCGTCGGAGCCACCGAATTTCAGAGCCTCGCCGGCAGCAGCACCCGTACCGCCCGGACGATTCTCGACGGTGACCCTGCGTCCGACGCGGCGTTCGAGGGCGGTGGCAATCAGCCGGGCCATGACATCGGAACCGCCGCCTGCCGCGAACCCCACGACGATGCGTAGCGTTCGATCGGGCAGAGTCGTCTGCGCGTGTGCGAGAGCCGGAGCTACGAGTGCAGCGCCTAATATCGACCGGCGGAGAAGAGGCTTCGTCGATGTCACCACTTTATGAGGATGCCGCAGGTCATGTGCTCGCGGCAAGACATTGACGTCTCAATGATGCGTATTCGGACGGGGCAAACCGAAGTGATCGCGCAACGTCTTGCCTTCATAGGCGCTGCGGAAAAGTCCGCGCTTCTGAAGAAGTGGCACAACCTCTGAAACGAAGACGTCAAGCATCGAGGGCAACAGCGGCGGCATCAGGTTGAAGCCGTCGGCGGCGCCGTCGTTGAACCAATCCTCGATCAAGTCGGCGATCTGCTCGGGCGTGCCGGCGGTGGTGAAGTGGCCGCGCGCGCCGGCCAGGTAGGCGAGAAGCTGGCGCAGCGTGTACTTCTCGCGACGGACCAGGCCCACGATCACCTCGGTCCGGCTGCGTGCCGCTTGCACAGTGCCGGGATCGGGAAAGTCTTCCGGCGTAAGTGGTCGGTCGAGCGGCAGGTGAGAGAAGTCGTGACCGCCGAAGCGGCCGCTCAGGCGCTTGCGGCCAACTTCGGGATCGGTGAGCTCGTTCAGGTTACGCGCCAGGCGCTGCGCTTCGGCCTCTGTCGACGCGATAACCGGACTGAGGCCCGGCAGGATCAGCACATGCTCGGGCTTGCGGCCCTCGGCAGCCGCCAGCGCCTTCAGGTCGGCGTAGAATTCCTGCGCCGTCTTCTTCTCCATCTGCGCCGTGAACACTGCCTCGGCGTGGCGGGCGGCGAAGCGGCGTCCGGTATCGGACGAACCGGCCTGCACGAAGACCGGACGGCCCTGCGGTCCGCGCGGCATGTTGAGCGGGCCAGCGACGCGATAGTATTTGCCCTCGTGGTTGATCGGCCGGATGCGATCGGCGTGGGCATAATGACCGCGCGCCCGATCGTCGAGCACGGCGTCGTCGGCCCAGCTATCCCATAGCGCCTTCACGACCTGGATGAATTCCTCGCCGCGCTCGTAGCGCTCGTCGTGGCTGACCAGACTCTCGCCGCCGTAGTTGCGCGCAGCAGCGGCGAGCCAGGAGGTCACGATGTTCCAGCCGACCCGGCCACCGCTGATATGATCGAGCGAGCCGAACTGGCGGGCGAGATTGAAGGGTTCCGAATAGGTCGTCGAAGCCGTCGCAATCAGGCCGATGTGGCTGGTCGAGCCGGCTATGGCGCCCAGCGTCGTGATCGGCTCGAGCCAGGTGCTGGCGGCATGCGCTACCGTATCCATCAACGCCAGTGTGTCGGCGAGGAAGATCGAGTCGAACAAGCCCGCTTCGGCACGACGCGCGAGATCGCGAAAATACTCGATGTCCGTCAGCGGCAGAGCCGAGGAGCCGGGATGCCGCCACGAGGCTTCATGATGGCCGCGGCTCTGGATGAAAAGATTGAGGTGGATCTGTCGCTTCATCCCCTCACTGTGCCGCGGGCGCGTAGACGGCGGCAAGCTGGCGCGACACCAATCGTGCGTAGAGTCCGCCACGCGCAAGGAGCGAAGCGTGCGTTCCACTTTCCGCTACGCGGCCTTCGTCGAGTACCACGATCAGATCGGCATCGCGCACGGTCGAGAGACGATGGGCAATCACGATGGTGGTGCGATCGGCCTTGAGCACGTCGAGCGCTCGCCGCACCGCCTGCTCGTTCACCGCATCGAGATGCGACGTCGCTTCGTCGAGGATGAGGATCGGCGCATCCTTGAGGAAGGCGCGGGCGATGGCGACTCGCTGGCGCTGACCGCCGCTGAGGCTGGTGCCACGCTCACCGACCGGCGAGTCGAGACCTTCGGGCAGGGCGGCCACGAGTTCGCTGAGTGACGCATGTTCGATGGCGGCCTGCAATTCGGCGTCCGTGGCCTCGGGGCGAGCGATCAGGATGTTGGCGCGCAGCGTGTCGTTGAACAGGTACGTATCCTGCGCGACGAGGGCCACGAGACTACGCAGGGCATCGAGCTTGTAGTTCTTGAGATCCGCTCCGTTCAGCAGAATGCGACCGGAGTCGGGATCCCAGAAGCGCATCAGGAGCTGCGCGGTCGTCGTCTTGCCGGCGCCCGAGGTGCCGACCAGGGCAATCGTCTTGCCGGCAGGAATGTCGAAGCTGACATCGCTCAGCGCGCGACGCGTCTGGCCGGGATAGGTGAAGGTAACCTTCTCGAGCGAAAGGGCTGCCGCCCCTCGCGTGACCGGAACGCCCGGGCCGTCGCGCACCGGGATCGGCTCGTTTGCGAGCGCATAGACGCGACGTGTCGCGCCCAGGGTGTCGGCAAGCTGGCGGCCGATCTGCGCGATCTCGGAGACCGGCAGGAAGGCTGCCATCGCGAGGATGGTCATCAGCGGCAGCAGGCCCGGATCGAGCGCGCCCTGTGCGGACAGGACCGCGCCAACTACGACGACCGCCAGGCCACCAAGACCTGTCAGCACTTCGAGGATTGCGTGCTGAAGCGTGAGTTCGCTGAAGAAGGGCAGACGCAGCGAGATATGGCGCTGCGAAAGCTGGTCGAGCTTGTCGCCACGCAGGTTCTCCTGCTGAAAGGCCACGATCTCGCCCAGGCCCTGTACCGAGTCGACGGCAAAGGCGCCCAGCTCACCCGCTGCTTCGCGGGCCTGGCTGCCGAGCTTGTCGACACGCTTCCTCATCAGGAACGGGCTGAGGCCCACCGCCAGCAGGAACGGCACCAAGGCAACCGCCAGCCAACCGTTGGCCGTGGCAAGTGCTGCGACCACAACGGCCGGCACCAGGATTGCGACGAAGGCCGGCGCCACGGTGTGGGCGAAGAAGTATTCGACCAGCTCGATATCGTGGGTGGCCAGCGCCATCAGATCGCCGGTGCGGCGGCGCGTGAGATAGGCCGGTGCCAGGGCATCGAGCTTGCGGAAGGCGTCGATGCGCATCTCGGCCAGCAGGCGGAAGGCCATGTCATGCGCCAGCCAGGATTCCAGCCAGTGCAGCAGGCCAGAGAGGGGAGCCAGCACCGCGAGCGCGATGGCGAGCCCGCCATAGGGTTGATGGTTCTTGAGCGCCAGCACGATCAGCGCCGACAGCACGCCGATGCCGATGAAAGCCACGACCCTCAGCACACCCAGAATGAAGGTCGCAGTGAGCTTACCCTTCCACGGCATGATCACCTTCATCAGCGCCGCGACCACCTGATACCAGGTAAGGCCCTCGGCCTTGATGATGCCTTCGGTCACCGGCTTCACCGCGCCGCCGGGTGTGTTGGCGACGGTCTCGGCACGGGCCGGGGCGTCGATCACGTCGGCTGCCGCGGTGACCTGCTGCTCACGTGCCTGCTCGGCCATCAGCCGGGCATAAACGCCGCCCTGGTTCATCAACGGGCCATGCTTGCCTTCCTCGGCGACGTGGCCACGGTCCAGCACCAGGATGCGGTCGCAATCGATGACGCTCGATAGGCGGTGCGCCAGAATGATCGTCGTGCGACCTTGCATAAGACGGTCCAGCGCTTCCTGGATCACGGCCTCGTTCTCCGCGTCGACGGCGGAGAGCGCTTCGTCGAGCACCAAGATCGGCGTGTCGCGCAACAGGGCGCGGGCGATGGCCAGACGCTGGCGCTGGCCGCCCGAGAGCTTGATGCCCTTCTCGCCGATCACGGTCTGATAGCCCTGCGGCAGGCTGAGGATAAACTCGTGGATGTTGGCGGCGCGTGCGGCGTCCTCCATTTCCTCTTGCGATGCGCCCGGCTTGCCGAGCCGGATGTTCTCCTCGACCGTGCCGTGGAACAGGAACGTGTCCTGGTTCACCACCGAGATCAGGGAACGGATCTGTGCAAAAGAAAGCGAGCGCAAATCATGGCCGCCCAGCAGGATGCGGCCCTGGTCGGGATCGTAGAAGCGCAGCAGCAGGCGCACGATCGATGACTTGCCGCCGCCCGAAGAGCCGACCAGGCCCAGCCGCTCGCCGGCGGCGGCGGTAAAGGTGAGGTTGTCGTGCACGGTGCGGCGCGTGCCAGGATAGGCGAAGCGCACGTTCTCGAAAGTGATGGTGGGGGCCAGCACCGTGCTGAGCGTTGCAGGCGGTGCATCGGCCACGGAGGGCTTGTCGTCGAGGATGTGATAGATGCCCTGCGCTGCCGAAAGGCCGACCATGCCTTGGTGCAGCACGGAGCGCAGTTCGCGCATCGGCCGGAAGATCTCGATGCCCAGCATCAGGATCACCAGCAGCGCGGTGAGCGACATGGCGCCGGCTTCGACTCTCGAAGCGCCGTAGATCAGAGCTGCAGCCGCGCCGCCTGCAATCGACGTATCGGTGATGCCGCGGGCCAGCGAGTTGGTGCCCAACACCCACATGGTGCGGCGGAAGAGATCGCGCGCCTCGACTTCGAGCTTGTCGGCGCGCGCCTTGCCTTGGCCGAAGGCCTTGAGCGTTGCGAGGCCCTGGATGGAGTCGAGGAATTCGGCGGCAAAGGACTTGTACGCCGTCATGCGGGCGATCGAGGCCCGCACATCCCATTTGTGCCAGAGGGCGGGAGCGAACAGGGCCAGCAATGCGAAGCCCAGCATCACCGTTGCGACCGGCAGGTCGATGAAGGCGACGACGGCGAAGATCAGCAAAGGCGAAAGCAGGGCGATCATGAACTGCGGCAGGAACTGGCCGAAATAGGTCTCGAGCTGCTCGACCCCGTCGATCATGGAAAGCGTGAGGCCGCCCGACCGCTGCCGACCGACCGTGCCGGGCCCGAGCGACGCCACCTTGTCGTAGAGCGTCCGGCGTAGCGCCTTCTGAACCCTCGCCGCTGTCTCGTGCGCCATCACGGCGCGCCAATGCTCGGCGCCGCCGCGCAGCACCATGACGACGGCGATCAGCACCACCGGCAGCACCAGCTCCTGCAGAGGTTTGCCGGCGAAGACCTGGCCGATCAGCCAGCCCAGCAGGGCGAGGCGGGCAATGCCGAGCCCGACACCCAGGAGCCCGACGGCGACGGTGGCGGCGATGCGGGCGCGGACGCCCCGGGTGAACACGAGCAGGCGCGGTTCGATGTGCATGATGAAATCGTAGGCCGAACACTCATATTCGTCAGTCCACAAATTGGAAAAGTCGCTGTACAATTTTGTACATGGACTCCAACTGGGACGATCTTCGGGTTTTCCTCGCTTTGGCACGCGAAGGCACGCTCACCACGGCGGCCAAGGCGCTGGGTGTCAGCCATCCCACCGTGTCGCGCCGCGTCGCCGTGCTCGAAAGGCAGATCGGCGCCCGGCTGTTCGAGCGGCTGCCGGATCGCTTCGTGCCGACCAGTGCCGGCGAGGAATTGCTGGCCGATACCCAGGCGATGGAAAAGGCCGCCCATTCGATCCACCGCCGCAGCGCCGGCCTCAGCGATACGGTGAGCGGCACGGTGCGGCTCTCGGCCGGCGAGGCGATGGCCGCCTTGATCGCCCGCCATCTCGCGGGCCTGCGCGCCCGGCTGACGCAGATCGAGTTCGAGGTGGTGGCGAGCCATACCCTGGCCAACCTGTCGCGCCGCGAGGCCGACCTGCTGATTCGAGAGCAAGTGCCGGAGCTGGGCGGCATCGTGGCGCGCAAGCTAGGGCGCGTCGCCTATGCGATCTATGCCGCGCGCGACTTCCCGGTCGGACGTCTGGCCAAGGGTGATCCCATGCCGAGCCTGCTCGACCAGCCGTGGATCGGTTTCGACGAGGATCATGGCTACTTTCCCGGCCAGTCATGGCTGCACGAGCGCCTGGCCGGCCGGCGGCTGGCGGTGCGCGGCAACAACTGGCTCGTGCTGCACGAAGCGACGCGCGCCGGTGCCGGCCTAACTGTGCTGCCCTGCTATCTCGGCGATCCAGATCCGGCCCTGAAGCGGCTGGGCGGTGTCATCGCCGATGTCTTCGCCGACCAGTGGCTGCTGGTTCACCGTGACCTGCGGGCGCTGCCGCGCGTGCGCGCCGTGATGGATGCCGTGATCGAGCTCTTCCAGCGCGAGCGGCCGTTGCTGGAGGGGCGTTCGTAGAGCAGTGGTGATTCGCTGGCGTCAGGCCTCGATGCGATAGCGCGTCACGGCCTCTTCGTTCCATTCGATCCCGGTGCCGGGCCGTTCCGGAATTTCGACGTATCCCGCCTTCACGGCGAAAGGCTCCTTGAGGATGGGATCGGCCCAATCCTGCCATTCCAGCCAATGCGCGGTCTCGCTTACACGCATCAGGTGCGCCGACACTTCGGGATAGAGATGCGTCGAAATCTGGATGCCGGCCGCCGCCGCGATCGGTGCGGCACGCAGCCAGCCGCTGATCCCGCCGATGCGCATGAGGTCGGGCATGACATAGTCGCCCGCACCGACCTTGATGGCCGCGAACAGATCGCGGGGTCCGTAGAAGTTCTCTCCGAGCTGAAGCGGTGTCCTGAGCTCGCGCGCCAACTGGGCGTAGCCCGCCAGATTGTCGTAGACGATGGGCTCTTCGAACCAATAGAGGCCTTGATCGTCGAGCGCATGGCAGCGCACCAGCGCGTCGCCCAGCGACAGACCTTGATTGAAGTCCACCATCAGCTTGACTTCGTCGCCGGCTCCCTTGCGAACTTCGCGGATGGCGGCCAGATCGTCGGCCAGGCGCTCGCGGCCGAGGCGAAGCTTCAAGGCGCTGAAGCCGCCTTCGGCCACAAGCGAGGCTGCCTCCCCGGCGAGTGTCCCCACGTCGGTCAGCCACAGCCCGTTGCTGTTGTAGGCAGGAACCGGACCGAGCGATCCGCCCAGCAGGGTCGCGAGCGGCAGCCCTGCCGCCTTGGCCAGCGCATCCCACAACGCCATGTCGAGGCCCGCCACGGCGATGGCGGCGACGCCGCTGTAGCCGACGAGGTTGAGCGATCGGCGGTTTGTCTGGAAGGCGTCGAGCGGCGATAGCGTTGCGCCCTTACAAGCTTCGACGAGGTCGCGGATCGCCGGCGCGATGTAGCGCACGGAATTCACGAGGTACGGTTCGAGATAGCTGCGGCCGACGATGTCCCCACTCGTATGCAAATCGATGAGGATCATCGGCCAGTTATCGAAGCGGCCGACCTTGGAAACGACAGGCCGCCGCAGCGGTACGGAGACGGCCCGAACATCGACCGACTTCACTGTTATCGACGTCACCATGGCGACATTCCCCCGTCTGCCAATCGACGCCTGATTGGCGCGGATGGGGGCGCACAAGTAAACTCACTAGTCAGTATACCGCGAACCGCGGAGGCATGGCCCGATGCCAAGGCAAGCCGGTGACACGAGGCGGCGGATCGTTGAAGCCGCCTACTATCTCTTCTACAGGCGCGGCTTCGCTCGCGTCGGCGTCGATGAGATCGCAGCCCGTGCACGCATTACCAAGCGGACGCTCTATACGCATTTCCGCAGCAAGGACGATCTGCTCGCCGCGGCGCTGCACAGCCAAGGCGACTTCGATCTGGCCCGACTGCAGGTCATCGCGCGACATTTTCCGCCTACCGTTGGGCCGATGCTCGACTCGTTCTTCGGTCAGCTCGCGGAGTGGGCCGCTACGCCGGGCTGGTCGGGCTCGGGGTTCACGCGCGTGGTCGTCGAGCTTGCCGATCTGCCGGGGCATCCGGCGCGGGCCATCGCACGCCGCGCCAAGAACGTGACCGAGCATTGGCTGACCGATCAGTTGGCAAGTCGGCGCGTTGCCGTACCCGGCCAACGCGCAAAGGAAATCATGGTGCTTATGGAGGGCGCGATGATCCTGATGCTGATGCACGGAGATCGCAGTTATGCCGATGTCGCGGCCCAAGCGGCGCGGCGGCTCGTGGGTTCCGCACGGGCCAGCGGGACGCGACGGAAATCGCCGGCTCGCC
>CALROF020000035.1:0-37361 GCA_943369775.1 Reyranella massiliensis 521
CAGCTCAACATCACCACTCAAGGCCGCCTGACCACGATCGAGGAATTCGAGAATATCGTGGTCCGCGCCCAGTCCGACGGCGCGCTGGTCAGGATCAAGGACGTCGCCAGGGTCGAGCTGGGCGCCAAGAACAGCGATTCGATCGGTCGCTACAACGGCACCCCCGCGTCAGGCATCCAGATCTTCCAGCTTCCCGGCGCCAATGCTCTCGCCACCGCCGAGGGCGTGCGCAAAGCGATGAAGGAGCTGGAGCCGCGCTTCCCCGACGATGTTGCCTACGACGTGATGTACGACACGACGGTGTTCGTGAAGGCCACGATCGAGAGCGTGATCCACACCCTGATCGAGGCCTTCGTGCTGGTCGCGATCGTCGTCTTCGTCTTCCTGGGTAACCTGCGCGCCACCATCATCCCCATCGTCGCCGTGCCGGTGGCCCTGATCGGCACGTTCGCCGTCATGTTGGCCTTCGGCTTCTCGGCCAACACCATATCGCTGCTGGCGCTGGTGCTGGCGATCGGCATCGTGGTCGACGACGCCATCGTCGTGGTCGAGGCTGTCGAGCACATATTGGAGCACGAGCCCAACCTCACCGTGGCCGAGGCGACCGAAAAGGCCATGAGCCAGGTCACCGGGCCGATCATCGCCATCACCTTGGTGCTGCTCTCGGTCTTCATCCCGACCGCCTTCATTCCGGGCATTGCCGGCCAGCTCTATTCGCAGTTCGCCGTCGCCGTCTCGGTCTCGATGGTAATCTCGGCGATCAACGCGCTGACCCTCTCACCCGCCCTTTGCTCGCTGATTCTGCGCCACAAGAAGAAACCGACGGGCGTCATCGCCTGGATGCAGAACGGCATCGACAAGACGCGCGATGGCTATGTCCGCGTCGTCACGCCGCTGGCGCGGCGCGGCATCGTGGCCCTGTTGCTGGTGGGCGGCTTCGTGGTCGCCACCGGCGGCATCGGTTCGATGGTACCTTCGGGCTTCCTGCCGGACGAGGACCAGGGCGCCTTCATGGCCGAAATTCAGCTCCCTGACGCTGCTTCGACCAACCGCACCTTGGGCGCCGTCGACCAGGTCGAGAAGACCATCCAAGGCAAGCCATGGCTGCAGAGCATGTTCACCGTCTCGGGCTACAGCCTGCTCGACGGGCTGGCGTTGCCCAATCGCGCCCTCGTGGTCGTGGCCCTGAAGCCCTTCGATCAGCGTAAGGAAGCCGATCTCTCGGTATTCAGCGCCCTCAAGGAGTTGAACATCGCGTTCAGCCAAATCGCCGCGGCCAATGTCTTCGCCTTCAACCTGCCGCCGATCATGGGTCTCGGAAATTCTTCGGGCTTTGAGTTCCAGCTCCAGACCCTGACCGGCGCACCGCCGACCGAACTGGCAGCCGTGGCACGTGGCATGATGGTGGCGGCGCAACAGGTGCCGGAACTCGCCAGCGTGTTCACGACCTACGGTGCCTCGACGCCGCAGATCAATCTCAAGCTCGACCGCGAACGCGCCCAGGCTTTGGGCGTCAGCATCGCCGACATCTTCTCGGCCCTGCAGACCTCGATGGGCGGCACCTACACCAACGACTTCAACCTGTTCGGCCGGACCTGGCAGGTGAAGGTCCAGGCCGAGGCGTCGGACCGCAAGACGGTTAACGACGTATTCCGCGTGCGCGTCCGCTCCTCGAGTGGCGAACTGGTGCCGCTGCAAGCCGTCGCCAACCTGGAGATGGTGACCGCACCCTCTTCGATCGTGCGCTACAACAATCTGCGCTCGGTGACGCTGAATGGCGCCCCTGCGCCCGGCTTCTCGTCGGGTCAGGCAATCGCCGCCATGGAGAATCTCGCCAAGACGACGCTGCCCACGGGCTATGGCTATGAATGGACCGGCACGGCGCTGCAGGAGAAGGCCGCCAGCGGCCAGACGGGCTTCATCCTGGGGCTGGCCGTGGTCTTTGCCTACCTCTTCCTGGTCGGCCTCTATGAAAGCACCGCCATCCCGGTCGCTGCGCTCCTGTCAGTGACGGTCGGCCTGTTCGGCGCGATGACGGCACTGTTCATCGCTGGGCTCGACAACAACATCTATGCCCAGATCGGCATCGTGGTGCTGATCGCGCTGGCCGCCAAGAACGCCATCCTGATCATCGAGTTCGCCATGGCCGAACGTGAGAAGGGGGCCGATGTCGTGACCGCGGCCACCACGGCGGCAGGCCTGCGCTTCCGTGCGGTGATGATGACGTCCTTCGCCTTCATCCTCGGCCTCGTGCCGCTGGTGATCGCGTCCGGCGCCGGTGCTGCCACACAGCGTGCCGTCGGCACCGCGGTGTTCGGCGGCATGATCGCGGCGGCCTGCCTCGGCATCTTCGTGATCCCCGGCCTCTACGTCGCGCTCCAGCGCGGCCGCGAGAAGATCAAGGGGATGATCGGCACGCAGCGCTAAGTAGCGATTGCCGTCCCTGCATTGAGGGTTGTCCATCGCAGGACAACCCTCGCTCTGTCCTTTCCGCCGCCTTCGCCGCCAGGTCAGTGGGCCTCGAAGTGATCCAGGTTCATGACCTTGGCCCACGCTGCCACGAAGTCCGTTACGAACTTCCGCCCGGAGTCCTCACAGGCATAGACTTCGGCAAGCGCCCGAAGCTGGGAGTGCGAACCAAAGATCAGGTCGACGCGCGTGCCGGTCCACTTGACCTCGTTGGTCTTCCGGTCGCGTCCTTCGAACAGCTCTGTTGAACCGGCGCTGGGCTGCCACTCGGTGCCCATGTCGAGGAGATTGACGAAGAAGTCGTTCGTCAGCGTCTCCGGCCGCTTGGTGAAGACACCATGCGCCGGCTGCCCAGCCTTCAAGACTCGCAAGCCGCCGACGAGAGCCGTCATCTCAGGCGCCGTCAGCGTGAGAAGCTGCGCCCGATCGACCAGCAATTCTTCGGCCGACAAGCGCGACTTGCCATGAAGATAGTTGCGGAAGCCATCGGCGGTCGGTTCGAGCGGCGCGAAGGAGTGGACATCCGTCTGCTCCTGCGAGGCATCGGCGCGTCCCGGCGTGAAGGGGACGGTCACATCGTGACCGGCGGCCTTCGCGGCCTTCTCGATCGCCGCACCGCCTGCGAGGACGATCAGGTCGGCCAGTGAGATCTTCGCGCCACCGGCCTTCGACCCGTTGAACGCCGCTCGAACAGCTTCCAGCTTCTGGAGAACGACAGCCAACTGTGCCGGCCGGTTAACCTCCCAGTCCTTCTGGGGCGCAAGGCGAAGACGCGCACCGTTCGCACCGCCGCGCTTGTCGGAGCCGCGGAAAGTCGACGCCGAGGCCCAGGCAGCCGAGACCAGCTCGGAAACGGAAAGGCCGGAGGCGAGGATCTTGGCCTTCAGATCGGCGATATCCCGATCTCCGACCGGTGGGTGATCGACGGCAGGAATCGGATCCTGCCAGATCAGCGTTTCCTTCGGGACGAGCGGCCCGAGGTAGCGCACGATCGGACCCATGTCGCGGTGGGTCAGCTTGAACCAGGCTCGGGAAAAAGCGTCGGCGAACTGATCCGGGTTCTCGAAGAAACGACGGGAGATCTTCTCGTAGGCGGGATCGACCCGCAGCGAGAGGTCGGTCGTCAGCATCGAAGGGGCATGCCGCTTCGCCGGGTCGAACGCATCCGGCACCGTGCCGGCGCCTTTCCCGCCCTTGGGTGTCCATTGATGCGCACCGGCCGGGCTCTTCGTCAGCTCCCATTCGTGGCCGAACAGGTTCTCGAAGAAGTGGTTGCTCCACTTTGTCGGCGTCTGGCTCCAGGTGACTTCGAGGCCGCTGGTGATCGCGTCACCGCCCTTGCCCGAGCCGTACTTGCTCTTCCAGCCAAGGCCCTGCTGCTCGATCGGCGCGCCCTCCGGCTCCGGTCCAACGAGCGTGGCATCGCCGGCACCATGCGTCTTGCCGAACGTGTGGCCACCGGCGATGAGCGCGACGGTCTCCTCGTCGTTCATTGCCATGCGGGCAAAGGTCTCGCGGATGTCCCTGGCGGCAGCGAGAGGATCGGGCTTGCCGTTCGGGCCTTCCGGGTTGACGTAGATGAGACCCATCTGGACCGCGCCGAGAGGATTCTCGAGATCGCGATCGCCGGAGTAGCGCTCGTCGGCCAGCCACTTCCCTTCGGGTCCCCAATAGATGTCCTGATCGGGCTCCCAGGTATCGACACGGCCGCCGCCAAACCCGAATGTCTTGAAGCCCATCGACTCCAGCGCAACGTTACCCGTCAGGATGATGAGGTCGGCCCAGGACAGTTTCTGGCCGTACTTCTGCTTGATCGGCCAGAGCAGCCGGCGGGCCTTGTCGAGGTTCGCATTGTCCGGCCAGCTGTTCACGGGGGCGAAGCGCTGCTGGCCTCGTCCGCCGCCACCACGGCCATCGGCGATGCGATAGGTGCCGGCACTGTGCCATGCCATGCGGATGAACAGGCCGCCGTAGTGACCGAAGTCGGCGGGCCACCAGTCCTGCGACTGCGTCATCAAGGCATGGAGATCCTTGATCACGGCATTGAGGTCGAGACTCTTGAACTCCTTGGCGTAGTCGAACGCCTGGCCCAGCGGATTGGACAGGCTCGAGTGCTGGTGAAGCACCTGGAGGTTTAGCTGAGTAGGCCACCAATCGCGGTTCGTGGCGCCGCCTCGCGCCTTGCTGAACGGACATGCACTCGGCGCGGCATCATCAACATTCGTGTCCATCTTGGCCTCCAATAGCGTCTGCGTGCTGGTGGACGTTAATACTGCTGCATGGTGCGGGCGGCCTCGATCTGGCGATCGGCCTTCGGCTCCACTCGCGGACTATAGCGGGCAAGGCGCGCGCCGCCGCATGCTTCTTTGGTTTGCCTTGCAAATCCGCCCGCCGCATTTCAAGCAACGCCGATGTCACATCATCGTACGAAGATGATAGGCTGCGGGCGAGTATCCTGACTTAGCGCTCGCCGGAGGTCACCGCTTCCGGCGCCGCTCTTCATGCGGCCAGATTGAAATCGGCAAGATCGGGCGCCTGCATCTCGGCGCGGAAGCGGTCGAAGCTCCAGGGCCAAAGCGCCGGATTGCCGTTGCGATCGAGGTACCAGCTCTTGCAGCCGGTCACCCAGACGGTGCCTTTCATGGCCTCACGCAAGGCCGCATTGAAGCGTTGCGTGGCAGCCTTCGACGGCGCCACGGCATGGCACTTGCCGTCCAGAACCAGGTCGACGAGCTGCAGGATGTAAGCGAGCTGCAGCTCGGAGATCAGGATCACCGAGAAATTGCCGATCGGGCTGTTGGGCCCTACCAGCATGAAGAAGTTCGGAAAGCCCGGCGCCGCCACCGAACGGTAGGCCTCGTTGGTATGGGCCCAGGCATCGGCAAGCCTCAGCCCCTCCTCGCCGATCACGTCCATCGGACGCAGGAACGCATGGCCGTCGAAGCCGGTCGCCAGCACCAGCACATCGAGCTCATGAAGGACGCCGTCCTTGGTGCGCACGCCTGACGCCTCGATGCGTTCGATGCCGTCGGTGACCAGCCTGACATTGGGCTTCTGCATCGCCGGATAGAAGGTATCCGACATGATCAGCCGCTTGCAGGCCGCCCGGTAGTTGGGGGTCAGCCGCCTGCGGAGCTCAGGATCACGCACATTCTCTTCGAGATTGATGCGGCAGGCAGCTTCGATCTTGTGCAGTTCGTCCTGATCGCCGATCACGGCACGCGCGAACGTGTCGACGAAGCGCGCCGACCAGAAATCGTAGGATTGCTGCAGGCTCTGCGGCGAGGCGAGATACATCGCTTTCTCGTCGTCGCTGTAGGGCGGGTTGGCGAGCGGCAGCACCCATTGGGCGGTGCGCTGGAACAGCGTCAACTTCGACACGCGATCAGCCAGCGCCGGGACGATCTGGATCGCTGTCGAGCCCGTACCGATGATGCCGACGCGTTTGCCGTCGAGGGGCGCCGAATGATCCCACCGCGCCGAATGAAAGCAGGCACCCTTGAAATCGCCAAGACCCGGAATATCGGGAGTGGCGGGATGGTGCAGCACGCCGGTTGCGGAGATCACGAAGTCGACGACGTCGGTGGCACCGTCCTTGATCGTCAGATGCCAGCGGCCGCCACGATACTCGGCGCGCTCGATCTCGCTATTGAAGCGAAAATGCCGATCAAGGCCATACTTCCTGGCCACGCCTTCGAAATACCCCTGGATCTCGGCGCCGGGCGAGAAGCGATGCGACCAGTCGCCCTTCAGCTCGAAGGAATAGGCATAGACATGGCTTGGCACATCGCACGACAGACCGGGATAGGTGTTGTCGCGCCAAGTGCCACCCAATCGCGCGGCCTTCTCATAGATCGCGAAGTCCTCGATGCCGCGCTCCTTGAGCTTGATGGCCGTCAGGATGCCCGACATGCCAGCCCCGATGATCGCGAAACGCTTGCTCACTGCTCTCTCCTCCGCACTCGGTCTCGAAGAGACTGCCGATAAAGGCCACCGCCGTCGACCGGTCGAGCCGCGATATGGAAGGCAGAGGCTGAGGGCGATAGGCTGACCTCCGCCGCAAGGCGACGGCCGATTTTGCCCTGGAGACTTTGAACATGCGTTTTCTTTCCGCCAGCCTTCTGACAACCGCCGCCGCACTTTTAATCGCAGGCCCGGCACATGCCGATCCGGCCTGCGAGCCTCTCGTCAAGGCTATGCGCGCCTTCTCTGAGCAGCCCAGTATCCGGCAGAGCACCTACGACAAGGAGGCTCTCCTCATGCAGAGCATTTCGTTGAAGGACGCAATGTACGTCCGCCAAGGCGGCGACGGCCCCTGGAGTAAAGTGCCCTTCGACCTCGACAAGCGGCGGCAGATGGCCGAGGAGGCATTGAAGAGCATGCCGCCAAGCGATTGCAGCGCTCCCCGCGCCGAGACGCGCGACGGCGTTGCGGTCAACATCTACTCGTACAAGCAACCCAACCCGATGAAGCCTGGAGAGTTCACCTCGGCCAGCCTGTGGATCGGGCGGTCGGACGGTTTGCCGCGCCGGATCGTGCTTTCGGATACGTCGTACCAGTCGATCGAGTACGGCAGCTTCACCGCACCCGAGAACGTCGCCGCACCACGCGAGCACCGGCCATCGCGCTGAGAGCGGACCAACCGGCCGTGATCAGGGCCTAAGTGCCATCGGCCGTCTTCTGCCGCGGATGGATGTAATCCTTGAAGTCGTCGAAGCCCTTCCAGGCGGGTTCCGGTGGCGCATAGTCGGGCCGCGGCGCGTACTTGGAAGCCTCCGCCGTTCCCGGCGTCACGATGTAGCGCGGGCAGTTGGGAAAGATCGCCCGGGCCTTCACACGTACCAGGAGCTGCGCGCCGGCAAAGCGCTGCATCAGCGGATCGTCGTGGCTCACGGTCGCCTCGCCGTTGACGCGTATCCGGCGCGGCTTCTCGCCCATGTCGATAAAGAGCAGACCGACATTCGGATTGGCCACGATATTGCCGAGGCTCTTGAACATGCCGTTGCCGTCGTAGTCGGGAAAGGCGAGCTCGCCGGGACCGATCACCTTCACGAAGCCCGGCATGCCACCTTTGAAGGAACAATCGGGTTGGCCGCGATCGTTCGAGGTCGCGAGAAAGAAGAACATTGCGCCTTCGATGAAGGCTCGGTCGCTCTCGGTGAACTCCACATGGGTCAGCTTCTCGACCAGCCGGTCGGCAATGCGGCGGCTGTCGAACTGGTCCTGCAGGCGGCGATTGCCCTCGTGGAACATCGTGCTTTCAGCCATCGACACGCGCCTTGAGATGGGCATCGTGCAAGGTCGTATCCTGACCCGGCGGAGCGATGCGCACGGCGTCTTCGAGCGACGCGGTCTGACGCCATTCCTCGGCCGGACGTGAACGGTCATCGGAGCCGATCTGGTCGACGCCCCAATAGAGTTCGAGGTGATGGCCGTCGGGATCGAGGAATTCGACCGAGACCTGGCAGCCGGCGCGGCGCCGGCCCTCGTAGACCAGCTTCGCGCCATGCGCCTTGAGGTGGTCGCGGGCGCGGAACACCTCGTCGAGCGTTGCCAGTTCGAAGGCGAGATGATGCAGGCTTTTGGGCCCCTCTCCTCCCTCGCCGCGGCCACCGACCAGGGCCAGGCAGTGATGGTCGCCGTTGCAGCGCAGGAAGACCATGCCGCCCGGCATCATCGCGCCGGGATAGACGTCCGACACCTTGAAGCCCAGCACCTCCGTATAGAAGTGCCTGGAGCGTTCCAGGTCGGCGACATAGACGACGGCGTGACCGAGCTTCTGGACCTTGAACGGCAGACCTTGGGGCATGAGCTCCTCCTAGAGGCGTAGCACCCGCGGCGATTTGAGCAACGCAGCCGCGCTCGCCGTCATCTTAGCACCACCCTTCACCATCGCCTCGGCCTTTGCTTCGGCCGCGCGCACCTCGCCCAGCCGCTTGATGGTGGCATCGAGGATGGCCTGCGGCACCACGACGACGCCATCGGCATCGCCCACGATCACATCGCCTGAACTTACCGGCACACCACCGATCGTGACCGGCAGACCGACACTGCCCGGCCCGTTCTTAGCCGGCGAATTGGGAACGATCCCGGCGCAGAAGAGCGGCAGGCCGGCCGCCACGATGCCGACGCGGTCGCGCGCCAGCCCATCGGTGACCAAGGCGGCAAGACCGGCATTCTTCATCATGCCAGCCACCAGATCGCCGACCAGCGCGGTCAGCCGATAGGAGTCGTTGGCGCACATGATGACGTCGCCCGGTTGGGCGATCTCCATGGCGCCAAAGAGCGCGAGATTGTCGGCCGGATAGGCATGGCACGTCACCGCGACGCCCACGAACGGGGCGTTCTCCGGATCGCAGGGCTTGATGGACCAGTCGAGTGCACCGCGGCCATCCATGGCGTCGACGAGATGCGATGTCTGTGCGCCTTTCAATGCCGCGACCTTGGCAGGATCGGGCCGTTGAAAGCCGGCCTTGATCGTGAGCAGAGGTGGATCGTCGAGCATGGGCTACCTTTCTGTCTTGGGCTCGGCCATCATGCGCCGAACGACACACGAGGGGGAAGAACGCATGGCGAAATCGCCGAACAGACTCTCGGCCAGCGAAGCCGTACGTCGCATGGCCGAGAAGCGGCTCAAGGCGCGCGATCTCGTCGAGGCCTGCCTCGATCGCATCGAAGCCCGCGAGGGCCAGGTCCATGCCTGGGAAGCGCTCGATCCCGAAGGCGCCCGCAAGCGCGCCGACCAGCTGGACAAGCGCGCGCGGCCGGTGGGCCCACTGCACGGCATTCCGCTGGCCGTGAAGGACATCATCTCGACGAAGACGATGCCCACCACCTGCGGCTCGCCGATCTATCGCGATCATGTCGTGGGCAAGGATGCCGCCTGCGTCAGCCAGCTCACCGCAGCTGGCGCCATCGTGCTCGGCAAATCGGTGACCACAGAGTTCGCGGGCGGTCATGCCGGCAAGACGCACAATCCACACAACCTCCGCCACACGCCGGCCGGCTCCTCCTCGGGCTCAGCTGCGGCCGTCGCCGACTTCATGTCGCCAATCGGCTATGGCACGCAGACCGCTGGCTCGGTGATCCGCCCCGGTGCCTTCAACGGCGTCGTTGCCTACAAGGGCACCTACGGCTGGGCCGACATGACCGGCGTGAAGGCCTACTCCAAGAGCCTCGACACGCTGGGCTTCTTCACCCGCGAAGCGAACGACCTGGCGCTGATCCGCGCCGCCTATGGCCATGCACCGGCCGATCCGCCGGCGAGAGGCCAGGCGCCGCGCATCGGCCTGGTGCGCACACCCTGGTGGGACGAGGCCGATCCCTACAACAGGAAGAACATCGAGGAAGCGGCCCGCGTGCTGCGGGCTGCCGGCGCCAAGGTGCGCGAATGGCAGGCGCCGGAAAACTGGACGGCCCTCGTGCCGGCGCAGAACCGCATCATGACCAAGGAGGCGACGCAGGCCTACGCCAAGGAACGCGCCCGCTTCTCGCACCTCTTCTCGCCCATCATGAAGGGCGTGATGATCGACGGCGACGCGGTGAACCAGCGGCAATACGCCAATGCCAAGAAGCGCAAGCGCATCGCCGTCGGCCAACTTTCCGAGGCGTGGGAGTCGTTCGACCTGCTGCTGACGCCGGCAGCCAAGGGCGAAGCGCCATCAGGGCTCGGCAACACCGGCGATCCGCTTTTCAACCGCTTCTGGACCCTGCTCGGCACGCCCTGCATCGCGCTGCCCTTCAATACGGGACCGTTCGGCTTGCCGCTGTCGGTGCAGCTCGTGGGCAAGCACGGCAGCGACGACCAGCTCATCGCCTGGGCACGCTGGGTCGAAGCACAACTGGCATGACCGTCCAACTAGGCATGATCGGCTATGGCGCCATCGGCAAACATGTCGATGCGGCACTGAAGGCCGGCAATATCGAGAACCTGAAGCTGGTCGCCGCATTGGTGAAGCGGCCGCGGAACGAAGGTCTGCTGACCCACGAGCCCGATCGCTTCTTCGCCCACAAGTTCGACGCCGTCGCCGAATGCGCCGGACATGAAGCGGTGCGGACCTATGGTCAGAGGGTGCTGGAAAGCGGTGCGGATTTCCTGGTGACATCCGTCGGCGCCTTCACCGACACCGCCCTGTTCGAGCGCCTGCTGGCCGCCGCCAAGGCAAGCGGCTGCAAGCTCATCCTGCCCTCAGGTGGGATCGGTGCGCTCGATATCTTGAGCAGCGCGGCCGTCGGTGGGCTCGACAGCGTCACCGTCACGGTGCGCAAGGACCCGTCGGCCTGGAAAGGCACCATCGCGGAAACCCTTGTGGACCTAGACGGGCTGAAGACACCGCACACCGTGTTCGACGGTCCAGTACGCGAAGGTGCGCGCCTCTACCCGCAGAACGTCAACATCTCGGCGGCTGCCGCCCTCGCAGGCCTCGGCCTCGACAAGACGCGGGTCGTGATCGTGGCGGATCCCACGATCACGACGCATATCGTCGAGCTGGAAGCCAAGGGCGCGTTCGGCCGCTTCACTTTTATGGAAGACGTGACGGTCAGCGAGGAGAACCGCAAGACCGGCAAGCTGGTCGCCATGGCGATGGTGAAGTCGGTGCGCCAGCTTGCTTCGACTTTGGTGGTGGCGGCCTAGGAGGCGACCATGGACGAGTTCGACTATGTCATCGTCGGTGCAGGCGCGGCAGGCTGCGTGCTGGCCAACAGGCTCTCCGCCTCGGGCAAGCATAGCGTCGCGGTGATCGAGGCCGGCGGCAACGACAACCACATCTGGATCAAGGTCCCGGCCGGCTTCAACAAAACCGTCTACGACGACAAGCTCAACTGGGGCTACGAGACGGCACCCGGCCCTCACATCGATGGCCGAAAGATAAGGTTTCCCCGCGGCAAGGTGCTGGGCGGCTCGGGCTCGATCAACGGCCATCTCTACGTGCGCGGCCAGGCCGCCGACTACGACACCTGGGCGCAGCTCGGCTGCCGTGGCTGGTCGTGGACCGACGTCCTTCCCTATTTCAAGCGTGCCGAATCGCGTGTCGGCGGCAGCGACGAGGTGCGCGGCCGCGACGGACCGCTCGTCATCGAGGACCAGCGCGACCCGCATGTCCTGTCGGATGCCTTCATGGCGGCCAACGAGACACTCGGCCTCAAGCGCACGCCCGACTACAACAGCGGCGACCAGGAAGGCACGCTCCTCTACCAGAACATGATGAAGAACGGCCGGCGTTGGAGTCCGGTCGACGCCTATCTCAAGTCTGCGATGAAACGCCCGCACGTGCGCGTCATCACCCACGCCCTGGTCGAACGGGTCGACCTCGACGGAAAGCGGGCCACGGGCATCACCTATCGCCAGGGCGGACAGACGAAACAGGTCCGCGCCCGACGCGACGTCATCCTGGCAGGCGGCGCGATCAATACGCCGCAGCTCCTGCAGCTCTCGGGCATCGGCAATGCCGACGACCTCACGGCGATCGGTGTGCCGGCGAAGCACGTGTTGCCGGGCGTCGGCCGCAACTTCCGCGACCACTATGCGGTGCGTGTTTCGGCGCTGGTGAAGGGCGCCGGCTCGCTCAACGAACGCAGCCGTGGCCTTCGGCTCGTGGGCGAGGTCCTGCGCTACGCTGCCACTCGGAAAGGCCTGCTGACCACGGCGCCAAGCCATGCCGGCGGCTATCTCAGGACGCGACCGGGACTCGAGACACCCGACATGCAGCTCTACTTCGCACCCGCGAGCTATGGCGGAGGCCGCTATGGCACCACCATGCTCGACACCGTGCCCGGCATGACCCTGGGCGCCGCGCAGCTACGCCCCGAGAGCACCGGCCATGTGAAGGCGCTCACCGCCGACCCGACGGCAAAGCCAGAGATCCAGCCGAACTATCTCGCCGACCAGATCGACCGCGACGCATTGCTCGCGGCGATGAAGTACCTGCGCAAGCTTTTGGCGACGCCGCCGCTTGCCGACTATGTGATCCGCGAGAACTTTCCGGGGCCCGATGTGACGACCGACGAGCAGTGGATGGCGCACGCCCGCGCCACCGGCTCGACGACCTATCACCCGGTCGGTACGGCCAAGATCGGCACCGATCCGATGGCGGTGGTCGATCCTGCGTCGATGCGCGTCATCGGACTGCAGGGCCTGCGTGTGGCCGACGCCTCGTGCATGCCGACGATGGTCTCGGGCAACACCTACGCCGCGACCAACGTGATCGCGGAGAAGGCATCGGACCTCATTCCTCAGACGTAGGCTCAGACGTATCCGGGCCCTTCGATCACCGGGTTGGCGATCAGGAACTTCTCGTCGATCTCGACGCCGATACCGGGCTTGTCGAGCGGACGCACGCAACCATCCGCGCCGATCTTCCAGGGCTCGCTGCCCAGCTCATCGCGGAACTTGTTGGCCACAGAGAGATCGGCCTCGAAGTAGCCGCCATTGTCGATCGACGCCAGGAAGTGGATCGACACGGCATGGTTCAAACCGGTCATCGAGCTGTGCGGATGGATCGGCAGCTTCCACATGGAAGCCGCCGCCGCGATGCGATGCACCTCGGTGACGCCGCCGCTCTTGGAGAGATCGGGCTGCAGGATGGTGATATTGCCGTCCTCGATAAGCCGATGGAACTCGAAGCGCGTGTAGTGGTTCTCGCCAGCCGCCAGCGGCGTGCGACCCCAGCCCTTGGCCATGGCATAGGAGCGATGGTCGTGCGCCGGAAACGGCTCCTCCAGCCAGGCGATGCCGAGTTCGTCCATCGCCGGCATCACACGGCGGACATCTTCCGGCGTGTAGCCGGTGTTGGCGTCAGTCAGCAGCACGATGTCATCGCCAAAGCGACGGCGCACCGCCGTCATCCGGGCAATATCGGCCTTCACCGAGTCGCCCACGCGCAGCTTCAACGCCTTGTAGCCGGCCTCGACCATGGGCGCGGCTTCGTCGGCCAGCGCCTCGGGCGCCTGATAGCCCAGCGCAATGCCGCCGGCATATGCCTTCACCGGCCGGTTGCTACCGCCCAGCAGCTTGTAGAGCGGCCAGCCCACGGCCTTGCCCTTGATGTCCCATAGCGCCTGGTCGAGGCCGCTCATCGCCATCGAGGTGGCTGCGCCCATGCCATGGCTGCCGAGCTGGAACTTGTAGATCTTGGCCCAGATGCCGACCGTATCCGTGGCATCCATGCCCACCACGAAGCCCTTGAGCGTCGTGTTGATCAGATGGCCGATGCTGCCCGGCGACCGTGCATGATGGCTCTCGCCCCAGCCCACGATGCCGTCCTCGGTCGTCACCTTCACCATCACGCAGTCGCGCTTGGTCATGGTGCCAATGCCCAGCGACACCTGCCGCTCCGGCGGCACGCGAAAGCTGGTCGGATAGGCCTTCACGTCGACGATCTTCTTATCCCTTCCTCCCTCCCCCTGAGGAGCGCCTGCAGGGCGCGTCTCGAAGGGTTGGCAACAACAAGACTGGTCCCGCCCTTCGAGACGCCGCGCTTCGCGCGGCTCCTCAGGGTGAGGTTACTTGCTAAGCCACCTTGTATTTCTTCAGGACCTCGCGATCGATCTCGATGCCGAGGCCGGGACCGGTCGGCACCTGGACGATGCCATTCTTCTGCTCGATCGGCTCCTTTGCCAGATGATCGCGCAGCGGGTTGGGTGTCTGCTCGAATTCGAGCATCGGCGGCATCGGGCGGAAAGCAGGTGGCTGATCTGGCAAAGCGGCCAGGAACTGCACGGTCGCCGCCAGCCCGATGGTCGAGCCCCAGGCATGCGGCACGCATTCGACACCGAACGCCGATGCCAGGGTCGCGATCTTGCGGCACTCCGAGAAGCCGCCGGCCGCGCACAGGTCGGGCTGCACGATGTCCATGGCCTTCTTCGCGATGACATCGCGGAAGCCCCAGCGCGTGAAGTCGTTCTCGCCGCCGGCCACGGCCATGTCGAGGGCGCGTGTCACTTCGATATAGCCGTCGTGATCCTCGGGACTGATCGGCTCCTCGAACCAGAGGATGTCGTGCTCCTCCAGCATGCGGCCGAGCTTGATGGCGTTGGGCACGGAGAAGCAGTGGTTGGCGTCGACCGCGAGCTTCACATCCGGCCCGATCGCCTTGCGCACCGCGGCGACACGCTTGGCATCGAGCTTCAGGTCGCCCAGGCCGATCTTCATCTTGATGGCGCGGAAACCGTCGTTCTTGAACTCCAGCGCTTCCTCGACTGCCTCTTCGACCAGGCGATTCATGTCGATGAAGTAAAGCCCGGTCGCGTAGGGAATGACCTCGCTGCGATAGGCGCCGCCGATCAGCTTGTGCACCGGCTTGCCCACGGCGCGGCCCATGATGTCCCAGAGCGCGATGTCGATGCCCGAGATGGCCGAGATCGCCATGCCGGTCGTGCCGTAATCCTTGATCCTGTTGTAGAGGTCTTCCCAGATCGCCTCGACGTCGAAGGGGTCCTTGCCGATCACGCGCGCCTTGAACTGCGTCTCGACGAAGGTCTTGGCAACCGCGGCGGGGCCATAGCACTCGCCCCAGCCGGTGATGCCTTCGTCGGTCGAAATCTCGACGACACACGAGGCGCGCGTGCCGTAGACCCAGCCGCGCGCCGATACGAACGGCTTCTCCACCTTGCACTGCAGGATGTGGCAGACGACGTCTGTCACCTTCATCGGCGTTCCTCCAAATTTTTCGTTAGCCGACTGTTATCAGCAAATTGCCGAGCTTGTCCTGACGGACCTTGTCGCCGGGTTCGACGACCGTCGTGCAATCGAGTTGTTCGAGGATCGCCGGCCCTTCGAAGACGGCATCGAGCGGCAGTTTCTCGCGCGCATAGACCGGCGTTTCGCGCCAACCGTCGTTGAACCAGACGCGCCGTTCGCCGGCCTGCGCTGCCTTCAATGTCGGCGCGCGTTCCGTGGCCGCGAGCGCGCCGAGCGAAATCTCAGGCCGCACGCCGATCACGGCGGCGTGCAGATTCACAAGCACCGGCGGGATTTCCGCCAGCTCGATGCCGAAGCGGCGGAAGTAGGCCGCGGCAAAAGCCTTGTGCAGGCCGGCAACGCCGATGTCCGCGCTTTCCACCCCAACGGACAGGATGTGGCTCTGTCCCTGGAACTGCATGTCGGCGGCCAGCACGCGGCGCAGCTCGCGCACCGGCACGCCCTCGCGTGCAATGGTGGCCTCGCCCTCGGCCGCCTGCTCGGCGTAGATGCGCGCGACCGTCGCATCGTCGACGGCAGACAGCGGCTTGTTCACCGTGCGCACATAGTCGTGGCGCAGGTCGGCCACGACACAGCCCAGCGCGTTGGTGATGCCGGGCCGCGCCGGCACCAGCACGGTCGGGATGGCAAGCTCGCGCGCAAGCGCCGTGGCGTGCAACGGGCCGGCCCCGCCGAAGGCGAAGAGGGCGAAGTCGCGAGGATCGTGGCCGCGCGACAGCGATACCAGCCGGATGGCGCCGGCCATGCGATCGTTGGCGATGCGCAGGATCGCAGCGGCCGCCGCCCCGGCGTCGAGCCCGAGCCGCGAGCCCACCTTCTCCAAGACGAGGTCGCGCACGCGATCGAGCGTCACCTTGTTGTCGACGCCCAGCAGCCGGTCGGGATTGAGCCGACCGAGGATCAAGTTGGCGTCGGTGATCGTGGGCTCGCTGCCGCCGCGGCCATAGCAGATAGGGCCGGGCCGTGCGCCTGCGCTTTCGGGTCCGACCCGCAGCATGCCCGCCGCATCGACCGATGCGATCGAGCCGCCGCCGGCACCGATCGTGTGGACGTCGACCATCGGTACGTGGATCGGCAGGGCATATTCGAGTTCCAGCTCGCCCGAGACCTGCGGCACCCCCTTCTCGATCAGGCCGACATCAGTCGAGGTGCCCCCCATGTCATAGGTGATCAGGTTGGGATGACCCGACGCGCGGCCGGTGTAGGCTGCTGCCATCACGCCCGAGGCCGGACCCGACATCACCGTATTCACCGCAGCCTCGGCGATGAGCTGCGAGGAAATCGTGCCACCATTGCCCTGCATCACCAGCAAGTCGCGGTCGTAGCCCTTGGCGCCAAGCTCCTTGCGCAGGCGCGAGAGGTAGCGATCGAGCACCGGCTGCACCGAGGCATTGACCGCGGCCGTCACGCCACGCTCGTACTCGCGATACTCCGACAGGATGGCATGGCCCGCGGTGACATAGGCGTTGGGCCAGAGCCCACGCACGATCTCGGCCGCGCGCCGCTCATGCGCCGGGTTGATGTAGCTGTGCAGGAAATGAATGACGACAGCCTCGCAGCCCTGGGCCAGCAGCTTGTTCGCCGCCTCAGCCACGGCCGCCTCGTCGAGTGGCGTCAGCACCTTGCCGTCGGCATCCATGCGCTCCGGCACTTCGAGGCGCAGCTCGCGGTCGATCATCGGCCGGAACGTGCCCCGCAGGCCGTAAGGCCGCGGCCGCGTGCGGCGCCCGAGTTCCAGCACGTCGCGGAAGCCCTTGGTGGTGATCAGCCCGACCTTGGCGATCTTGCGCTCCAGCAGCGCGTTGGTCGTCGTCGTCGTGCCGTGCACCACGGCCTGCAGCACGGCGGGATCGAGGCTCGCCGAAGCGAGCGCCGCCATGAAGCCGATCGCCTGGTTGTCGACGGTGGTCGGCACCTTGGCGAGCTTTACCTCGTTAGTGCCAGGATCGATCGCCAGTAGGTCGGTAAAGGTGCCGCCGACATCGATGCCGACGGTGAAGCTGCTTTTGGGGGACATGCTCAAACCGATAGGTACTGTTCACGCAACGAGGCGTCGGCTGTCAGCTCTGCCATCGAGCCGCCGAAGCGGATCTGGCCCTTCTCGATGATATAGGCACGGTCCGCGACGGCCTGCGAGAAATGCAGGTTCTGTTCGCTGAGCAGCACGCAAAGACCCTCGCCCTTCAGCGCCCGGATGGAGTTCGCCATCTGCTCGACGATGATCGGCGCCAGCCCCTCCGACGGCTCGTCGAGCAGCACGCAGCGCGGATTGCCCATCAGGGTGCGCGCGATGGTGAGCATCTGCTGTTCGCCACCCGACATGCGGCCGCCCGGCCGCTCGCGCATGCCGGCCAGATTGGGGAAGAGCGCGAAGAGCTTGTCCTCGGTCCAGGTCGGCGCGCCATCGCGAGCGGGCTGACGACCGACTTCGAGATTCTCCACCACCGACAATTCGGTGAAGATGCGCCGTTCCTCCGGGACGTAGCCCAGCCCGAGACGCGCGATGCGATAGGGTGGCAAGCGGTCGATGCGCTGGCCGACAAAGGCCACCTCGCCGTGGGCCGGCGGCACCAACCCCATGATCGCCTTCATGGCCGTCGACTTGCCGGCGCCGTTACGGCCGAGCAATGCCACGACCTCGCCTGCGCGCGCCTCCAGGGAGACGCCATGCAGGATATGCGCGCGGCCGTAGAAAGCGTGCAGGTCCCGGACCTCGAGCATCAGTGGACGCTCCCGAGATAGACGGCGCGCACATTGGGATTGCTGCGCACCTCTTCGGGCGTGCCGCCGGCGATGAGCTGGCCGCGGTCGAGTACGATGATGCGATCGGCCTGGGAGAAGACCACGTCCATATCGTGTTCGGTAAACAGCACGGCGATGTTGCGCGCCCGCGCGAGCCGCGCCGTCAGCTCCATCAGCGCCACGCGTTCCTTTGGCGCCATGCCGGCAGTCGGCTCGTCCATCAGCAGGAGCCGCGGCTGGTTGGCCAGTGCAATCGCCAGCTCGACTCTCTTCAGGTCGCCATAGGCCAACACGCCGCAAACACGGTCGGCTTGGTCGAGCATGCCGACTTGCTCCAGCAACGCATCCGCTTCGGGTCGGAACGCCGCGCCGAAACGCCGTACCAGGGAGCGCAGGCGGCCCGTGTGGGAATAGAGCGCGATCTGCACATTCTCGCGTACGGAGAGCGAGGCGAAGGTCGCCGTGATCTGGAAGGTGCGGCCCACCCCCAGCCGCCAGATGGCGCGCGGACGCAGACCCACGATGTCGCGGCCTTCAAGGCGGACGATGCCGGCGTCCGGGTTGAGCTGGCCGTTCAGCATGTTGAAGCAGGTGCTCTTGCCCGCCCCGTTGGGCCCGATCAGCGCCAGCATCTCGCCGGCCGCGACGGCAAACGAGACGTCGGCCACGGCCTGCACGCCACCGAATGCCTTGTGCAATCCTTCGACCTGAAGAACGGCGTTGCTCATGCCGGCCGCTCCCGCAACCGCACCACCAACGCCTTGAGGCCGCCGACCAGTCCCTGCGGGAACAGCAGCACGATCAACAGGATCACGAGGCCGATGACGGCCCGCCAGAACTCGGTGTTGCGCGCCACCACGTCGCGCAGCCAGGTGAAGATCGCCGCACCGACGACGGGGCCGGTCAGGGTCTCGACACCGCCCAGCAACACCATGACCAGCCCATCAGTCGACTGGGCGATCGAGATGGTCGACGGCGAAATGCTGCCTTTGGAGAATGCGTAAACGGCGCCGGCGAGTCCCGCTAGCGCCCCCACGAGCACGAAGGCCGCCCACTGGAAGCGACGCAGGTCGATGCCGATCGCCTCGGCCCGCAACGGCGAATCGCGGCCGGCGCGCAGCGCATAGCCGAAGGGCGAGAACATCACGCGCCAGAGAAAGGCGATGCCTGCGCCACATAGGATCAAGGCGAGATAGTAGTAGACGGTCTTGTCGGCGAGCCAGGGTGACGGCCAGACACCGAACACGCCGTTGCTGCCGCCGGTGACGGAATCCCACTGAAAGACGATCGACCAGCTTATCTGCGCGAAGGCCAGGGTCAGCATCGCAAGATAGACACCGGAGAGGCGCACGCAGAACCAGCCGTAGACAATCGCAAAGGCACCGGCAATCAGCGGCGCGATCAGCAGCGCCGCCTCCATCGGCAGGCCGGCCCGTTTCAGCAACAGACCGGCCGCATAGGCGCCGATGCCGAAATAGGCCGCATGGCCGAACGACACCATGCCCGCCGGCCCCATGATGAAATGCAGCGAGACCGAGAACAGAGCAAAGCAGACAATGTCGGTCAGCAGGATCGCCGCGTAGCGGTCCGTGACCCATGGAACGATGATGAGCAGGGCCAGCCAGACCAGCGCGAAACCCCACGACGGCACTTTGAAGGGCGGCGCCGGTTCCGCGGCAACGCGCTGCGCGGCCTGCGGCTTGCCCAGCAAGCCATAGGGCCGCACGACCAGCACCAAGGCCATGATCAGGAACTCGACGACCAGGGTGAGCTTGGAAAAAGAAATCTCGAAGCCGAACCAGGTAACGCTGCCGATGCCAATGCAGAAAGCCTTGGCGACACCGATGATCACCGCCGCCAGGAAGGCGCCACCAATGCTGCCCAGCCCGCCCACGACGGTGACCACAAAGGCGTCGGCGATGACGGCGAGATCGAGTTCGAGGTTGGCCGGTTCGCGCGGAATCTGAAGCGCGCCACCCAGCCCCGCCAGCACGGCGCCGACGAAGAAGACGGACGTGAAGAGCTTGGCCTGATCGACGCCCAGCGCCCCCACCATCTCGCGGTCCTGCGTGGCGGCGCGCACCAGCGCGCCCCAGCGGGTGCGGGTCAGCAACAGCCAGATGGCCGCCAAGACCAGCGGCCCGATGACGATCAGCAGCAGATCGTAGGCCGGCACGCGCTTGCCCAGGATCTCAACGGCCGTAGACAGGCCCGGCGCCCGAGGGCCAACCAAGTCCTCCGCGCCCCAGGTGAAGAGCGCGATATCCTTGATGATCAAGACGATGGCGAAGGTCGCCAGAAGCTGGAACAGCTCGGGCGCACGATAGATACGCCGCAGCACCGCGAGTTCGATCAGCACGCCGACCAGCCCCACGACGAGCGCCGCCAGCACGACGGCACTCCAGAACCCGAGCGGCGTGCGGCCGAACAGCTCGATCAGCGAATAGGCGCCGTAGAGCCCCAGCATGTAGAGCGAACCGTGCGCAAAGTTCACGATTCGCGTAACGCCGAAGATCAGCGACAGGCCGGCCGACACCAGGAACAGCGACGAGGCGGCGGCCAGCCCGTTCAAGAGCTGGATGAGGATCGAGGAAAAAGTCACGCGTGAGACCGTCGGGGAGACGGTGGCAAGGCCACCGTCAGTTCTTCGGCCTCATCTTCTGGACATCGGCATCGCTCGGCAGGGCATCCTTGCCGTCGACGAAGCGCCAGTCCTTCATGATTCCCTTGCCATCCTTCACGCCGATGCGGCCGACATAGGCGCCCATCGTCGACTGATGATCAATCGGGCGATACTGGATCATTCCGAACGGCGTCATCAGGGTCAGGCCACTCATCGCCGCAACCAGCTTCTCCTGATCGAGCGAGCCCGCCTTCTTGATCGCTTCGGCGGCCGACATCACGGTCGCATAGCCCACCACGGAACCGAGCCGCGGATAGTCCTTGAACTTCGCCTGATAGGCGTTGAGGAACTTGGTGTGCTCAGGCGTCTTGATCTCGCTCCAGGGATAGCCCGTCACGTACCAGCCTTCGGGTGCCTCTTCCTTCAGTGGATCGAGATACTCCGGCTCGCCGGCCAGGAGGTTGAACACCTCAACGCCCTTGAAGAGGCCGCGCTGCTGGCCTTCGCGCACGAACTTGGCGAGGTCGGGTCCGAACAGCGAAGAGAAGATCGCGTCAGGCTTGGCATCGGCCAGCGCCTGCGCCACAGCACCCGCGTCGATCTTGCCGAGCGGCGGGGCCTGCTCGATCACGAATTCGACGTCGGGCTGCTTCTCCTTGAGCAGCTTCTTGAAAGCCGCCGTCGCCGACTGGCCGTACTCGTAGTTGGGATAGACGATCGCCCAGCGCTTCTTCTTGAGGTTAGCGGCATCGGGGATCAGCATCGCCGTCTGCATGTAGGTCGAGGTACGCAGGCGGTAGGTGTAGGCGTTGCCCGAGTCCCAGACGATCTTGTCGGTGAGCGGCTCGGCGGCGATGAACAGCACCTTGCGCTGCTTGGCGAAATCGGCGACGGCGAGCCCGACATTCGACGGGAAGGTGCCGATCAGGAACGCCGCGCCCTCGCGGCTCAACAGCTCCTCGGCCACACGTACGGCATCGCCGGGATTGCCATTATCGTCGCGGCTCACGACCTCGATCTTGCGGCCGAGCACGCCGCCGGCGGCATTGACCTCTTCGACCGCCAGCTCGATGCCCTTCTTGTAGGGTTCGAGGAAGGCCGGAAAGACCTTGTAGCTGTTCAGTTCGCCGATTTTGATCGGCGCCTGGGCGGCGGCCGGGCCTGCCAGTCCCAGGGTGGCCAGCGACGCGGCGACGAGCGCAGCGGTGCCGGCGAGCAAACGATTGCGGGTCAGCATGAAGTCCCCCTTCGTGGAATGATGAAACTCACTCTCCCTGGACCGAACCTACCGAGCCCGGCCCACACCTCACAAGCACACAACAGACCAGCCGGGCATCAATCGGCAAAACTCGACCGAGCCTGGATGCCCCAGCGACCCTCCTGCAGGGTCACGATGTAGATCGTCTCGAACGTGCCGATCAGCGACTTGTCCTTCCGCCAACGACTGAACTTCACCTTGAGATGCACCTTGCTCTTGCCGGCGTGGATCGGCGTCCGCTCGTCCCAGGTGCTGTGATGCCAACCATCGCCGGCGCGGGCGATGAAATCGTCGAGCTTGTAGTCGCCGTGGTTCGGCCAAACGACGACCTTGCCGCCCGCCAGCCGCACATGCGGGAAATTGCAGGCCGAGTTGACGCCAGGCTCGTCGCCGCGATTGAGCGCCGCCAGATAGTCGTCGAGGCAGCCCATCGCTGCCGCCAAAGGATCGCTCATCGCTGGCCGTCTCCCTCTTTGATTTCTGCTGCCGTCAGTCCTCCCACCCTCGCATGGGGACGGCCGCCAATCGAGGCTGCGACGATGAACACGATCTCCTCGGGCTTCGGTCCATCCGGCACGCAGAACTCGATGGCGTCGAAGTGGCTGCGCACGTAAGCGGCGGCCACATGGTGCAGCGGAATGTCGATACGCGAGCCAGCCGCGGCGACTTTCACCGTCGAGGGTACGATCGACTTGGCCCCACCCATGGCATGGCGAATGCCGAAGCCCGAAGGCTGATGCCAGAGGGCAGCATGCTCCAGCTCGCCGGCCAGCCCCACGATGGCGCCCTTGCCGTAGGCCTCGAGCTCCGAACCCTTGGCCCCCAGGATCTTCATCACCCGTTCCGTGAGATCGACCGCGAGCGGCTCCAGAGCCTTCATCATCGGCTGGATGTCCGTGACATGACGACCGGCATAGGGATTGGCGATCACGCCGCCGACCACAGCCTTGGTCACCGGCCGCGCCAGCACCGGGCCGCCGTCGTGCAAGGTCTCCTCGATTGTCGCCACGTATTTCCGGACTTTCACCAGGTCGCTCATCCTGCCTCCACCAGAGCAAGGGGCGCTTCACCTGTTTCGAGGCGCCATTCGCCTTGCAACGACAGTGCCGCGCTATCGATCAGACCACTGCGGCGCAGCCGGCGCGCTTCGGCCGCGCCACGGTCCAGGGCCTCGGCAACGGCGTCCAAAGGGAGCGTCCCTACGGCAACGGTCACCGACAAATCGCCGAGGTCGCTGTCGGGATCGAGGTCACGGGCGGGGCGGCGTTCGACAGCCGGATTATCGACGTTCACGGCATTGGCGATCAGGGTTGCCGCCGCATCGGCCGCCGCGGCCGTTGCCGCGAGAACTGTGGCCGAGTCGGCAATGCCCAGCGAGAAGGAACGACCGCCACGGCCCGACGTGGCGATGCCCCGCACGGGCCGTTCCGCCGTGAGGCGCGCCATACCGTCGAGTCCTTGCGCGAAGATGCCGGCGCGCAGCTCTTGGCCGGCGGTGAGATGGATGGCGATATCGCCGCCATCGTTTACGTAAGCCTTGTCGAGGGTGCGGCCGCGGATCAGCGCCTGCAGCATCTCGTCGGCCACGGCACCGGCGACAGCCGCCATGGGCGTGATGTAAACGGCGCGATGCGGCCACGTCGCTTCGGCCATGCGCCGCGCTACCGGCCCCTGCAACAGCGGATAGGCGTCGACCAGTGGCCGGCGCAACACCGGAAGTTCGCCAACGAGGGTTGGCAGGATGTCACCGAACCGCTCCGTCGCCTGCACATAAGCACGCTCGACTTCCTCGACGGCGCCGAAGGCCTCAATGATGAGATCGATGGGCCCGTGCTGCAGATGCAGCCTGCCATCGGCCAGGCGGGCGGCGACGGCGCTCACTGCCCACCCTCGTCGACACGTACCTTGTGCCGGGCCAGCACGTCCTCCAGCGTCACGGCGCGCGAGGCGTAACCACCCAGCGCCGCATAATCGTCGGCACGCAGGGTGAACTCGATAGGAGCCACCAGGGCCGGTGTCGGCACGTAGCCGAAAGATTTCTCCGGCATGCGCGCCACATCGACCATCAAGGTGATCCCGCCGCCCGGCCAGACATAGGCTGGCACGCCGCCCAGCGTGACCTTTGTGAGCGTGTCCCGCACCGAACGGGTGAGCCGCACGGGGTTCTCGGTGACACCCGCGCGTAACGAACCGCCGGCACCTGCCATGAACAACACCGTGCAGAGCGCGGGCTCGCAGTTCTCGGCGATGCGCTCAACCACATGCCGCACCGGTGTCGGCATGTCGGTGGGGCGTGGCTTCAGATCATCATCGAGTTCGAACCAGGCCGAATGCTCGCCGGTCGTCGACACCATTAGAAGGCGAAGCCCCGGCCAGGCTTGCTTCGGATCGATCCTGTCGATGATCTCCAGCGGATCGCTGATGTTGGTGCCACCCCAGCCCAGGCCCGGTTCGGCCACTTGGAAATAACGTCCGGGCGTCGAACGGCGGCCCCGCACGCGAATGCCGGCGGGCTTCATGTCGAGAAAAGCGCCGCCCTGATGTTCGCTCAGCACACCGGTGATGTGGTCGTCGACCACGATCACCTCGTCGGCATGACCATGCCATTGCGGCGCAAACATCCCAATCGCGGCCGAACCGCAGCCGACGCGCATGCGCTCTTCCAGAGTGCCATTCACGATCGGCGGCTTGTCGGCCTGTACCACGACGGTCGAACCGCCATCGATGCTGAGTTCCACCGCTTCGCGATTGCAGAGCGCCAGCAGTGCGTCGCAGGTAACGACGCCCTCCTTCTTGGAGCCACCTGTCAGATGATGCACCCCGCCCAGCGACAGCATCTGCGAGCCATATTCCGCCGTGGTGACATGGCCCACCGCCTCACCCTTCACGCGGACCGCCGCCTGCTCGGGTCCGAGATAGCGGTCGGTATCGATCTTCACCTTGACGCCGCAGTAGCTGAAGATGCCTTCCGTCACGACCGTGACCATGTCGACGCCCTCGTGCTTCGAGGAGACGATGAAAGGCGCGGGCTTGTAGTCGGGATAGGTCGTGGTGGCGCCGATTCCCGTGACGAAGGCGCCCTCGCCCTTGCCGAGTTCGCCCCGCCAGGCGGCGCTGCCCTCGACGAAAGCGACCCTCGCGAGATCGGGCTTGGCCAACAGCACCAGCGGATCCACGCGCACGAGCGCACCGTTCTCGTTGGCGTAGCGATCGCAGGCACCGGCGCGGCCGGGCCGGATGCGGCAGAGGACGGGGCAAGCGTCGCAGCGCACGATGCCGGCGCTACGCTCGGCCTCGGTGAGCGAGATGTCGTCGCTCATGGCGTCTTCCCCTTCAACTGGACGATGGCCTCGCGCAAGCGATGCGGCAACAGCGGCACACGGCGGGCCCGCACGCCGGTGGCATGATGGACGGCACCCAAAATCGCCGGTGCCGTCGGCACGAGCCCTGGCTCGCCGACGCCCTTGGCGCCCGAAGGACCGAGCGGCTCGCGGTCCTCGATCAGAATGCACTCGATCCCTTGCACATCGCCCACGGTCGGGATGAGATAGTCGTGCAGGTTCTCGGTACGTCCCGGCAGATATTCTTCCATGAGCGCGAGGCCCAGGCCCTGCGCCACGCCACCCTGGATCTGCCCTTCGACGAGAGTCGGGTTGATCGCCTTGCCGACATCGTGCGCCGCCACGATGCGCAGCACCTTCACAGTGCCCAATTCGATATCCACTTCGACCTCGGCCATCTGGGCGGCGAAGGCATAGGTCGCATATGGCACGCCCTGACCGTTGGCATCGAGCGGCGTGGTCGGCGGATCGAACACGCCCTCGCCCATCAAGGGGCCGGCCGTTGCAAGATCGATGGTCCGCACTTCCGCACCGTCGCGCACTGTGAGATTCGCACCTTCGAGCGAGAGGCATGCGTCGGGGCCGGCATTGGCCAGGCGCAGGATCTGTTGGCGCAGGTCCTGGCCTGCCTTTTCCGCTGCCTTGCCCGACACGAAGGTCTGGCGCGACGCCGAGGTCTTGCCGGCGTCGGTCGTGAGATCGGTGTCGCCGGCCACCAGCGCAAACTGCGATGCTGGCAGACCAACCGCATCGGCAGCGATCTGCACCATGATGGTATTGCTGCCCTGCCCGATATCGACCGCGCCGTTGTAAAGCGTCAACGAACCTGCTGGCGAAAGGCCGACCCGCATGCGCGACGGGTTCGACATCGAGGTATTGCCGATGCCGTACCACATGCAGCCGACGCCGACGCCACGCCGATGCGGGCCGCCTTCGGCATTGAACGCAGCAGCTTTCTCCTGCGCCTCGCGCCACGCAGGCCGCAGCGCGTCGAGACATTGCGCGAGGCCCGCGGAATGAGCCAGTACCTGGCCCGTCGCCGTCGTGTCACCGACACGCAGGGCATTGCGATGACGGAACTCCAGTCGGTCGATGCCGGTCGCATCGGCCAGCTCGTCGATCATCGCCTCGTGCGCGATGGCTGCCTGCGGCACACCGAAACCACGGAAAGCGCCGGCTGGCGGACCGTTGGTGAAGAAAGCCTCACCCCAGGTGCGCACGTTGGGCACGGCATAGGGGCCCATGGCATGCACCGGCACACGGTTGGCCACGGTCGGTCCCCAGGAGGCATAGGCGCCGGTGTCGAAGGTGGCGCGTACATCGCAGGAGATCAGCTTACCCTCGGCATCGCAGCCGAACTTTGCCGTTATACGCGCGGGATGTCGCTTGGTGCTGGCCGCCATGCTTTCGGGTCGCGTGTAGACGCAAGCCACGGGGCGTCCGAGCTTCCACGCCGCAATCCCGATCAGCGGCTGCACCGAAAGATCGAGCTTGCCGCCGAAGCCGCCACCGCAGGCGGTCGGCACGATGCGGACGGCTTCGGGCCGCAGCCGCATCACATTGGCGACCTCGTCGCGGTCCATGTAGGGCGTCTGGGTGGTGACATGGATTTCGATCCGGTCGCCGACCCGCTCCGCCCAGCCGGCCTCAGGCTCGATATAGGCGTGCTCGACAAAAGCAGTCTCGAACACGCCCTCGGCGACCGCGGCACAATCGGCAAAGGCGGCGTCAGTGTTGCCGCGCTTCACGCCACCTTCGAGCAGGAGGTTCCTCGGCCGGTCGGCCTGCACCAGCGGGGCATCGGGGGCGGTGGCGGCATCGACGCCGAACAAGGGCGGCTCGGGTGTCCAAGTGATCGGCACGTCTTCATCGCGGATCGCCAATACATCGGCCCGCGAACCGACCAGCGCCACCACGGCCTCGCCACGGTAGCGCACGAGGCCGTCGGCCAGCACGGGCTGGTCCTTGATGTCGGGATAGATGCCGAAACCGTTGAACGGCACGTCCGCCGCCGTCAGCACAGCCGCCAGCCGCTTCCGCAGCGGTTCGAGATCGCCCAGCGTGAAATGGGCGCGGGCATGTGGCGAGCGGACGACCCGGATCCAGAGTGCGTCGACCGGGATCGCATCGGCGCCGAACGCATCCCTGCCCGTAACCTTTGCAATTCCATCGACGCGAGAGAGACGGGCGCCAACGGCCTCGCCCGCCACGGGATCCGGTGCCGTGGTCGGCGAGGTAACCGCCATCACTGCATCGACGATCTTGCTGTAGCCGGTGCAGCGGCAAAGCACGCCGCCCAGGAAATCCTCGACCTCGGCGCGCGTCGGATTGACCTTGTGGCGCACCAGCTCCTCGGCTGCGATCAACATGCCGGGGGTGCAGATGCCGCACTGGGCTGCCCCGTGTGCCAGGAATGAAGCCTGCAAGGCGGCCAGCATCTCGGGCAACGCAAGCCCCTCGACGGTCTCGACCGTACGCCCCTCGACCTGGCCCATGGCCACCAGGCACGAACAGACCTGCCGCCCGTCGAGCAGCACCGTGCAAGCGCCGCAATCCCCGGCGTCGCAGCCGATCTTGGTGCCAGTGCAGCCGAGATCGTCGCGCAGCGCCGCCACGAGCCGGGTGACCGGAGCGCCCTCCCACTCGGCAACGGTGCCATTCAGGGTGAAGGCGACCTTCACGAAACCAGCCCCGACAACAGACGGCGCAGCAGTGTGAGTACGGCTTCGCTGCGATACGAGGCGCTGCCGCGCACGTCGTCGATGGGCGACAGCGGCGCGAGATGGGTTGCTTCGACGCGATCCGACAGGCTCTTTTCAAAAGCCACACCGACCAACGCCGCTTCCAATGCCGGAAGACGCTGCGCAACGGGTGAGCAGGAGCCGACAGCGATGCGGGCAGCCGCGACTTTACCGTCGGCGACTTCGACGACGGCCGACGCCATGGCAATCGAGATCACGAGATAGCGGCGGGCGCCCAGTTTCAGGAAGCCCGCACGCGCGACATGACGAGGACGCGGCACGTGAATGGCCGTGACCAGTTCACCGGGATGAAGCGCCGTTCTGCGGACACCCATAATGAACGCCGCCAAGGCAAGGCGGCGGCTGCCGGCAAGACTTGCGATCTCGACCTCGGCGTCGAGTGCCAGCAAGGGTGGCACGCCGTCGGCTGCCGGCGACGCATTGCAGATGTTGCCCGCCAAGGTCCCGGCGTTCTGGATCTGACGGCCGCCGACTTCGCGTCCCGCCTGCTTCAGCCCGTCGAACAACGGCGGCAGCTCGGCCTCGACGAATTCGCTCCAGGTCGTGGTGGCACCCAATCGCCAGCCGGTCGGCGTATCCGAAATGCCGCGGAGAGCTGCGATTCCAGCGATATCGAGGACATCTTCCGTGACCGACCGGCCGACCCGCGCAGGGTAAAAATCGGTACCGCCGGCCAGCACCGTGCAGGGTCGGGTCAGTGCCTGGAGAGCCTCGTCGAGGTCTCGGGGTCGGAGGTAGTCGCCCATATCGTTCGTATACACACGATGACACGGACACCGCCGGAGTCAAACACGCGCGACGGTTGAACAGAAATTTTTCCGACGGCCAGGACTCAGGCGATCTTCGACAGGAGTTCGAGAAGCTGGCGCTGTTCTTGCTGGGTGAGCGGCTTCAAGGTCTCGCGCGAAACCGCCGGCCCGTTGAGCAACAGCTTGGCGACCAGTCGATTGCCTTCGGTCGTCAGGCTGAGCAGCGTGCGGCGCGCATCTCCAGGATCGGGACGCGAGTCGACGAGACCGCGTTCCTTCAGACGCCGCACCACGCCCTGCATCGTCGCCTTGTCCATGCCGACAAGACGGCCCAGCAGATTCTGCGATAGCTCCTTGTACTCGTTGAGCTTCACCATGCTCGAGTACTGCGTCGGTGTGATGTTGGGATCGCCGATACCGACCTGAAAGATGGCACTTGCGCGTTGATGTGCGCGTCGCAAGAGATAGCCAACCTGTTCTTCGATTCGATACGGCCTTGATGCCACGCTCGATGTCGTTTTCGACTCGAGCTGTTTTTTTGCAACGTTGCTTCGCATCGCCCCCCCGGCCCTGCTGGCTCCTTGGCTACACCGACGGAGCGCGTTGCACAACGGTCACATAACACCCCTCGATGAAGGTGAATGCCTGCCCTTTACCCGCTCGCGGTCGGCCCGCCGTGCGCGCCGCGTCAGTTACCGGCGACCCGTCGCTCGTGGCCGACCCAGAAAGGCTCGCGCAGTTCCTTGCGCTTGATCTTGCCGACCGGCGTCTTGGGCAAGGGATCGTGGCGAATCACAATCTTGCCTGGGCGTTTGTAATTGCCGAGGTGAACGGAGCAGAGATCGACAAGTTCCGCCTCCGTCACTGCGCTCTCTTGCTTGACACAGACGACGGCACAGGGGGTCTCGCCCCAGCGCTGATCGGGGATACCGAACACAGCAACCTCGACTACGGCAGGGTGTGCAGCGATGACATTCTCGAGCTCGGCCGGATAGATATTGAAGCCACCCGAGATCACCATGTCGTCGGCGCGGTCTAACATGTAGAGGTACCCATTCCGGTCCAAACGGCCGATGTCGCCGGTTTTCACCCATCCATCGACGATGCGTTTGGCCGTTGCCTGCGGGTTGTTCCAGAAACCTTGCATCTGGCCTTCGGCCTTGGCGACGATCTCGCCAGCCTCGCCCGGTGCCACCGGAGTATTGTCCTCGTCCCAGATCTGAAGTTGCGCGAAGGGCAGCGGCATGCCGCAGGCACGCAGTGGTTGTGAACCGGGTACGTCTTTGGCAAACCACTGTCGCGGCCCCATCATCGCTACAGGTAGTACCTCGGTCTGCCCATAGCCCTGATACATGGCGTCTCCGAAAATCTCGTAGGCCTTCAGGGCAGTTTCGTCGGAGATCGGTGCCGCCGAGACGAGCATGCATTTCAGGTAGGGGAACTTGCGCGCCTCGATTCCAGGGATGCGGTTAATGGCGTTCAGGATCGTCGGCACCATGAACATGTACGCGGTGCGTTCTTCCTGCATGAGATCGAGCAGACTCGCCAGATCGAACTTCTCGGCCATGACATTGCGCCCGCCGCCAAGCCAGATCGGCGTGAAGAGATAGCCGGATCCGTGGCTGATCGGAGCAAGATGCAGGCACGAGTCTCCCGGCTCGACCGGCGGATAGAGATAAAACCAGTCGCGGCCGGCGGCGAGCCAGGCTCGATGAGTGTAGGCCACACCCTTCGACTTGCCGGTCGTGCCGCCGGTGTGGCGGATGATGAAATAGTCCTGCGGGTCGATGGCAGGGTCGGGATCGACGTCTGATTGTTGCGTCAACCACACTTCGTAACCCGAGTCGCGGACAAGGATATGTTCGAGGTCCGGCAGTTCACTGCGAACTGCTTCTATTTCGTCGGCGTACTTTTCCGAGACCACGACCACCCGGCAGCCAGTGTGGCCCAACATGTGGACATGGCTCTCCCGCGCGTTGCGTGGATAGAGCGGTACCCGCACCAGGTTGGCGATGGCTGCTCCCAGGAAGAAATCCGATGATTCCAAGGTGTTGTCTTCGAGCACCCCAACTCTGTCCTGAGGTTTGAGGCCAAGAGCCAGCAGGCCATTTGCCATGCGCACACCTCGATCCCAGGCTTGGGCGAAGGTGAGTCGTCGATCGCCCGCCGCGATCGCCTCGCGGGCGGCGTTGTAGCGCGCGGCGCTTCGCATCTGCGTGCGCACGTCCATGAGCTTCCTCCATAGTTTTGTTCTCGTTTTGCGTCGCAATGCCAGAGGCGATGACGGATGGTCAAGCCGGTGGCAGGGTGGTCGCCGTTTCTCCAACCCTACAGGACAGGCAATGCCCGGCGCGCTCGAAGGCCTCAGGATCGTCGACCTTACCAACATCATCCTCGGCCCCTACGGCACCATGTTGCTGGCCGACCAGGGGGCCGACGTGATCAAGGTCGAGGCGCCCGAAGGCGACGCCGTGCGCCACATAGGCAAGCCCGGCAAGACGCCGGGCATGGGCCCGACCTATCTCTACGTGAACCGCAACAAGCGCTCGCTCTGCCTCGACCTCAAGGACAAGGACGCGCGCGCTGCCCTCCTCAAGGTCGTGGCGACCGCCGATGCCTTCGTGCATGCCCTGCGGCCGCAGGCGATCGAGGGCCTGGGTCTTGGCTACGAGGAGATCCGCAAGGTAAAGCCCGACATCGTCTATGTCGGCGCTTACGGCTATTCGGCGGATGGTCCCTACGGAAAACTGCCGGCCTACGATGACGCCATCCAAGCCCGCTTCGGCATCGCCGATCTGATGGGCCGGGCCGCCGGCGACGACGTTCCGCGCTATCCGCCGACCATCATTGCCGACAAGACAGTCGGCCTCACCTTCGCCTTCTCGACCCTTTCAGCCCTGATGCACCGGCAACGCACCGGCGAGGGCCAGTTCGTCGAAGTGCCGATGTTCGAGACCATGTCGGCCTGGCTGATGGTCGAGCATCTGTGGGAGCGCACCTTCAGCGACGACGGCGAGGTCGGCTACTCGCGCTTGCTGGCGCGGACCCGCAAGCCTTACCGCACGCTCGACGGCTGGATGGCGATCCTGCCGTACAACGACAAGCACTGGCGCAACTTCTTCGAGATCGTCGGCCGGCCTGAGGTGCTGCAGGACCCGCGCTATTCGACGATCAATGCCCGATCGATGCACATTGCCGACATGTACGCGATGGTCGAGGCGCTGGCGCCGGCCCGCACCACCGCCGAGTGGGTGAAGCTGCTGGACGAAGGCCAGATCCCCAATGCGCCAGTCTCGCGGCCGGCCGACCTCTTCGAGGACCCTCACCTCGTCTGGCGCCAGCTCTTCAAGAAGTACCCGCATCCCAGCGAAGGCGAGATCATGATGGTCGAGCCGCCGATGCGCATGAGCAAGACACCGCCCGCCATCCGCACTCTGGCACCATTGCAGGGCGCCGATTCCCGAGCTGTCCTGGCGGAAGCTGGCGTCAGCCAGGCTGAGATAGAGGGGCTGAAGAAGTCGGGAGCGCTGATCGAACCAGCATAACGTGCCGTTCGGGGGTGGCTATCGCCCGACCCGGCGCGCCGGATTGCCGACGACGGTCGCTCCGGCCTCGACATCCTTGGTAACGACAGAACCGGCGCCGATCACGGCATCGTCGCCGATGGTGACGCCGGGCAGGATGATCGCCCCGCCGCCGACCCAGACATTGCGGCCGATCCTGACCGGCCGGCCCAATTCCAGACCCTTGCGCCGCTGGACCGGATCGCGCGGATGGTCGGCCGCGTAGATTTGAACGGCAGGCCCGATCTGGGTCTCGTCACCGATGGTCACTTCGACGACATCGAGGATGACGCAGTTGAAGTTGAGGAAGGTGTTGGCGCCGAGCTTGATGTTGAAACCGTAGTCGCAAAAGAACGGCGGCCGAATCTGGGCTCCTTCGCCGACGGCGCCCAGCCGCTCTGCCAGAATCTTGCGCAGTTCCGAGCTCGACTGGCCGAAGGCTGAATTGTAGCGAGCGAGCCAGGCCCGCGAGGTCGCAAGCTCGGCCTGAATGTCGGGCGCGCCGGGGTGATAAAGCTCGCCGGCGAGCATGCGGGCCAATTCGCCTCGCATCAGGCCTCGATCGCGAGTTCGGCGGCGGCGAGGTCTTCCAGGGCAGCCCCTACCGATTTGAAGAGCGTGATGCTGGTGGCGTCGCCCGGCAGGCGGCCGGTCTGCTGACCGCGGGCGAGGTCGAACAGGTCTCCGATCACGTCGTCCTCATCGATCGTGTCGTTGGCCAGCGGCTGGACGATATCGCCGCCCTCCTTGAGGGCGCCAGCACGGGTGTCGACATAGACACGGGCACGCCAAACGGCCCTGTCGTCCGTCTCACGCATCTGTGGCGTGTACGCACCGACCAGATCGAGATGCTGGCCCTCGCGTAGCCAGTCGCCTTCGACCAGCGCTTCCTTGGACAGCGTCGCACAGGAAACGATGTCGGCCTCGGCGACTGCCGCCTGCCGGTCAGTGACGGCGCGGACCGCAATCTGCCGGCCGAGCGCCTTGGGCAGCGACACGGCGAGGCTTTCGGCCAGCGTTTCGGCATGGGCCGGCGTGCGGCCCCAGATCGCCACGTCGCTGATCGGTCGCACTTTGGCATGCACCCGGATCAGCTCCGGCGCCAATGCGCCTGTACCGATCATCAGCAATCGCGAGGCATCGGTACGGGACAGGTAACGCGATGCGAGGCCGGAGGCACAGGCCGTGCGCCGTTTGGTCAGCATGGTGCCATCGAGCAGTGCCAGGGTGGCGCCGGTCGTGCCATCCAGCAGCAGGTACTGGCCGTAGATCGACGGCAGCGAGCGCTTGCCGTTGTCGGGGAATACGGTGACGACCTTGACGCCGATCCGTCCCGACGGGCCACGCGTCCAGGCCGGCATCAACAGCAGCATGGCATCGGCCGAGTGTGGGCCGAGTGGCTCCTTGATGGGATGGTGATGCCGCGTCGGCATCTCGCAGCCGGCGCGAAACAGCCCGTCGAGGCGGTCGATCAGCGTCAGGTCGTCGAGCGCGGCATCGACATCGGCCGCCGACAGAATCTTCACGAAAACGGCCCGCGCGGAGCGGCAGGAGATCCCAGTTCCGGAACGACCAGGGCGCTCTGACGCTCGATGGCCTTCTGGTCGCGCAACGCCGGCCCCGAGGGAGCAGCGCCGGATTGTGCCGCAGCCTGGCGTGCCGCCTCGGTCGTACGGAGGCGGCCGAGTTCACGCTCCAGACGCGCGGCCTCGCCGCCTGCCTCGCGGGCGCGACGGCGATGGTGACGCGCGGCCCACCAGCCCATGCCAAGACCCGCCAGCACCCCCATCAACAGCAGACCGATCACCAGAAGATAGACCGGCATGACAACGACGTGCGGGAGCGGCCACAGGGTGAGCTGCACAGGCTGGGAGTTGCTGACCGCGATCAGCACGCCAACCAGGATGAAGAGCAGTAACAGGGCGCGGGAGAGGAACTTCATGGCGCGGCCAGCATGGCACACCGCGCGGCCTCGACGCGAGCGAACGCTACGTCTTGTCGCTTTCTGGCTTGGCGTCGTCGCCGTCACTTGGCAGCAGGCCCGCGGCGCGCGCCGCTTCCTTGTTCAGGCGGTCGCGCAGGTCCTTGCCGGTCTTGAAGTAGGGCACGCGCTTGGAGGCAACGGCCACCTGCTCTCCCGTCCGCGGATTGCGGCCCGTGCGCGGATCGCGTTTCTTCACAGAGAACGCACCGAAACCGCGCAACTCGACACGATGGCCGGAGGCAAGGGCCTTGGAGATCTCATCGAAAACCGTGGCGACGATCCGCTCGACATCCCTTTGGTAGAGATGCGGATTCCGGGCCGCCAGGCGGGCAATCAGCTCGGACTTGGTCATCGCAGTTCCATGGGCGAGGCTGTGAGACCCCGAGATCAAGGATTTAAGTCGTTGATATTAAAACAATTAACGGCCTCGTCAAGCCTAAGCCCTTGAAAGCAAAAGAAAAGGCCGATCCTTGCGGACCGGCCTTCGCTCAAATCTAGGGGAAAACGGTCTACTTGCCGTCGTCCTCGGCCTTCTTCTTGAGGGCCGCGCCCAGGATATCGCCCAGGCTGGCGCCGGAGTCGGACGAACCGAAATCGGCCATCGCCTTCTTCTCTTCGTCCAGTTCGCGTGCCTTGACCGACAGCACGACGCGGCGCGAGGCCTTGTCGATGTTGGTGATCTTGGCGTCGAGCTTGTCGCCGATCGCATAGCGGTCGGGGCGCTGCTCGGAACGGTCACGGGAGAGCTCCGACTTGCGGATGAAGCCCGGAATGCCGTCCTGAACCGTGACGTCGATGCCGTTGTCCTGGATGCCGGCCACGATGACGGTGACGACGTCACCCTTCTTGGCAACCGAACCGACCTTCTCGAACGGATCGTTGGCGAGCTGCTTGATACCGAGCGAGATGCGCTCCTTGTCCATGTCGACGTCGAGGACCTTGACCTGGACTTGGTCGCCCTTCTTGTAGTCGCGGATCGCCTCGTCGCCGGCCTTGTCCCAGCTCAGGTCGCTGAGATGGACCATGCCGTCGATGTCGCCGGGCAGGCCCACGAACAGGCCGAACTCGGTGATGTTGCGGACTTCGCCCTCGAGCTCGGTGCCCGACGGGAACTTCTCGGCGAAGCTCTCCCAGGGATTGGCCATGCACTGCTTGAGGCCGAGCGAGATGCGGCGCTTGGACATGTCGACGTCCAGCACCATCACTTCGACTTCCTGCGAGGTCGAAACGATCTTGCCGGGGTGCACGTTCTTCTTGGTCCAGCTCATCTCGGAGACGTGGACCAGACCCTCGACGCCCGGCTCCAGCTCCACGAAGGCGCCGTAGTCGGTGATGTTGGTGACGCGGCCCTTGAGCTTGAGATTGACCGGGTACTTGGCGCCCGCGCCATCCCACGGATCGCTCATCAGCTGCTTCATGCCGAGCGAGATACGCTGCGTCTCCGGGTTGAAGCGGACGACCTGCACCTTGACCTGCTGGCCGATGGTGAGGGCTTCCGACGGATGGTTGATGCGCTTCCAGGCGATATCGGTGACATGCAGCAGGCCGTCGACGCCACCCAGATCCACGAACGCGCCGTAGTCGGTGATGTTCTTGACGACGCCGTCGAGCACCTGGCCCTCCGACAGCGCACCCATCAGGCGCGTGCGGTCCTCGGCGCGGGTCTCTTCCATGACGGCGCGGCGCGACACGACGATGTTGCCGCGGCGGCGGTCCATCTTGAGGATGGCGAACTGCTGGGCTTGGCCCATCAACGGGCCGACATCACGCACCGGGCGGACGTCGACCTGGCTGCCCGGCAGGAAGGCCACGGCGCCCGACAGGTCGACCGTGAAGCCACCCTTCACGCGGCCGAAGATCGTGCCCATGACACGATCCTGATCGGTGAACGCCTTCTCGAGGATCGTCCAGGCTTCCTCGCGGCGAGCCTTGTCGCGCGAGAGAACGGCTTCGCCGTCCTTGTTCTCCATGCGATCGACGAAGATGTCGACCGTGTCGCCTTCCTTCACTTCGGGGGCGGCGCCACCGTTGGAGAACTCACGCAATGCAACGCGGCCTTCGGACTTGAGGCCGACATCCACCACGACGAAATCATTGGCAATACGAATGACGCGGCCTTTGACAACCGTGCCTTCGAAGCTCGGAGAACCGCCCAGCGATTCTTCGAGAAGTGCTGCGAACTCCGCGCTGGCGGTGTCGTTCGCGGGTCTACGCAGGGCGCTGCCCTTAGCCATTCAACTCTCCTTCGTCGATCCCGGGCGAAACGCTGCCGCCCGTCGGCCAACCGGTTAAGTCCGGCGGATCCACTGCCTTTGAAACACCGACGCCAGGACGACTCGTCCGGCGCAATCGCCGCTGAAAGTCTTCGATCCGCCGGCGGCGATTTACGGCCCGGAAGATCGAAAGCCCTTACGCGCAATGAACGCCAAAGCCGCGGCGAAGGCCGCATCGGCATCCATGTCGCTGGTATCGAGAAGGAAAGCATCGGGTGCGGCTATCAAAGGTGCTGCCGCCCGTTCGCTGTCGCGACGGTCCCGCTCCGCCATCTCGGCAAGAACGCGCGGTTTTATAGTGTCGACCCCTCGACCGCGCAACTCCTGGTACCGCCGATCCGCCCGGGCTTCGGCGCTGGCCGTGACGAATAATTTCACGGGTGCGTCGGGGCAAATGACGGTGCCGACGTCGCGCCCATCGAGCACGGCGCCGGTATCCTGAGATGCGAATTTTTTCTGGAAATTCAAGAGGTTGTCCCTGACCTGCGTCAGGACTGCCACTTTCGATGCCAACTGCCCGGCCACGTCGGTACGCAGTTCGGCCCCCAGGAGGTCCGCAGGCTGCAATCCCGCCGCTACCTCTTCCGGAGGCAGGCCGAGGCGATCGGCTTTGACGCCCACCGCCCTATAAAGAAGCCCGGTATCGAGGTGTGGCAGGCCGAAATGTGCCGCGAGCCGCTTGGCCAGAGTTCCCTTGCCCGCGGCCGACGGTCCGTCGATGGCGATGACGAGGCGTCCGCTCACGCCGCCTCTACCCGGCCACCGAGTTCGTTCATCAGCCGGGAAAAGCCCGGAAAGCTGGTGTCGATCGGCGAACCGTCGTCGACGGCCACGGGTTCGCGACTGGCCAGCCCCAGGACCAAAAACGACATGGCGATGCGATGGTCGAGGTGCGTG
>CALROF020000036.1:0-37339 GCA_943369775.1 Reyranella massiliensis 521
AAACGACTGGGCGCTTGCCGGTGTGACGGCTGCGGTACCGAGCGCCACTGTCAAGAAACTGGCGGCGGCGATCGTGGTGAGAGCGACACGCTTCATCATAGTCAGCCTCCGTTCTCGGCGGCATCACACCGCCTCAAAAGGAGATACGCATCGACCCCTGTGAAAGTGTCTCCTCATCTGGGGAATTCGCGCGCCCATTCCGCCGTCTTTTGGACACGCTCACTTCCCGCCGAGCAGCAGAAGAATGACACCGGCCACACTGACCAAGATTCCCAGCAAGCCGATCGCGTGGAGCTTCTCGTCGCGCAGGAAGAAATAACTCAGCACGACTGCGATGAGCGGAAACAGCGCGACCAGCGGCGCCACCAGGGCGATCGAGCCGAGCCCCAGCGCGGCGTAGAGAAGAAAGGTCGCCGTTCCGTTGGCAAAGCCTACGCACAGGAACCAAAGAACGCCTTCGCGAATCGCAGGTCCTTCGCGAAAGGCGCGACGGCCAACCAGGAGGAGGATCACGACGGAAGAAAGCGTGTAGCCGATGGCCGCCGCGGCCAACGGTTCATGCCAGATCGCGAGTCCTGCCTTGATCGCCGGCTGGATCGAGCCGCGCACCAGCGCCGCAGCCAGGGGCAGGCCGAGCACCCACACCGACCACTGCCGGCCGCCGGCCCCACCGCGCAGTGCAAGCAGGGCGACCCCGCCCACCACCATCGCAAGTCCGGCGAGTTGCGCGAACAACAAACGCTCGCCCAGGAACAGCACGGCCCCCAGTACGGCAAAGAGCGGCGTGACGTTGCCGACGGCGCCGGCCACGGCTGGCCCCAGTTTCTCGTTGGAACGCACCGCCAGTATCGACACAACCACAGGGAAGATGCAGCCCACTCCGGCGAAGATCGCCACGGCCCGCCAATCGAGCGTCCCCCAATCGACCAAAGGTAGTGCGAGCAGCCACGCCACCACCGTCGAACCGATGATGGAATAAAGCGGCGAGCGCCAGGACGGCATGGTCCGGAGCCCGAATTGCGTCAGGATAAGTGCCAGGGCGAAGCAAAACGCCGCGCCGAGGGCCAGAAGGGCTGCCCCGCTCATGGGAATCTGCTATTCCCGCCGGCTTCCAAGAACGAGGAAAACTATGGACACGCTCACCTACTGGAACGGCACATGGCACGAGGGCAACCCGGCTATCCTGGGCCCGCGCGACCACGCCTTCTGGCTGGGCTCCATGGTATTCGACGGCGGCCGCGCCTTCGAGGGCTGCGGACCGGATCTGGACCTCCATGCGGAACGCGTTGTGCGGTCGGCCCGCGCCATCGGGCTGAACCCCACCCAGACGCCGCAGGACATACTTAAGTTGATGCACGAGAGCGTGCGCCGCTTCGGTCCCAAGGCCGAGCTGTACGTGCGGCCGATGTTCTGGGCCGGCAAGGGCGGCGCCGGCCCGATCTCGGTCGATCCCGACTCCGCGCAGTTCCTGCTCTGCACCTATATCTCGCCGATGCGCGCGGGCACGCCACTGACACTCGGTCTCTGCCGCTCGATTCGCCGGCCGACGCCGGAAAGCGCGCCGACCGACGCCAAGGCAAGCTGCCTCTATCCCAACTCGTCGCGCGGCGTCGCCGAGATGATGAAGCGTGGCTTCAACAACGGCATCGTGCTCGACGCCATCGGCAATGTGGCCGAGACCTGCAGTTCCAACATCTTCCTCGCCAAGAATGGCACGGTGTCGACGCCGGTGCCGAATGGTTCGTTCCTGGCCGGCATCACGCGCAATCGCACCGTGAAGCTGCTGCGCTCGGCCGGCATCACGGTCGAGGAGCGCACCGTCACGACGGCGGATCTCGAAGATGCCGACGAGCTCTTCACCACCGGCAATGCCGGCAAGGTCCAGCCGGTCAGCCGCTACGAAGATCGCGATCTGCAGCCCGGCCCGATCGCCGCCCGCGCACACGAACTCTACATGGCGTTCTCGCGCACGCAGCGGGTGATCTAACGTCTCAACAGGGAAGGTGCCGGTCCAGCCACGACTGGACCTGCACGTCCTTGTCTGCCGACCAGACCGTGCCGCGCGGAATGCGCTCCAGGTAAAGGAACTGGAAGGTCTTGATGCCCAAGGTTTCTAGAACCGCCTTGAGATAGGGCGTCAGGAAGTCCGGTTGCCGGGCACGTTCGCCGGTGATGAAGCCGCCCGTCGCAACGACCACATAGGTCGGCCGGTCCGCCAGCAGACCGACCTTTCCAGCCGGCGTCGAGCTGAAGGTGCGCTCCAGGCGAAGCACCTGATCGATCCAGGCCTTCAGCACGGCAGGCACAGTGAAATTGTTCATCGGTGTGCTGATGACGAGGCTGCTCGTTTGTTCCAGCTCACCAATCATCGTCTCCGACTGCGCCAGTGCCTGACGCTGTCCCTCGTCCTGCTTGGCCGCAGGCACATACATGGCCTCGGTGAAGGCTTCGTCGATCAACGCCGGTGGTGCCGCCGCCAGATCACGCCGAAGAACGCGCAGCGTCGGCTCGCGCACGTTCAGGCGACAGATGACCTGCTCTGCCGCCGCGCGACTCTGTGAGCGTCCGAAGCGAGGACTCGCCTCGAGCAGCAGCACGGAGGTCATCGCAGAGGCTTTCCGAAGTGCAAGGCCGTCGAGAGCATGCCCCACCGAAAATAGAACCTCTGCCCCAATGAATTGTTGAGCGCGGTATCCAGCGTCAGCCAATCGTAGCCGGCACCCTTGGCAATCCGCGACACCTCGTCGAGCAAAAGTGCACCGATGCCGCTGCGGCGTTCGCTATCGAGAACGACGAGGTCGTCGACATAGACGAAGCGACCACGAACCAGATTCTCCTGGAACCGATAACCTGCCGCACCAACCGGGTTGCCATCTCGCCAAGCCGCAAGCAGCCGGTAGCTCTCCTTCTCCTGCCGTCGCATACGCGCCAGCAGCTCCGCGCCATCGGCGAGATGCGGACGCAGTTGCCGCATCAGCGGAAAGCATGCACCGACATCTTCGTCGGTGTCGGCATGACGCAGCTCAAGCGCGCTCACGAACCGCCTCTACCCGCGCCACGGGATGCTCGTAGTGCATGCCGATCGCGATCCGGTTCCAGAGATTGATCATGCCAACCAGGATCGTGAGATCTGCAATCTCCTTGGCCGAGAAATGTTCCTGCAATGGCTCGTAATCGGCGTCCGGCGCATGGGTCTGCGAAACCAGTGTCAGTGCCTCGGTCCAGGCCAATGCCGCCCGCTCGGCCGGTGTGTAGATCGGCGACTCCCGCCACGCATTGAGGAGATAGAGCCGCTGCTCCGTTTCTCCGTGCTTGCGCGCATCTTTGCTGTGCATGTCGAGGCAGTAGGCGCATCCGTTGATCTGCGAGGCGCGCATCTTCACCAGCCCGATCAGGCTCTCGGGCAGGCCGCTGTTTTGAATGTAGGTTTCGACGGCCAGGAGGGCTGCTTGTCCCTCCGGGGCGGTTCTGGGGATCGAGAGGCGTCTACCGGACATGATTGCTCCTCTAAGGGTGTCCGTTAGATGGCACTCCTGTGGCCTATATGAATGGTCCATAATCTGCGAAAATCACTAGTCCATGCGCCGCCCTATCCAACGCCTCGTTTCCGCTCCGCTGATGCGGTCCGCGTTGCCCCTACAGGAGCAGCTCTACCAGCGGATTCGGACGGCAATCGCCAAGCGACAGCTCGCTCCCGGCGAGAAGCTGCCGTCTGTCCGAACCCTGGCGAGCGAGCTGGGCGTAGCGCGCGGCACCGTGGACACGACCTACGCGAGGCTCGCCGGCGAGGGCTATCTTCTTTCGCGAGGACCAGCCGGAACGATTGTATCGCCTGAGCTGCAGGTCGACGCCCTGCCGGTGCGCTCGATGCGCGAGCAACTGCAGCCAACGCCCGACGAAGAATCGGGCCGCGAGCCACTGCCCTTCCAGCTTGGTCTGCCGGCCTTGGATGCGTTTCCCCGGGCTCTTTGGGCACGATTGACCGCGCGTGCCGCAAAACGACTGAGCGGAGGCGCCCTCTCCTATCCTGCCTATGCCGGCCTGCCCGACCTTCGCGAAGCCGTCGCGTCGTACCTCGCGGTCTCGCGCGGCGTACCGTGCCTGGCAACGCAGGTGGTCATCACGAGCGGCTATCAGTCGGCCCTCAGCCTGATCGCCCGCCTGCTTCTGCGGCCCGGCGACGGGATCTGGTTCGAGGAGCCCGGCTACTTCCTGGCACGCTACGCCCTGGAAGCAACGTCGGCGCGGCTGCTGCCCATCCCTGTCGACGATCAGGGACTGAACGTGGAGTTCGCGCAAGAGACAGAACCCCGCGCACGACTCGCAGTCGTCACGCCCGCCCATCAAAGCGTGCTCGGTGTCGCGCTTTCGCTGGCCCGCCGGCAGAAGCTCCTTGCCTGGGCCAACGAGACGAACGCCTGGATCGTCGAGGACGATTACGACGGCGAGTTCCACTATGTCGGGCGAAAGCTCCCGGCGCTGAAGAGTCTCGATCTTGCAGATCGCGTCATCTACGCCGGCAGCTTCAGCAAGACCCTCTTCCCTGGCCTCTGCCTCGGCTATCTCGTCGTGCCTCATTCCCTGGTTCAGCAAGTGATCGAGGCGAAGCGCGCCACCACGCATGGCGAACCGATGCTGGGGCAACGCGTCGTCGCCGACTTCCTCTCCGAAGGACATTTCGGCCGGCATCTCAAGCGCATGCGCGGCCTCTACGCGGCTCGTCGAGACGCCATGGCCTCCGCGCTCCACAACGCCTTCGGCGATCGGCTGGAGATGACCATGCGGCCGGGTGGCATGCACCTGCTTGCCCGCTTTCCCGAGGCGCGCGACGACGTCGAACTCGTGCGCCGCGCTCTCCGGCAAGGTCTCCTGCCTGCCGCGCTTTCCGCTCAGTATCTCGGACAGACGCGCGAGTCCGGCCTGATGCTGAGCTTCACCAACATTGCGGCGGAGCAGGCTCTCTCGCGGGCAAAGGCTCTGGCACGCGCCATCGCCTAGAGAGTTGCCTAGGTTAGCGCGAAGCCCTCGTAGCCTTTCGCCACGATCTCCTCGCACTTCTGGCGATACTTCGGCGCACCGCCGGCATAGGCCATGAAGGTGCGCTTCTGGCGGCCGGCCACGTTCTTGTTCACGCCGGTCATCCACGAATCGACCTTCGTCAGCAGCAATCGCGAAGCGGTGTCGTGGACATGCGTGGTCCAGGTTTCCTCGGCATCGGGCGTCGCCTCGATGCGGGTCAGGCCCTTGTCGCGCATATGCTCCAGGAGATCGCTCACGAACTCGACATTCTGCTCGATGCAGCGCGGCAGATTGCAAAAGGTCGCGGCATTATGCGGTCCGACCAGGGTCAGCATGTTGGGGAAGCCCACGACGTTCAGGCCGAGATAGGTGTGCGGGCCGTCGGCCCACTTGTCCCGGAGCTTCGCGCCGTCGCGGCCGCGGAAGTCGATGCGATCGAACGCGCCGGTGATGGCATCGAAACCGGTCGCATAGATGATCATGTCGAATTCGTATTCGGCGTCGCTGGTCTTGAGCCCCTTCTCCGTGATGCGTTCGATCGGCGTCTCGCGCAGATCGACGAGCCTCACGTTGGGCTGGTTGTAGACCTCGAAGTAGCCGCTCTCGAGCGGCACGCGGCGCGTGCCGTAGCCGTGGTTGGTCGGGATCAGCTTGTCGGCGAGCTTCTGGTCCTTCACGCGCGCCCGGATCTTCTTGATCACGAACTGGGTGAGCGCGTCGTTGGCCTTCTGGTCCATCAGCACGTCGCGGAAGTTGCCCTGCCAGAAGGCGAAGCCCGGCATATTGTAGAGTTCCTCGAAGAACGCATCGCGTTCCTCGGGCGTGACTTCGGTGGCGTGGCGCGAGTCGGCGGTGTGGATGAAGCAACCCCAGTTGTCGCGGCACTGCGCGAAGATCTCATCGTAGCGGGCGCGGATCTTCTCCATCTCCTCCGGCGCGATGGCGCTGTTGCGCAGCGGCGTGCACCAGTTGGGTGTGCGCTGGAACACGGTGAGATGGCCCACCGTCTTGGCGATCTCGGTGATGGCCTGCACGCCCGAGGCGCCGGTGCCGATCACCGCCACGCGCTTGCCGGCGAAGGTCACGGGACGATGCGGCCACAGGCCGGTGTGCCAGGACTCGCCCTTGAAATCCTCGACACCGGGAATCACCGGCATGGTCGGCGACGAGAGCGGCCCGATGGCGGTTACCAGGAAGCGGGCGCGGGCGCGCTTGCCGTTCTCGAACGTGGTTTCCCACTCGTTGGCTGCGTCATCCCAGTGCGCGGACTTCACGCGGGTATTGAAGGTGATGTCGCGGCGCAGGTCGAATTTGTCGGCGACGAACTCGCAATAGCGCAGGTTCTCCGGCTGGCCGGAGAAATGCTCCTTCCAGTTCCACTCCTTCAGCACCTCGGGCGAGAAGGAGTAGCCGTAGGTCCAGCTCTCCGAATCGAAGCGCGCGCCGGGGTAACGGTTCCAATACCAGGTGCCGCCGACGCCACCGCCCGCTTCGTAGACACGCGCCTTGAAGCCGAGCTGGCGCAATTTCAGGAGCTGGTACATGCCCGAAAGGCCTGCGCCGATAATGATGACGTCCCAGCGCTCGGTATCGGCGGTCATAAGGGTGCCTCCTCAGATTTGGTTCCAGCATACAGGTCGCCGTGGCGACGGGGCAGAACCCGGCAACGGGCCTCTGCCGACCTGCAGAAGGGGCGAACAATCCAAAACCGAGGGCAACCGAACCATTCCAGGCGGCGTTGGTCGGTCAGAAGGAAGGTTTCGCCATGTTCCTCCGGGTCCTTACCACCCTCGGCGCGCTGATGATGATCGTGAATGCCTGCGGTCCAGTGATCCAGATCGCGCCGTCCAGCGATTACGAAGTCGTCGCCCTGACCGCAGAGTAGCGTTGACAGGCGAGTAGCGACGCGGCTCGTTTTCAGCCGTGGCGCCAGAACGCCCAGGCCACGGCGCAGACAAGCCCGAGCGCTGTCAGACCAAAAAAAACAAAGAAGCTCTGGAAAGCCCGCTTGAGGTGATGGCGGCCATCGTCGGTCAGTTCGTGCCACTGGAGCCTGCGCATCAGCGAGAAGCGTGGAACATGACCCGCCGCATGAGCCCGCGCATGCACGACGACGAAACGCACACCGTGCCAAAGCGCCGCCAGCACGGCCACCGTTCCCAACAGCCAGAACGGCAGAAACATCAACCAGACTTCCAGATCCTGATTCACCGGCTACTCCCCCACGACGGCCGGAGCAGTCGCACATCCTGAACCGGCGGCCAAGCTGCGTGTTGCCTGGGTCTAACGTCCGAACCGGGGCTCGAAGGGGAAACGTCGCCAGCGCCGGTCGTCGAACAGAACGAGGAAAAGCTGCGCGAACATCGCGCCCAATCGCGGATCGTCAGGACCCGTCGCCTGGGTCCACGCGGTGGTTTGCGACAGAGCGAGGTCGTTGCGGCAATAGACGCCGAAAACATAGACGCGGCCAGGAGTGGGCGGCTTCAGGAAGGCCTGCCCCGAGCAGACCCGCGCCGCGGTCAGGTCACTGGCGGGATCGAACACCAGGACCAGACGATAGCTCGGCCGAACTTCCTCGGGCGGCGTCTCGTAGGTGAAGGTGAGGTTGGGCCGGGGCTTGTTCGCCTGCATGACCGGCAACAGGCGGCGCATGACCTCGTCCGCCGGCATCGCCGGAAAAGGATTGCCGGCAACGACCACCTGAAATCGCCGCCCGTCCGTGGCAGCCCAGAACTCCGAAAAATCATACTGCGGGGCATAGTCGACCCCGCCCACGGTCTGTGCCTGTCCGGGCGTGGCCGCCAGGAGGAGGGCCAAAGTCACAGGATGGACACAGCGCCAGCGGGCCATTTGTGGAACTGTACTCCTCCGCGGTCGTTGCCGTCCGTATGCGAACGCGCGGCGGCGGGGATCTGTTCCCCCGTTGTCAGCCACGTCACTGGGAGTCTGTTAATATGTTGAAATTCATCACCATTTCCGCTTTGGCCCTCGGCCTCGCCGCCTGCGGCGAGACTTGGGGTCAGAGAGCCGTTACGGGCGGCGGAATTGGTGCCGGTACGGGCGCCCTCCTTGGCGCCTTGACGCCCATTGGCCTTCTGCCGGGCGCTCTGGTCGGCGGTGCCGTTGGCGCCGGCGTCGGCGCCGCGACCGCCCCGAGACGGTAACAAAGGAGCTCGGCCTAGGTACGAACTCGGTCCTCCCACCCACCCACCACGGCCCGACTGCGTTGCCTAGGCAAGTGAGAGGGGCGCGAACCTTACGGTTCGCGCCCCTTTTTTTGGCCCTCGCCGTGGCCTGAGAACGGGCTTGAAAGCTACCTCGCCGTCGCATTCGCCCGTCGCAGTTCGGCCGCCGTCAGGCTCCTCCCGTCCGGCCGCCAGCCCGGCGGACCGAACAGATACATCCAGGCTTCACGCGGCGACCGAACGGAAGCGAGGTCCTTCGCAAGACCGATCCACGGACCGAGGTTGATCGCCAGCGGATTGCGCGAGGAGACCAGGGGCGAGACCAGACCGAACTCGCAGGTCAGGTCCTTGCGCTCCGCGACATAAGTCCCGAACAGCCGGTCAAAGACGATCAGCACGCCGCCGAAGTTGGCGTCGAGATATGCCGGATTGCGGGCATGATGGACGCGATGGCTGGATGGCGTGTTCAGCACATATTCCAGCCAGCCGAGCCTCGGCACCCAGTCGGCATGCAGCCAGAACTGATAGAGCAGATTGAGGAACAGCGCGGTCAGCACGGTGACCGGCGTGAAGCCCAGCAGGACCAGCGGCGTGAAGAAGAGCGACGTGCCCGTGAACTTGCCGAACCAGCCCAAGCGATAGGCCGCGGCAAGGTTGAGCTGGTTGGGCGAGTGATGCACCGAATGCGACGCCCAGAACCACCGCACCGTATGACTGGTGCGGTGGTACCAGTAGTAGAAGAATTCCAGCCCGACGAAGAGCAGCAGCACCGACCCCAGATCGTCGAGCGACTGGGTGAAGAGACGATGCTCCCAGACCCAATCCAGCCAGGGGGCCGCGAAGGTATAGGGGATGAGCGCCAGCAGACGGCGGCCGCCGAGATCGGCCAGCGAGCAGGCGCAGCTTTTCCAGTCGTAGCGTTCTGCGCGACTCTTCGAGAGCACCAGACCTTCGACCAGTGCGGCGCCAATCACGAGCGGCAGGATGACGAGGTAGAGCGTGGCAAGCTGGTCCATGACGTCCTCGTAGGCTTTGCGTCCGCAAACAATATGAGCAATGCTCATATTTATGGACTCGCCTTTCCGTCGGGATGCCCACCATGGCTGCACATCGCCAATCCATTGAAAACAAACGTCGAATTCCCCGTCAGGCACGGGCAGCCGAGACCGTTGCAGCGATTCTGGAAGCAGCAGCTCAGATTCTGGAGGCCGGCGGACTGAGCGCCTTTACGACCAACGCCGTCGCCGAGCGGGCGGGCGTGAGTGTCGGCACGCTCTATCAGTACTTCGGCGACAAGACCGCGATCCTGCTTTCCCTGGCTCAGCAGGAATTCGAGAAGGCCTTAGATAACGTCGAGCGCGCCCTGAAGGCCGAAGCCCATCCTTTGGTCGAGGGCCGCGTGCGCGCCATGGTGCGCGCGATCATCCACGCCTTCCACGGGCGTCAGCGCGCGCGCAAGGCCGTGCTGCAGGCCATCCTGGCGCAAGGACGCGTCATGGAGCTGATGGCGCCACTGGCCGCTTTCGTCGCCCGCACCAGCGAACAGGTGGGACGCGGATCGCAACCCGTGCTGCCTCCCCTGACACCGGAGCAGGTATTCGTGTTGTCCCGCAGCATGATGGGCGCCATCCGCGCGGCGGTGCTGGAAGAGCAGCCCTTTCTCGGAAGCCGCGCCTTCGAAGACGAAGTGGTGCGGCTGGTGACAGCCTACCTCGAGACGCTCACGAAAGCGGCAGCGGCACGTTGAGCAGCACGCCGAATTCACGGGCGAGGTCGCAGCTCACGCGCGCATGCACCTTGCCCTGCTTGTCGAAGAAGCGGCCCGTCGGATTCACCGGGAACACCCCTTCGTGCCAGACGCCGGGATGAATGTAGATGCCGAAGCTGCCGTCCGACCAGAAGGCCTTGAACGCTTCGGGCTTCAGGTCGTCGCCCGGCAGCGATACCGGCACCACGAACGGCCGCCCATCGAGCGGCCAGAAGAGCTGGCCGCCATCGGGGTGATAGTTGCAATGCCACAGGAGCACGCGTCCATCGCTCAACTTCACGCCGGGCCGCGCCGTCTCCGGCTGATCGCGGAAGCCGATGACATAGTGGCCGCCGACCGCGTCGTTACGACCGATCAGCTCATTGCCCTTCCATTCGCAGGCGAAGATGCCTTCGGTCGTGCCGCCTTCGATGCCCGTGCCGGCATCGAGCCGCCGCCAGCCTGTCAACGGCCAGGGAACGATCTCGATCCGATGCTTCTTGGGGTCGCGCACAACCTCGCCGTAGCCCTTAAGGGACTTGGCATCGGCGCGGACCAGCGGCACATCGAGGAGCCGCAACCCTGGCGGAACATCCGGATTGAGATAGTCGAAAACGACCGAATCGCTCACGTTCAGGCTGCCTTGCCCAGATCCTCGCCGGCGAGCGCACGCTCGATTAGCTTCACGACGTTGTCGCGGCCATAGAGCTTGATGAACGCACCCATGCGCGGCCCCTGCTCGCTACCCAGCAGCACTTCGTAGAGGGCCTTGAACCACTGACGCAGCTCTTCCTTGGCGAAGTGCCGCTTGCCTGCTTCGTAGACCTCGTCCTGGATGACCTCGGCCGTCGCCGTCTCGTCGATCTCGCGCAGAGTCGCGGCCAGATCCTGCAGCGCCGCGCGCTCCTTCTCGTTGGGCAGGCGGAACTTCTTCGAGGCCTTCACGAAGTCCTGGTAGTAGGCCACCGCACCGGCCAGCAGCCGATCGAGGTAAGGAGCGTTCTCCGGCGTCGCTCCCGGCACGTAGCGGCGCAGATACTGCCACAGCACGTTCTTATCTTCGGTATTGGCCACGCCTGCGAGGTTCAGCAGCATGCCGAAGGTGACTCCGGCCGCCGAGTTGGTCGGCGCCGTACCGTTGTGAATGTGCCAGGCAGGGTTCTCCAACGCCTTGGCCGGTTCCTCGGCCGGCAGCTTCTCGACGGCAGATAGATAATCGTCGACGGCACGTGGGATCACGTCGAAGTAGAGTCGCTTCGCACGCCGCGGCTGCTGCTGCATGTAAAGCGCCAGCGATTCCGGCGGGGCATAGCGCAGCCACTCCTCGACCGAGAGCCCGTTGCCTTTGGACTTGGAGATCTTCTTGCCCTCTTCGTCGAGGAAGAGCTCGTAGTTGAAACCTTCCGGCGGCTTGCCGCCCAGGATCTTCACGATCTTGGCCGAGAGCTCGGCCGAGGGGATGAGATCCTTGCCGTACATCTCGTAGTCGACGTCGAGCGCGAACCAGCGGCCGGCCCAGTCAGCCTTCCACTGCAGCTTGACGTTGCCGCCGGTGACCGGCGTCTCGACCAGCGTACCGTCCTCGTCGTGGTAGACGATCGTGCCGGCATCAGCATCGACCTTGACCAGCGGCACCTGCAGGACGCGGCCGGTCTTGGGCGAGATCGGCAGGAAGATCGAATAGGTCGCGCGGCGCTCCTCTCCGAGCGTCGGCAGCATTACCGCCTGCACCTCGTCGTAGTGCTGCAGCATCGTCAGCAGCATCTTGTCGAAGCGGCCGGACTTGTACCAATCGGTGGCCGACTGGAACTCGTATTCGAAGCCGAAGGAATCGAGGAAGGCGCGCAGGCGTGCGTTGTTGGCCGCGCCGAAGCTCGGATGTTCGTTGCTGAACGGATCCGGCACTGCCGTCAGCGGCTTGCCGAGATGCTGTGCCAGCATCTCCTTGTTCGGCACGTTGTCGGGCACCTTGCGCAGCCCATCCATGTCGTCGGAGAAGCAGAACAGCCGCGCCGGCACGTCGCTGAGACGCCGGAACGCCTGGCGCACCATGGTCGTCCGCACGACCTCGCCGAACGTGCCGATATGCGGCAGTCCCGACGGGCCATAGCCGGTTTCGAGCAGCACGTAGCCTTTCGCCGGCGCTTTTTCGCCGATCCGGGCGACGAGCTTGCGGGCTTCTTCAAATGGCCACGCGCGCGCGGCCTCGGCGAGGGTACGATCAATCTGAGACATGGATCGGGCAAACTAGGTGCGGGGGGCATTTGCGTCAATTGCGCCAAGCGCCCAAAGTGCCGCGCCTGCAATGAAAAAACGCCCTCTCCTGCTTGCAATCGGCGGCCTTCTGGCGATGGCGGCCGGCCTCGGCATCGGCCGCTTCGTCTATACGCCGATCCTGCCGCCGATGGTCGAAGCGCTGCAGCTCACCAAGGGCCAGGCCGGCCTGATCGCCTCGGCCAATTTCATCGGCTATCTCGCAGGCGCCCTGCTGGGGGCGTTGCGGCTTCCCGGTTCGCGCCGAACTTGGCTGCTGGTGGCCCTCGCCGTCAACGCGATCTGCCTCGCCGGCATGGGCGCGGCCGCGACCATGCCGCTCTTCATCGCACTACGACTGATCGCCGGGGCCGCCAGCGCCTTCGTCCTGATCTTCAGCTCGGCCCTGGTGCTCGACCGGCTCGCAGCCGCCGGCCGCGCTTCGCTCTCGGCCGTGCACTTCGCGGGCGTCGGCAGCGGCATCGCCCTTTCTGCAATCCTGGTAGCGGCGCTGCTGATAGCGCACGCCTCGTGGCAGATCCTCTGGTTTGCCAGCGCCATTCTATGTTTCGCCGCGGTCATCGCTGTTGCGGCTTTGGTACCACCCGACGAGGCAGTGCCACAGACCGCACGGACGCAGAGCGCCTCCGGCACTTCGCCGGGGTTCGCTGCACTGATCGTGGCCTATGGCCTGTTCGGTTTCGGCTACGTGATCACCGCCACCTTCATCGTCGATCTGGTACGCAGCGCACCGGCGATCGCCCATCTCGAACCCTATATCTGGCTGGTGGTCGGCTTGAGCGCCGTGCCGTCGGTGGCGCTCTGGACAGCCCTCGGTGCCCGATGGGGTGTGATGCGTGCCTATGTCGTGGCGAACCTCGTCGAGGCCGTCGGCGTGGCGGCCAGCGCCCTTTGGGTGCAAACGGCCGGCGTGATCATCGCGGCGATCTTCCTGGGGGGCACGTTCGTCGGTCTGACAGCGCTCGGCCTGGTCGCCGCCCGCGAGCGCAGCAGCGGCGATCCCCGCCGAAGCATCGCGCTGATGACCGTTTCCTTCAGCCTCGGCCAGATCCTGGGCCCGATATTCGCCGGCTATCTCTATGACGCGACCGGCAGCCTCTCGACGCCATCGCTCGCCGCGGCGGCAGCCCTGGTGGTGGCCGCACTCCTTTCACTGCTCGCCGAACGGCAGCGCCGCGTCAGCCCTTCCCAGCTCAACCTTTCCAAGTGAAAGGGAAGAGCTGCTGGCGCACGAAGCCCGGCGGCATGTAATCGCCCAAAACACCGTATTTGCCGGGGAAGCGGCGCTCCGACTTCACGGCTGTACCGAAGATGTAGTCGATGAAAGCGAAGTGGGCGGCATAGTTCCGGTCGATCGCCTCGCGCTCCGAACTGTGATGCCAGTGATGGAAGTCCGGCGTCACGATCAGCCACTTGAGCGGCGCTTTGGCAAAGATTATCGGCACGCGCACGTTGGCGTGGTTGAACACCGCCTGGAAGCCGACGATCACGATGTAGATGTCGGTCGTCGTCTGGTTGAAGCCCAGGACGTAGAGCACGCCGAGGATCGACACGCGCGTCGTCAGCAGCTCGAACAGATGCAGCCGCGACCCAGCCATCCAGTCCATGTACTCCGCGCTGTGATGGACGGCATGGAAGCGCCAGAGGAAGGGGATTTCGTGATAGGCGCGATGCGTCCAGTACTGCACCAGATCGGCCACGAGGATGACGAGGAACAGCTCGGCAAAGAATGGCAGGCCGCCCACCCACTTTTGCAGCGGCGGCCACACCATCCAGCCGAACAACCGATGGATGGCGAAGTTCACGATCAGCAGCGCCAATCCCACCAGCAGATGGTTCACGATGAAATGCGTGAAGTCGGTCTGCCAGCCCGGCCGGAACACCGGCTGATTTTGGTGCAACGGGAATATCTTCTCGATCAGGACAAAGATCATGCTCGACCCGAGCAGGTCGAGGATGAACCAATCCAGGCCGACATAGGGCGTGTTGTCGGGGAAGTCGGCGACCGGCACGCGATGGCCGCCCAACGCCGCGGCCAGCAGGATCAGCACCAGCGCCGTCCCATTCAGCCAGCGATTGCGCAGCTGGATCAGGTTGGCGATCGCCATGCCGCCCGCGATCACCATCCCAACCAGCATGATCTCGCGGAGGACGGAGACATCGTACTTCTTCCGAAGATCCGGCGTCGTCAGGTACTGCGGGAAATGGAACGCCAGCACTGCCAGCACGGCAAGGCCGCCCAAGGTCAGGGCAATCACCCCCGTGACCTTGCCTTTTCCTTTGTCCATGGCGCCGGACTGACGGAAGACGGCAGTGATCCTGCCGAGGAGCGCGGGAGATTTCATAAGCCGAGATTCTAGGGGCAACCGACGGTCGCTGCATCGGGCAATTGGCCTGTGCTATGCCCGCCCAGTGACTTCTTCCGCGCTACCTCCTTGGCCGGCCCTGGTCGCCACGGCGCGCGGCGCGCTCTGGCGCACGCCCGACGGCACGGTCGAACGCCTGTCGGGCAGAGACGCCAATCTGCGCGCCATTGGCACCTCGCCCCTGGTCTGCCATGCCCCTGCCGTCGCGGCCCGGTTGGGCCTTGACGACCTCAAGGCCCGCGACCTGCTGGCGCTTTTTGCCTTCGTCCGGCCCGCGCATTTCTGCCTGCCGACCGTGCGCGGTCTGTGTGAGGCCCTCGACCTCAACATTCCGACAACACCGGAAGAAGAGGTTGCCGCCCTCCCCGAGATCGCACGCGCCCTGATCGACGAGCTCGAGGATATGGCAGCCCTTGCCTCACCTGAGATGAAAGACACGGCGCTCGCCATGGCGCGGGGCCTCTGGGAGTGGGGTGGCACCGTGCTGGCCGCCCTCGGCATCGGCCAGGGCGCGAAAAGGCTTCGGCCCGGTGCTGGTCTCGATGTCTGGAAGAGCCTCCCGGTCTGGGAGGAGCCGCCGCCGGCCCCGCCGCCCGGCAGCGAGCCGGTCGAACCGCGCGAAGCACGACTGCGTCTCGCCCAGCTCGTCTCGGCCGGCAGTAACATCGCCGAAGCACGGCCGACGCAGAGCGACTACGCTTCTGCCGCCAGCCAGGCCTTCGCGCCGCGCACGGAAGAAGACAAACCCAATGTCGTCCTCGTCGAAGCCGGTACCGGCGTCGGCAAGACGTTGGGCTATGTCGCGCCTGCGAGCCTGTGGGCCGAGAAGAACGGCGCACCGGTCTGGATCGCGACCTACACGCGCAACCTGCAGCGCCAGATCGACAACGAACTCGACCGCCTGCATCGCGACAGTGCCGAGAAGCGCCGCCGCGTGGTGATCCGCAAGGGCCGCGAGAACTATCTTTGCCTGCTGAACTTCCAGGAAGCGGTGATGCGCACTGGCCTGGTCCCTGAGAACGCCGTCGGCCTCGGTCTGCTGGCGCGCTGGGCACTGGCCAGCCGCGATGGCGACATGATCGGCGGTGACCTGCCTGCCTGGTTGCTCGATCTCGTGGGCCGCAGCCGCGTGCAACGGCTGGCCGACCGGCGAGGCGAATGCATCTACTCGGCGTGCGAGCATTATCGGAAGTGCTTTGTCGAACGAACGATCCGCCGTGCCCGCCAGGCCGATATCGTGATCGCCAACCATGCGCTGGTGATGATCCAGGCGGCGATGGGTGGGCTCGACGACGGTACGCGGCCACTGCGCTACGTGTTCGACGAGGGTCATCACCTGTTCGATGCCGCCGATGGCGCTTTCGGCGCGCATCTCAGCGGCGTCGAAGCCTCCGATCTTCGCCGCTGGTTGCTGGGTGCCGAGGGACGCCGCGGCAGCCGCGCGCGCGGGTTGGAGCGTCGACTGAGCGACCTGATCGGCGAGGATGTCGAGGCGCAGCAGGCGCTGCGCCGTCTGCTCGACCTCGCCCAGCAACTCCCCTCGCCCAACTGGCAGACACGCCTTGCCGACGGCACGGTACTGGGCCCCGCCGAAGAATTCCTGGCGCTGGTGCGGGTGCAGGTTCGCGCCCGGTCGGCCGGCGACGATCAGGGCTTCGGCCAGGAATGCGACGTGCGGCCGCTCAACCCCGGCCTGATCGAGGCGGCGGATCAACTGGCCGATGCGCTGGACAAGATGCTGGGGCCGGTTCGCAAGCTGCGGCAGGCGCTTCGCGCCAAGCTCGAAGGCGAAGCCGACAAGCTCGATTCCGGGCAGCGCGCCCGCATCGAAGGTGTGGCGCGATCGCTCACCAACCGCTGCGAACTTACGCTCGAGTCCTGGCGCGCCATGCTGCGCGGCCTGCACAACGATCCCGATCCGGCTTTCGTCGATTGGTTCGCCGTCGAGCGCAGCCAGAGTCGCGAAATCGACGTCGGCATGTATCGCCACTATCTCGATCCGACCGAACCGTTCGTGAACTCGGTCATTCGTCCGGCACATGGCGCGGTCATCACCTCGGCAACCTTGCGCGATTCGCTCGGCGTACCGGCCGCCGCCAACGACGAAGACCCGCGCGGCCTGGCCGACTGGACGGTGGCGGAGGCACGCACCGGAACGAAGCATCTCGCGGCCCCGGCGATCCGCGCCGCGATGGCCTCGCCGTTCGATTATGCCGAGGCAACCAAGGTCCTTATCGTGAAGGACGTGAAGCGTGACGATTCCGATCAGGTCGCCGCTGCCTATCGCGAGCTCTTCCTGGCGGCAGGGGGCGGCGCCCTCGGCCTCTTCACGGCAATCGGCCGGTTGCGCGCTGTCCATCAGCGCATCGCACCGGCGCTCGAAGAAGCGGGCCTCCCGCTCTATGCCCAGCATGTCGGCGGCATGGATGCGGCCACGCTGGTCGATATCTTCCGCGCCGAGGAGCATTCCTGCCTGCTCGGCACCGATGCCGTGCGCGACGGCGTCGACGTGCCGGGTCGCTCGCTGCGCCTGATCGTATTCGATCGCGTGCCCTGGCCACGGCCCGACATCCTGCATCGCGCCCGCAAGGCCTACTGGAAGGCGGCGGGTGCCGGTGCCAACGCCTACGACGATATGCTGGCCCGGTTGCGTCTAAAGCAGGCCTATGGCCGACTGATCCGTCGTGCAGACGATCGTGGTCTGTTCGTGATGCTCGACTCGCGCCTGCCCAGCCGCCTGCTCAGCGCTTTTCCGCCCGGCGTCGTGATCGAGCGTACCGGGCTTGCCGAAGCTGTCGCCGAGGCCAAGACATTTCTCGAGAGGAGCTGACTCTTGTCCCCCTTCAAGATCCTCATCGTTTCAGCCGCAGGCCTTGCCGTGGCGGGTGTCGCTACTGTGCTGACCGTCGGATACGTCAATTCGCCTGCACGGGTGGAAGCCGACAAGGCGCCGACGCCCTCGCCTGCCGCGGCGCCGAGTTTATCCGCAGCCGAGGTGAAGGCCGCCTACGACGAATGCGTACAGAAGATGTTTCCGACGACAGCCGATGCTGAGCGACGGTCGGCCGCCTGCTCCAAGGCGCTGGGGAGCCGCCAGCTCCAGCCCGCCGAAGTGGCGATGGCGCGGCTGACGCGCGGCATCGCCCGCACGATGCTCGGCGACAAGGTGCTGGCCAGCGAGGACTATCTCGACGCCATCCAGCATTACGATCAGCTGATTAACGCCGCCAACCCCGATGCGTTGAACCTCTTTCGACGCGCCGCGGCATTGGATGCCGTCGGACAGACCGACAAGGCGCTCACCGACTACAGCGACGCGATCAAGCTCGATCCCAACGCCTCGCTCGCCTTCCTCAACCGCGGCGTCCTGCTGGCCACGCGCAAGCGTGCCTATGACCGGGCGATCCAGGATTTCGACCGGGTCCTGGTCCTGGAACCCGACAATGTCGACGCCCTGATTCGGCGAGGCGACGCCTTCGTTCAACTCGGTGACTTCGGCCGCGGCATGAGCGATCTCGACCGCGCGGTGACCATGGCTCCCGAGAACCCGCTGGCCTATCTGATGCGCGGTCTGGCCTACGGGCGGCGCGGCAACGCGATAGCGGCGCTGCAAAACTACGATGCCGCCCTGAAGTACGACCTGCGTAACGCCGATGCCTTGAGCAATCGAGCCGCCATCTACCTGGGCCAGGGCCGACTCGACATGGCGATCCGCGATCTCGATCTTTCCATCTCGATTGATCACACGAATCCGCTGGCCTTCTACAATCGTGGTTATGCCCATTTCGCCAAGAAGGAGTACGACAAGGCGATCTCCGACTACAGCTCGGCCATCGCGCTGAACCCGCAGCTTGGCCTCGCCTACAACAACCGCGGCTTGACGCGCGCGATCGCCGGACAGGATCTCGTCCAGGCACTCGCGGATTGCGACACGGCATTGAAGTTGATGCCGATCAACCTGGACGTCCGCGACACGCGCGGCTTCATCTATCTGAAGCTCGGCGATCCGGCATTGGCCTTGAACGAGTACAACGCGGCCCTCGATATCGACCCCAATCGCGCGCTGTCGCTCTACGGCCGCGGTCTCGCGAAGATCAAGAAAGGCGATGTAGCCGGTGGCGAAGCCGACCAGCGCGCCGCGGAGACGATCAACCCCGAGGTCGCCCAGCAGTTCTCGATGTATGGCCTCAATTAGGCTCTCTCTCTCTGAACCTGCCGACCGCATCGGCATGCCGCGAAGCCGATGCTTACTGCTTCAAGCGCGAACGGTAGATGCTCTTATTAATCACCGAACGCATCTGAAATTTCTGCAATCCAGCGGCGGGCATCGTGAAGGCTCCGGAACAGTTTCACGGGCCGGTCGCTCTGAGTGGCGTCGGCGAAAATCTGCGCCGCCTGTTTGCGCTCCGGATCGACCACGAACGCAATGGCTCCACGGGTCGTATCACCACCACGCAACCGCGATGCAATACGCTCCATCTGCTCCATTGTGAGATCAGACGTGGCGGTCGAAACGTCGATGATCTTGGTGAAATGCCGTACATTCCCGTCAGCGATCTCCCGGGCGCAAAGTTCGACGTCTTCTGCTGTAACTTGGCCGCGCGTGACGATGACGATGGTTCGGGACAGCCGGTGAATTTCCAAATGCAAGGGCATGACCCGGAGAGTAGGTCAGGCCGGCCCCGCATTTCTACGACAGATCGATCAACGCCAATCCCAGTTCCGGCCGCTGGCGGCGACGCAGCCGCGCCGGCGTTTCGTTGACGGTAACTTCGAGCGTCGGCCGCACGATGCCCTTCAGGAAATGCCCGCCACGGGTCGTGCCGTCGCTCAGCCCCATGACGGCATGCATGTGAAGACTGGGCTTGCTGTCATCGCCCAATGCGATGTCGCCCAGGAGGCTCAACCCCTCGCACTGACTTTCGATATGGATCGGCTTGTAAGTTTTGTTTGCTAGGTCGAACCACCCGAGGGTGGCGCGCTCGAAAGCCCCGATCGCCGTCAACGATGCCGCCGACAGGCTCTCCCTGGTCGCAAAATCGCTGATCGACGCGAAGGCTTCTTCACCGGCGGCCAGAACGAGGACGAAGGTGCGCTCACCTGCTTCCTCGAAGACGAGCTTGGATTGCATCCGGGATGCTCCTGTCACGAGACAACGCTCGGGACTCAACCCGCCAACCGGCCTGTCGTTGCAGGAGGTCCGGAAGGGGATTGACATGAATTGAATCCAGGTTCATTTCTTAATCAAGAATTGAACCGGAATTCACATCATGGCCTATCGCCATACCGAGCGAGTTCAGGAACAGCTTCAGGACAAGCGGGATCGCATTCTTCAAGCGGTTCGTGCCGTCGTGGGCGAAGTCGGCTTCCGGGGCGCCCAGGTCGCGACTGTGGCCGAGGCGGCCGGCGTGGCGACCGGCACGGTTTATCGGCATTTCCCCTCCAAAGGAGAGCTTTTCGCCGAAGCCCTGGCCTTGAATGCCGGTCACGAGCTCGCGGTGCTGGCCGCCGTAGCACGCTCCGAAGGCACGGCGATGGCGCGACTGGCCGATGCGGTACGAGTTTTCGCATTGCGCGCCGTGCGGGCGCGGCGTCTTGCGTGGGCGATGATCGCCGAGCCGGCCGAGCCGGAAGTCGATGCTGCCCGCCTCACCTCTCGCCGCGCTTTCGCCGATGTGTTCGAGGGCCTGATCACCGACGGCATCGCGGCCGGCGACTTCCCGCTGCAGAACGCCCGCCTCGCCGCCGCCGGCCTGATCGGCGCGCTGACCGAAGGGCTGATCGGTCCGCTGGCGCAGGATGCCGACCACCAACCCGACGCCGCCTCGCTGGCGCGCGACGTGACTGCCTTTTGCCTGCAGGCCGTTTCGGCCCGCCCCTACAAGGAGTCCTGACCATGACGACGATGGCGGCAGAACCTTATTGGCAGAACATCTTCCAGCGCCTGCTGAGCGAGATGGATCGGCGCACCAGCCCGGACTGGCAGGCCGAGGAAGCCAGCCTTGATCCCGCCATCTACATCGACCGCAACCGCTTCGAGCAGGAGCAAGCGCGCCTGTTCCGCCGCTTACCGTTGTGCCTCGGTCCCGCCGACCAGTTGCGCGAGCCGGGAAGCGTCATGGCACGCGAGATTTGCGGCGTGCCGCTACTGGTGACGCGGACGCGCGAGGGCGTCGTAAAGGTGCTGCTCAATGTCTGCCGTCATCGCGGTGCCCGGCTGATCGTCGAGGACGGCGAGCCGTGCCGCCGCCAGAGCCTGGTCTGCCCCTACCACGGTTGGGCCTACCGCCTCGACGGGTCGCTGGCCGGCGTGCCACGCGCCGAGGCCTTTCCGACCTTGGACAAGCACCTGACCGGCCTGCGCGAGCTTCCCTCCGTCGTGCGCCACGGCATGATCTGGGTAATGCTCGATCCGGCGGCCAGCCTGCCCGACATGGCGTCGTTCCTGAACGGCGTCGACGGCGATCTCGACGCGGCCGATCTCGGCAGCCACCGCTTCTATCGCCAGAGCACCAGCCGGCGTGCCACCAATTGGAAGCTGATCGTCGAGGCGTTCCTCGAGATCTACCACGTGACTCGCCTGCATTCCGGGACCATCGGTCCATTCTTCACCGACTCTGTGTCGGTGAGCGATGCGCTCGGCCCGCACATCCGCTTTCTCGCAGCGCGCGACCGCACCAAGGAAATTCGCGACCTGCCGCCCGAGCGCTGGACGCTCAGCGAGCATGGCACGCTGGTGCACTACGTGTTTCCAAACACGATCGTCATCCATCACCCCGACTATGTCAGCCATCTCGGGCTGTTCCCCATCGCACCCGACGAGACGTTGTTCGTGCATTCGATGCTGACGCCGCATCTTCCCGGCGACGACAAGGCCGACGCGCATTGGGCGCGGTCCTTCGACCTGATCGACCGCGGCGTGTTCAACAGCGAGGACCTGCCGATCTGCGAGCAGATCCAGCGCGGGCTGGCCAGCGGCGCCAACGACCGGCTGATCGTCGGCCGGTTGGAACAGAATCTGAAGCGCTTCCATACCAGCCTCGACCGCGCGCTGAACTGACGGCTCGACCGGCGGAACGCACAGCCTTTGCATGCGCCACGAGCGTGCTAGGCTGAGGGCGTCCCATGCCTAGCAAAAAAGTCCTGATCGCTGGCGCTACCGGCCTCGTCGGCTACGCTGCCATGAAGCACTTCGCAACCGAACCTGGTTGCGAGGTGATTGCCCTCTCTCGCCGCCGCCCCGACGAGACCCATGGTGCGCGCTGGCTGCCACTCGACCTCACCGACGCGGCCGCCTGCGCTAAGCTCGCACCTGAGTTCGCCGGCGTGACGCATCTCGTCTATGCCGCACTCTACGAACAACCGGGCCTAGTCGCGGGCTGGCGCGAGGACGAACAGATCCGCACCAACGATCGGATGCTGCGCAACCTGTTTGGCCCGCTGGAGCAGGCCACACCTGGGCTGCGCCACGTCGCGCTGCTGCAGGGTACCAAGGCCTATGGCGTGCATGTCCGCCCGCTTGCCGTGCCGGCGCGCGAGAATCGTTCGGAGATGCATGAGCAGCCGAACTTCTACTGGAACCAGGAACGCTTTCTCAGCGCTCAACAAAAGGGCAAGGCCTGGAGCTGGTCGATCCTGCGGCCGGTGCTGATCGTGGGCGATTCGGTCGGCAGCGCCATGAACGTGATCCCTGCGCTGGGCGTCTATGCCGCCATGATGCGCCGGGCCGGCAAGACCCAGCTCGACTATCCCGGTGGCGTCGGAAGGGTCGCCCAGGCGGTAGATACCGACCTGCTGGCGCGCGCCATCGCCTGGTCCGGCGAAGCCGCCGCCGCGCGCAACGAGATTTTCAACGTCACAAACGGTGATGTGTTCGTCTGGCCGAATGTCTGGCCTGCCATCGCCGACGCCCTGGGATTTGCACCAGGCGAGCATGTACCTCTGGAGCTCGACCAGGAAATCCGGCCGCATGAAGGCGAATGGGCCGAAATTCGCGCCGCGCACGGCCTCGTATCAGGCACGCTCAAGGAGTTTGTCGGCCTCTCCTTCGAATATGCCGACTATACGATGGGTTTTGGCCGTACCGAGCCTGGTCCGGCGGCCCTCGTTTCGACGATCAAGCTGATGCAGGCCGGTTTCACCGAGGTGATGGACACCGAGGCGATGTTCCGCAAATGCTTCGCCGAGATGCAGGCGAAACGACTGCTGCCCAAACCCTAAACCGTCGCGAAACTGTCACGGGCAGCGCTCACCTTCCGCTCGCGTTATACGACGGAATGTGACGGAGGGCCTGCCATGGACAGTAAACTGAACAGAGACACGCTCGAAGACCGCGTCCGCCGCGAGCTGGCCGACAGCATCGACGAAGAGCTCGAACTGGAGCTCGGCGACGACCTGCTGTCGCACCTGCCCGATCAACCCGATCTGACGCGACATAACGAAATCGACCGCAAGCTCTATTTCACCGAGCTGCTGCGCCTGCAGCGCGAGCTGATCAAGCTGCAGGCCTGGGTGATCAACCACAAGCTCAAGGTCGTGGTGTTGTTCGAGGGGCGCGACGCCGCCGGCAAGGGCGGGGTGATCAAGCGCGTGACCCAGCGGCTCAACCCGCGTGTCTGCCGCACCGTGGCCCTGTCGGCGCCGAGCGAACGCGAGCGGACGCAATGGTACTTCCAGCGCTACGCAGCGCATCTGCCGGCCGCCGGCGAAATCGTGCTGTTCGACCGCAGTTGGTACAACCGCGCCGGCGTCGAGCGCGTCATGGGCTTCTGCAACGAGGCGGAGGTCGAGGAGTTCTTCCGCACCGTGCCGGAATTCGAGCGCATGCTGGTCCGCTCCGGCATCATCCTGGTGAAGTACTGGTTCTCGATCACCGACGAGGAGCAGAACCTGCGCTTCCTGATGCGCATCCACGACCCGATGAAGCAATGGAAGCTCTCCCCCATGGATCTCGAATCCCGGCGGCGCTGGGAGGAGTACACCAAGGCCAAGGAGGAGATGCTGGCGCGCACCCATATCCCGGAGGCGCGCTGGTGGGTGATCGAGGGCAACAACAAGCGGCGGGCGCGGCTCAACTGCATCCACCATCTCCTGCAGCAGGTGCCCTATCAGGAGGTGACGCACGACGCTATCGTGCTGCCGCAACGCGAGCACAAGCCTGACTATCTGCGCACGCCGGTCGCCCCCGAACTCTACGTCCCAGCAGTCTACTGACGGATCTCAGCCGATGGATTTCTTCAGGCGCTTCACCTTTCTCTTCTGCACACCGGCCTTCGACACCGACGACCTCGAAGGCCACCGGCTGGGGGAGATCACTGCTGCCATCGACAGGATGGGCTTCCAGGTCGTGCGCGCCCGGCGCATCGAGGATGCCGAGATCGCGGTCCAGACCGACGCCGCCGTCGGCTGCATGGTCGTCGACTGGGGCAAGAAGGGTCTAGAAGGCAAGGCCGTTGCCTTGATCAATTTGATGCGCCGCCGCGGCCTCGAAATGCCGATCGTCATCCTGGTGCGCCGCAAGCGCCTGGAGGACATCCCCGTCGAGGTGCTGGACTATATCGACGGCTACATCTTCCTCTCCGAAGAGACGCCGGAGTTCATCGCCAAGAACCTGGTGAGCCGGCTGAAGCAATACGCCGAGACCCTGAAGACGCCGTTCTTCGGCGCGCTCGTCGACTATGCCGAGGAAGGCAACCAGCTCTGGACCTGCCCCGGCCACAATGGCGGCATCTTTTACAACAGGAGCCCGATCGGCCGGATCTTCGTCGAGCATCTGGGCGAGGCAGTGTTCCGCGACGACCTCGACAACTCGGTGCTGGATCTCGGCGACCTGCTGGTCCACGAGGGCCCGGCGCTGAAGGCGCAGCAGGAAGCGGCGGCGATCTTCGGCGCCGAGAAGACCTATTTCGTGCTGAACGGCACGTCGTCGTCCAACAAGATCGTGCTGCAGGCGCTGGTCGCCGAAGGCGATCTGGTGCTGTTCGACCGCAACAACCACAAGGCGGCGCACCACGGGGCGTTGTTCCTGGGCGGCGGCACCCCCGTCTTCCTCGAGACCGACCGCAATACCCACGGCCTGATCGGCCCGATCTTCCATGAAGCCTTCGACGAAACCCGCATCCGCGAGAAGATCCGCACCCATCCACTGATCGAAGACAAGGATGCCTGGAAGCGCGAACGGCCGTTTCGCGTCGCCGTGATCGAACAGTGCACCTACGACGGCACGATCTACGACGCCCGCATGATCGTCGAGAAGATCGGACATCTTTGCGATTACATCCTGTTCGACGAAGCCTGGGCGGGCTTCATGAAGTTCCACCCGATCTACGCCGGCCGCTTCGCCATGGGCCTCTCCGGCCTTGGTCCCGATGCCCCCGGCATCATCGCCACGCAATCGGCGCACAAGCAGCTCGCGAGCTTCAGCCAGGCCTCGCAGATCCACGTCAAGGACAGCCACATCGAAGGCCAGCGCCGCCGCATCGAGCATCGGCGCTTCAACGAGTTCTTCATGCTGCACGCCTCGACGTCGCCTTTCTATCCGCTGTTCGCCTCGCTCGATGTCGGGGCGCAGATGATGAAGGGTCGCTCGGGCGAAGTGCTTTGGGACGATACGATCCGTCTCGGCATCGAGTTGCGCAAGAAGGTCCGCGCGATCCAGCGTGAGTTTGAGGACAAGGAGCGCGATCCCGCCCGACGCTGGTTCTTCGAAGCCTTCGTCCCCGACCGCGTAACTGTCGCCAGCCGCACCTTGGCCTGGGAGGAAGTGCCGACCGACGACCTCGCTACCGACGCCCGCTACTGGGAATTGACACCGGATGCAAGCTGGCACGGCTTCAGCCATGTGGCTCCCGGTTATGCCATCACCGATCCCAACAAGCTGATCCTGCTGACGCCGGGCTTCGACCGGCAGAGCGGCCAGTACGCCGCACACGGGATTCCCGCACCTGTGGTCGCCCAATATCTGCGCGAGAATCAGGTCGTACCTGAGAAAAACGACCTGAACTCCCTGCTCTTCCTGCTGACACCCGGTGTCGAATCGAGCAAGGCAGGCACGTTGCTGTCGAGCCTCGTGGCCTTCAAGCGATTGCACGACGACAATGCGCGGCTGGAAGACGTCATCACCGAGTTCGTGCGGCGGCGTCCGGCGCGCTACTCGGGATTGAGGCTCCGCGACCTCTGCGCGCAGATGCACGCCTTCTTCCGCGACAGCGCGGTCAGCACGCTGCAGAAGGCGCAGTTCGCACCCGAACACATGCCGACGCCGGCGATGCCGCCACACGAAGCAGTCCGTCAGCTCGTGCGCAACAATGTCGACTATGTGCCGATCGACCAGGCTTTCGGCCGTATCGCAACGACCATGTTCGTGGTCTACCCGCCCGGCATCGCCAGCATCGTTCCCGGTGAAAGGCTCGACGAACGGGCCAAGCCGATGCTCGATTATCTCGGCATGTTCGAGAAAGCCGCTAACCTCTTCCCCGGCTTCGACGTCGAAATCCAGGGCATCTATCGCGAAACCGACAAAGACGGCGCTGTCCGCTTCCACACCTACGTGGTGCGGGAGTAGGTCAGCTCCGCCGGGGGTGTGATCGTACCGTCGCCGATGGCACGCTGCATCAGGAGGCTGTCGGTCCAGGTACCATACTTGAAGCCGACGCCTTCCAGCAGGCCGACCCGCCGGAAGCCAAGGGCCTCGTGCAGGTTTTGCGAAGCCGTATTGTCGGCATCGATATAAGCGAACATCTGTCGGAAGCCTGCGCTTGTGCAGGCCTCGATCAGGGCCGGCAGAAGCAGCCGGCCAATGCCCGAATGCAGATGATCGGGATGCACATAGATCGAATGCTTCACGGCATAGCGATAGGCCGGCCGTTTGCGGAACGGCACCGCATAGGCGTAGCCCACGACCGCGCCATCGCGCTCGGCGACGAGATGCGGCAACCGGCGGCGCAGCATGTTCTTGCGCCGTCGCTTGATGTCGTCGGCATGCGTCGGCTCGGGATCGACCTCACCCAACCCGCGCGTAATGTGATGCGTGTAGATCGCCAGCATGGCCGGCACATCGTTCTCGGTCGAAGGTCGCACATCGACGCCGCGCGACTTCTCCCGGACTGCATCACCCACTGCACCGTTCACTGTGTTCCTCCGCCGAACCACATGCCCAGAGCCCGGATCAAACACGGGTCGATGACGGTTTGATGTCGCTGATGGGTGGCACTCGAAAAAACAAGGGGCCTGGAAAGCGAACTCTCCAGGCCCCTTGGACGCCCCCTCTTGAACTCTCTATTTCGCCCGGTCGATGGCTGTCTTGACCCCGGCCTGCGCCTTGTCCGCCAAGTCGCCGAGGCCGTTGGCGCGCTCCGCCCATTGATGCGCCTCGCGCGGTACTTCGTAGCCCATCACGGTCTGCGGCAGCTTGAGCGACAGGCCACCGGTCAACGCCAGATAGGCGACGCCAAGAAGACCAAGCTTGAAGCCCCAACCGAGGAGAAATCTCATGCGCGCGAAGATACGGCCCGAGCGATCATCTCGACAGGTGTCCCTTGGTATCAATTGTTGGGTATCTGGTTCCCGCGTGGCCGGCCGGAGAAGCTTGCACGCACGTGATCTGCGAGATCGCGCGCTGCGGGGCTGAGGCCCGGCGGCGCATAGAGATTGATGCGAAACTCCGGCAGCGACGGCAGCTTTGCAGTACGTGCGGCCGCGCCGGCAAGGATTTCAAAGCGCTCGGGCACCGAGGAACGCAACAAGGGTGCGACCGCAAGGCCTGCCTCGAGAACAGCATAGACAGGCTCCAGCCGGCTGACCTCGCAGACCGCGCGCCAGTCACGCCGCGTCTTGCCCAACGCCTCGATGGCAATGGGCCGGAAGACACACGTCGGCGCACCGAGAGACACCGGCAGCGGATCCTTGAGATGCGCATCGCCTCCTGGCGTGCCGACCCAGACCAGACGGTCGGTGCGCAGGGTTTCGCCATGGCGGCCGCATTCCATCTCTGTCGTGAGTGCGAGATCGACGCCTCCCGACTTCAACTGCTCACGTACGATCTTCGAGTCTTCGCAGACCAGCGAGACGCGGACGCGCGGTTGAGCCTTGGCAAAGCCGCGCAGAATCGGCGGCACGAAGCTGCCGATGATGTCGTAGGGCACGCCGAAGCGAACCTCGCCCTCGAACTGCGGCGTACGCATCGAAGACCAAACTTCGTCGTTCATTGCCACCAGCCGGCGCGCCTGCGCGAGCAATCTCTCGCCGCCCGGCGCCAGGACGAGGCCGCGTCCCTGGCGCTCGAACAGGCGGCAGTCCAACGCCTCTTCCAACCGTTTGATCTGCTGGCTGGCAGCCGCCTGGCTCATGCCGAGGACGGCTGCCGCGCGCGTAACGCCACCCGACTCGACGACTGTCAGAAAGGCGCGCACCAGTGCCAGATCGAGATCTCTACGCATCGGGATATATAACGTTATGTGAACGATATTATCAAAAACATTCGATTTTCTTATTTCTGAAGCAGGCATAGCGTGACGCCATGACAACCCGCATTTCCGGCCTCTGGGTGCCGCTGATCACGCCGTTCAAGGACGGTGCCATCGACTTCGAGAGCTACGACCGTCTGGTCGAGCACTACATCAAGGCTGGTGCCGACGGTCTGTTTCCACTCGGCACCACAGGTGAATCCCCGACTCTGGACGAGGCGGAGATCGACGCGGTGGTCGAGCGCACCGCAGCCGTCGCGTGCGGCCGTGTTCCGATCTTGGTCGGTGTAGGCGGCAATGCCACGCGCAAAGTCGAGAAGACGCTGAAGCGGCTCAAGCGCATTCCCTTCCAGGGCATCGTGTCGGTCTGCCCGTACTATAATCGGCCGAGCCAGGATGGGCTGATTGCCCACTTCCGCCAGATCGCAGCGGCGACCGATCGCGACGTGCTGATCTACAACATCCCCTATCGCACGGCCGTGAACCTCTCCAACGACTCGCTGCTGGAACTCGCCGAGGTACCGAACATCGTCGGCGCCAAGGACAGCTCCGGCAGCATCGCGCAGTCACTCGAATTGCTGGCGCGCAAGCCGGCGGATTTCTCGGTGCTGACGGGCGAAGACGCGCTTTACTTCACCATGATGGCGCACGGCGCGGAGGGCGGCATTCTGGCGGCCAGTCATCTGATGACCGATCGGTTCATCGAGGTCGGCCGCCGTTTCGCTGCCAACGATGTGACTGGCGCCCGCGCCGCTTGGGCACCGCTCGCCCAGTTCGTGCCATTGCTCTTCGCCGAAGCCAATCCGATGCCGATCAAGTACCTGCTGTGGCGACCAGGCCTGATCGCCTCGCCCGAATGCCGGCTGCCGCTGACGCGGATTTCCGACGGCCTGGCCAAGCGGCTCGATGCCTACTTCGACCAGCGCGCCGCAGCCTAAGGCGAAGCTTCGCGCAGAAAGAGGGCGACAGTACGCCGATAGATGATATCGGCGATACTGCGCGGCGGCGCATCGATGACGACGGTGCCGATGGTGCGCGACGTCGTCGTGCCCAACGGTTGCTCCCCGACCAGCAGGACGCGGTAAAGGGCATGCTCCGGCACCAGCGTATTCTGCGGCCCGCGACGAACCGAAATCGGGCCCTCGTACGTCGAGGCGAGTTCGATCACTTCGAGCGCCCGCGTCGAGGCATGCGCCACTTCGGCAACCTTGAGCAGGAGCGTATCGCCATCGACCTGGATGAAGCGTGCGGCAGCGCCAGGCTGGACACGATCGAGATCGGCTTCCGACACGAAGGCCTCGACCACCGAGGTGTCGGCCGCGACCAAGACGCCCAGCCGCTCCAGCCGGCGGATCTGAGCGCCCACACGTAGATCTGTCGGGATATCCCGCACTTCGCCAGCGAAGGGCGCCGTAACTTCGAGGCTGCCGGCGCGGCTTTCCGAGCGGGCAAGAGCTGCGCCTGCTTCCGAGGTGCGGGCCAGGGCCGCCTGCTGGGCGCGGCGGCGTTCGGGATTGTAGGTGCCGGCCGTCTGCTCCGCTTGTGCGGCTTCAAGCTGGGCACGGGCGGCGGCGATATCGTGATCGATTTCGACAGAGTCCATGCGGAACAGGACCTGCCCCTCGGTGACTCGTGCCTTCTCGCTGACCATCGAGACCAGCCGGCCCGGCTCGGCCGCCAAGAGCACCGCCTGACGTTCGGCCCGCAGCAGCGCCGGCGCATCGACCCGGCCGCGCCACGGCACCAGCAGCGCCAGCATCAGCAGGGCGAAGACCGCCAGCGTGCCCCAGGTGTAGCGGTTGGGCTTTCGGACCGTCGGCAGTTTGGCCCACACGCCGAATTCCTTCACGATCGGGCGGGCGACAAAGAACCAGATCTCGATCACCATCAGCACCACGCCCAGGACCTTGAAGGTGAGGTGGTAGACCAGCACCGCAATGCCCATGAACAGGAAGAAGCGGTAGATCCAGGTCGCGATCGACCAGGTGACGATCACCCGGACGAGATGCGGTGGCAGGTGCTCAGGTGGCGCGACATTGGGCCGGAACAGCATCTCGCGCATCAGCCAGCGCGTATAGGCGAAGCCACGCTCCTGCAGGTTGGGAAAATCCAGCAGATCCGAGAGGATGTAGTAGCCGTCGAAGCGCATCAGCGGGCTGATGTTGACCAGCAGGGTCAGCAGCCAGGTCGAGCTCGAGAGCACGAACATCGCGCTGCGCGTCGGCCCGTCCGGTAGCACCGCCCAGGCGATCGAGGCCACGGCGGCGATCAGTATCTCTGCGCCCATGCCGGCCGAGTCGATCACCAGCCGTTGCCGCCGGTCGGTGAGCCGCCAGGCGTCGGTCGTGTCGGTCCACAACACCGGCCACATGACCAGGAACGCAATGCCCATCGACGGCACGCGGCAACCGTAGAGCTTGGTCGCAAAGCCATGCCCCAGCTCGTGGAACACCTTGGCGAAGGAGATGGCGATGCCCATCTGGATCAGCCCGTCGACCGTGGTCTGCTCGATCAGGCTGTGACTGTAGCGCTCCCAGTCGCGTGAGATCAGGAACAGCGCCAACACGCCCAGAGTGGCGATACCGATCATGCCGGCGCGCGTGAATATCCAGCGGACCAACGGCAGCGCCGCCGTCAGGAAGCGGTCAGGATTGACCAGCCTGAGACGCAGGAAGAGATAATTGTGCACCAGCCAGGAGGCAGCAGACTTGCGCTCGAACGCCCGTTCCGCGGCCATCTGCGCCGTCTCGGCGGCCGTAGTCGCCTGCAGAAGGCCAGCGCCGCGCGCGAACTTGGCGAAGCGCACGATGTCGTCTGTGCTGGGCCGCAGGGTCGTTTCGGCAGCAATCGCGGTCAGGATCGCATCGGGCACCCGCAGCCCCCAGCGGCTCAGGATCTCGAAATCGAGCCAGCCCAACCGCACGAAGCGATGGCGCGCCGGATCGTAGATCGACCAAGTAGGTTGACCTTCCGACAGCGGGCCCGGCGTGAGGGTAAGGTCCTCACGCAGCGGCGGCAGGACGCCGGCTGCGGCGGTGGTCATGCCACCAGCTGGCGCAGATAGGCCAGTGGCCGGCGCAGCAGCCAGACCGCGAGCGGTCGCGGCGGTCCGAAGATCTTAGCGGTGCCCTTGAGCCCCAGCCGCAGGTCGGCGCCGCTAGCGAGATCGGCGCGCGCGGTGTAGGCCAGCACGCCGCTCGGCGTCACCGTCGTGGCATAGCTCACGAATACGACCTTGCCTGTCACCGGCTGATCGGGCGTGAGATTGCTGAAAAAGGTCACCTCGGCCCCCTCTTCCAGACTGGTCGCCTCGGTCACCGGCAACTCGATCTCGATGCGCGAGGACGTCGGCGGTGAAACCTGAAGAATGCGCTCGCCAACCTCGACCGGCTTTCCGATCCATTCGGCCGGATCGTTGAACACGGCAATGCCATCGGCCGGCGACAGGATGTCGGCGCGCCCCAGTCGTGCCTGGCGATAGTCGAAATCGGCACGTGCCTCGTCGAGACGGGCACGAAGGGTGGCGAGCTGCTCACGCGCCCGCGGATCCGTAATGGCTTCCTGCGAGGTCTGACGGAACTGCGCCGTCGCCGTCTCCAGCACCTTGGCCGCAACCTTGTATTCGGCATCGAGCTGGCGCCGCTCCAGGCGCACGATGAGCTGGCCCGCCTTTACTGCAGCGTTGGGCGAAACCTCGATGGCATCGACCACGCCCGCGAAAGGCGCACGCACGAAGGCCGGCGTCTCAGCCACGACTTCGGCCGGCGCGATCGCGCTGGAGCGTACCGGGACGAGACCTGCTCCGATAAGAAGAGCGATGACCGCGGCGATGGCGATGCGCTTGATCTTGCGGCGACCACCCAGCTTCACAGGCGCCAGGCGTGCGCGCGCAAGCTCCCAGGCCTGGCCGTAACTGCCGCAGAGCACGTTCAGGAGCGGCTGTTCATTGTCCTGCCAGGCCGTGCGCCGGCCGAGCATCAGGACCGCCACGGTGTTTCCGCGCACGCGAAGTGGCCACCACAGCAGATGCGGCGCCAGCCAGGCCTTGGCACCCTCGTCATCGCCCTTCACAGCCTCGGGGCCGAGCTTCTGAACCTCGTCGCGTTTGCCGGACGAGACGACACCGCGATAGAGCCGGTCGAGCAACAGGACGTAGGGCGCACCGGCTTCGAGCCGCGCCGCCCCCGACAGCGCCACCACGCGCTCCGTCCGGGCGTCCCACAGCACGGCCTGGTCGTAGGCCACGGCACGCACCGTCTCGTTGACGATGACGAACGGCAGCTCCTCACGGCCGGCATCACGCGCCCGCGCGGCAAGCTGCAGCACCTCCGTCATGCGCAGGAGCTGCTGGTTCAGCCGGCCCACTTGAGCAGGCGCCGAAAGGGGTGCCTGCGGGGGCGTCTGTGAGGGCGTCTGGCCCTGAGCCGGCCGCGCCGGTTGAGGAACCGGACCCATTACAGACGTGCCTAGCGCGATGCGCCGGCGAACTGCGCGGTGCCGCTCATGCCCGGCAGCAAGTTCCCGGTATCGCCCTCGATGCGGCCGTAGATCTTGATCGTCTGGCTGGCAGCGTCGACCTTGCCTGAGATGCGCGAGACCTTGGCGTCATAGTCCTGCTGCGTCTCGCTCACATGCAGCCGTGCCGTGGCGCCCGGCTTCAGCCAGGCGAGCCACAGCGAGGGCACGATGAATTCGAGTTCGAGGTCGCGGTCGTCCACGACGTCGAGCAGCGGCGCACCGGCCTGGACGAACTGGTAGTTGCGTACCGAAGTTGCCGCGACCCGGCCGCTGAAGGGTGCCTTGATCACGCAGTTCTCGACGGCCGTCTGGGCCACGGCGACATCCGCCGTCGCCACGCCGACATCGTTCTGCGCCGTCGCGAAATCGGCCTTCGAGTAGGCATTGAGTGCCTTCAGCGCCTGCTGGGTCTTCAGGAGGTCCTGACGCTTCGTCAACTCGGCCTTGGCGCGGGCGAGCATCGCCTCCTGCTGGGCGCAGTTGAAGCGGACGAGCACCTGGTCCTGCTTGACGCTATCGCCATCGGCAGCAGGGAACTCGACCAGCTGGCCCGCCATCGGTGCGGCGATCACGGCCGTCGAGCGAGCTGTCACCTGCGCACCGATCGGCTGCGTCGTGGACGACGCCCCGTTGGAGGCCAGATTGGCCCCTCCGTTGGCGGCTCCGTTCTGGCCGGCAGCGCCGGAGGCCAGGCCGATGGAGAGCAGCCCGAGCACGACGGTCGAGAGCATGGTTTTGGTCATGATCAGTCCGCCTTGGCTGTATGGATCGGCTCCGCCGGCGCCGCAGAGGTAGCGGGTGCGGGCTCGGGAGCCGGCGCTGCCGCCGGCAGCTCGGGCAACTGGCCGGCCTGCCAGCGGATGATCGCCTGCTCGACCTGGCCCGTGAGCGTCGGCAGATCCTGCAGTTCGGCACCGGCGGGCACGAGGTCCATGCCGGTTGCCGAGTAGACGGAGGCCAACGAGGCTAGCACGCGCACCTGCGCACGGTCGCGGGCGATGCGCGTTGTCAGCACGGTGAGCTGGCGGCGAATGCGGTCGGCTTCCGACTGCGCACCGGCTTCCGATACGCTGTCGGCGACACGGCCGATCTGCACGCCGACGCGATCGACGTCCTTGGCCGTCTTAAAGGTGTCGAGCGAGTTTGCGTACTCGTTGATGGCGAGATTGATCTGGCTCAGGATCGCCACGCTCAACGCAACACGCCGCTCTTCGGAGAGATCCACCGCCTGCTTGGCGACGGCGATGGCACGCGGGCCCTGGATCATGCTCATGAGGTTGAAGGTGGCGCGAATGCCGATCTCACCCCAGGTGTTGGTGTAGAGCAGGTTGTTGGAGTTGAAATTGAAGCCGCCGATCATGCCGATGCCTGGCAGCATCTTCAGGATTTCCTTGTAGATATCCTGCTGGTCGATCTTCTTCTGATAGGCCTCGATGCGCAGCTCAGGCCGCAGGGTCAGGCCGATATCCTCGAGCCGATGGTTGTTCAGGCCGAACTGCGGCTCGATGTTGTCGGCCAAGCCGCCCGAGAAGACCACCTCGGTGCTCGACGGAATGTTGATCAGGGTCGCGAGTTCGATGCGCGCGGCCGAGAGCTCGTTGCGGATGCGCTCCAGCTCGCTCAGCACGATCACCATGTTCTGCTGGAAATCGAGCAGGGCCAGCGGCGACTGCAGGTTCTGCGCGCTTGCTGCACGCGATGCTTCGAGGATCTGACGCGCCGTCTTCAGCATCGGGTCGATGCGCGGCAGCAACTCAGACGCCGTCTTGGCGCGCCAGTAGGCCGTTGCCGTGCTGCGCACGATGTTATCGATCACCTTGCGGCGGCGCTCGATGGCGATCAGTACGCGATAGCCCTGCTGGCGGGCCTGGAAGAAACTCAACCCCAGGTCCAGCGCATTCCAGGTCAGCGTCAGGTCGGCGGTCGAGAATTGCGGCTGCTGCGAGTACGAATAGGTCAGGCTCTGCTGCTGCGTGAAGACATCGATGCTTTGCGCTGCATTGTAGTTGGTGCGACCGTCATAGCCGGCGCCAGCCGCCAGCCTCGGCAACATCTGCGACAAAGCGAGATCGAGCTGCTTCTCCTGCATGTTGATCTCGGTCTTGGCGAGCTGACCGTCGTAATTGTACTTCAACGAGCGCGCGATCGCATCGGAGAGGCTCAGCGGGCCACTCACGGGCACGTAGGCCTGCTCGATCTTCTTGCGATCGGCCTGGGCGCGCTGGACGTTCTCTTCCATCGTCATAGCGTCGGGCCGCAGGCTGCCGCAGCCAGCAACCAACAAGGCCGTAAGCGAAGCGGCCACAGAAACAACAGCGGTTCTCATTCCCACATCTCCCCAATATTGAAAGCGTGGCCGCCCCCAGCGGCCACGCGAAACACAGTTCGATTAGCGGATCAGGCCGCCAATGCGTCGAGCAGCGCTCTTGCTCTGGCGAAGCGGCCGGCCTGGGTCTGCTCACGCAACTGCGGCGAGAGACCAAAGCCTTGGTTTAATTGCCCGTGCACCGGATCGGCTGCAGGCGGCGACTGAAGCTGCACGCCGTCACCCGATGGTGCCGCCGGCGATGCCCCCTCGCCGGTCGGCGGTGCCGAGGGCTGCGATTGCGGGTCACCCGTTGGTGGCGTCTCCGTGGGCGTGGTCTCTTCAGGCGGTGCCGGCGGTGTGGCAGCCGGCGTCCGCATGACGTCTTCGACGACCGCGGTGGGACGCAGCAGCCCCAGGATGTCCTTCGGCTCGCGCAGCACGACGATGTGCACATCGGCAGTAGCCTGCCGGCCGTGACGGTCGGTCGCGACGACACGCAGGTCGTAGGCACCTTCCGACCCTTCCGGCGGCGTGCCGGAGAAGGTCAGCATCGTCGGATCGAAGTACAGCCAGGGCGGGATCGGACCGCCACTGATCGACGCCGCCTCGTAGCGCAGCGTCTGGCGCGGCGCTGTGCCGTAGAAGACGTCGGTCGAAACCGCCGCCGTGCCGGGCTGGTTGGCCAGCATCGTGCGGTAGACGTTGGAACCCACCAGCCAGTCGGACGGCATGCCGCCAATGTCGCGCCGGTAGAAGCCGAAGATGCCGAAGGCGTCCCTCGACAGATAATCCGACGGCACCACCACATTCGGCAGCACCGATGGGCCTGTCGGCGTAGATACTGGCGTGATGTTCGTGGAAAGTGGGACCACCGCGCTGCTGAACGGTGTGGTGCCACCGTTGATCGTCACATCCGTGTTGGCCGAGAAGGTCACCGGCCCCGAGGAGCTGTCGATCAGCCGGACCGAGAGCGCACCGGGCGTACCGGAGAACCCACTGTTCGGCACGAAGTGCAGCATCGCCGTCGACGGCAGGATGATGGCCTTTCCGTCGCCGAGGTCCGTCGGAATCGCGGCCCAGGTCGAACCGCCATCGAGAGAGTAACGCCACGTGCCCTGTGTCGGGTTCGACGCATTGCCGGTGATGGCAATGCCCGCCAACTCATGTGCCGACGAACCGCCCAACACCGTATCTCGCGAGTCGTCGAAGTTGTCCTTGAACAGGTCCTTCACCGAGGCGCCCGGCGGATTGCCCGTGCCCTGGTTGACCGGCGGCAACTTCGTTTCGCCCGTGGCCACCGGCGCATCGTTGACCGGCGGCGTCGTCGTGCCGATCGAGATCGTGCCGGCCGACCACTGGCCGGTGCCGCCGATACCCGTCGAGATATCGCCGGCGCCGGTCGGCGGCAGACCGCCTGTCCCGTCGGAGATACGCGCGGTCAACGAACCCGGCGTACCGTTCCAATCCGGCTGCGGCACGAAGCGCACACCCGCCGTCGCCGGGATCACGATCGCGTTGTTGTCGCCGAGGCCGGTGCGCGGAATGTCGACCCAGGTCGTTCCGCCATCGGTCGTGTACTGCCAGGTGCCTTGCTCCGGCGTCGAGGCGTTGCCCGTGATCGCAATCCCCGCTGCCGGCGTGCCCGTCGACCCGCCCGGCACCGTGTCGGTGCCGTCGGTGTAGTTGACGGTGCCCTGACCCAGCAGATCGGTGACCGGCGTGCCCGTCGGGCTCGGCGTGTCTTCGTTGCTCGGCGGCACCGTGGCCGTACCGCTGACCACCGGCGCATCGTTCACCGGCGGAGTCGTCGTGCCGATGGTGATCGTGCCGGCCGACCATTGGCCCGTGCCCCCAACGTTCGTCGAGATGTCACCGGTGCCGGTCGGCGGCAGGCCGGTATCACCATCGGAGATGCGCGCCGTCAGGCTGCCCGGCGTGCCGTTCCAGTTCGGCGTCGGCTCGAACCGCAAGGTCGCCGTATTCGGCAACACGAGAGCATTCGTGTCGCTGAGGCCGGTGCGCGGAACATCGATCCAGGTCGTCCCGCCATCGGTCGAATACTGCCAGTTACCCTGCGCCGGCGTCGAGGCGTTGCCGGTGATGGCAATGCCGGCCGACGGCGTTTCGGTCGAACCACCCGGCACCGTGTCGATGCCGTCGGTGTAGTTGATCGTGCCTTGGCCCAGCAGCGTGCCCACAGACGTACCCGTCGGGCTCGGCGTGTCTTCGTTGCTCGGCGGCAAGGTCGCGGAACCGCTGACCACCGGTGCGTCGTTGACCGGCGGAGTCGTCGTGCCGATCGAGATCGTACCGTCGGACCACTGACCCGTACCACCAACGTTCGTCGAGATGTCACCGGTGCCGGTCGGCGGCAGGCCGGTATCACCGTCCGAGACGCGTGCCGTCAGGCTGCCCGGCGTGCCGTTCCAGTTCGGCGCCGGCTCGAAGCGCAGGGTCGC
>CALROF020000037.1:0-37060 GCA_943369775.1 Reyranella massiliensis 521
TGGAAGGTCACCTCGGCCGACGGCCTGATCGAGGACACGATCACCATCGCCAACGGCGCCTCGATCGATCCCGGCGACGTTTCATTCCATCCCACCTACAGCTCGCTCGCCAATTCGAGCTACATGGACTTCGGGAGCTGGCGCAGCAACGCCAGCGACGGGCCGAGCGGTGGCACGTTGGCGGCCGGTGTAACCATGAACGTCGCGCTGGTCCTCAATCGCGCCAACGATCCCACCGCGCTGCTGAACATGAGTTGGGCGGAGCGTCAGAAGGAACTGAAGACGCTCAACGACAACGGTACCCTGTGGTCGACCTACGGCGCCGATCAGACCCAGTACAACAATGCGCTGACCGAACTCGGAAAGCTCGGCATCAATGTCGCGTCCGGCAGCGGCTATGTCTCCTCGGCTGAGTCGCGCACCATCTGGGTGGAAGTGACAGCCGAGAACTTCTCGACGCTGTTCGGCCCGCAGGCCCAGTGGATGACGAGGGGCAGCGGCAGCGGCGAGAACTGGTACTGGACCGGCAGCCTGTCGCTGCCAACGTCGCTCACGGGCACCGGTGTCTCCAATCTCTGGTTCGACACCGACAAATTCCACCCCGTGCTGGCCAATCCCGGCACCCCCAGCCAGAGCGTGACGCTCGAACAGGGCTGGCAGAGCCCGGGCAACGCTTCCACGGCGAAGACGAGCCCCTTCCCCGGCGAGATCGCGAACACCTACTACAACTTTCCACTGCCGGCCGGGGTGGCGACCGGCGCCATCGGGCTGGTCGAGCCCGGTGTCGGTACGGCGCTGCCCGGCGACAATGCCGGCGCGGGCTTCCAGGCTGCCATCGATGCCTATCGCGCTGCCGCGGGCATCACGACCAGTGCCAACGTCACGCTCGTAGCGCCAGGCGGGCAGGCCTATCCCACCGTGACGCCGCCCGCCTTCAATCCGGCCGGCGAACGCTCGCTCGACGTCGGTGTCGTCACGGCAATCAACCCGCAAAGCCCGCTCATCATCTATGCGGGCGCCGGTCCGCAGACCAACGCCTACACGGCCTATCAAGCCGCTTTCTGGGACACCGCGAACAATCCGGCAGTCATCACCTCGTCCTTCGGCTACTCGCCGCAGACCGCCCCGGGTTCGCCCTTCTACAACGCCTCGCGCGAACTCTTCGTCGATGCGGCGCTGCGCAACATCTCGGTATTCAACGACAATGGCGACGGCGGCTCGGGCAACCAGACCGGCAACGGTGTCACCAACGTCAGCACCAGCCGGGCCAGCCCTTACGCGGTCATGGTCGGTGGCACCTCGCTCAGCACCGTTGGATCGGCGCAGGCCGACGCCACGCTGGGCACCATCGTCAACAACGCCCTGGGCGGCGACCTGGCGACGATCTGGTCCCTGATTGCCGGTGGCCTGAAGACGTCGCCTGTCGACGCAAGCGGCAGCACCGCTACGTTGATCGAGGCGGTGTGGAACCGCTACTTCGTGGAAAACAACACCATCTCCAACCCGGCCAACGGCACGGGCTACATCCACAACAATACCGGCTCGGGCGGCGTCGACCCCAGCCAGCCAGTGCCCTGGTACCAGACCGCCTACGGCCTCGTGCCGGTGACGAGCGACCCGAGCCTGCTACCAGGCCGCGGCACGCCCGACGTCTCGGCCAATGCCGGCGGCAACATGCTCTACAAGGTGCCGGGCGCCGACATGACGGGCCTGCAGAACGACGACGGGACCAGCGCGGCGACGCCGCTTTGGGCTGCCTTCGCCTCGCAGGTCAACACGATCTTCGCCGATCAGAGCCTACCGCAACTCGGCTACATGACCGACCTGCTCTACATCGCCTCGGCGATCAAAGCGGCGTCGTTCAACGACATCACCACCGGCAGCAACACCTCGTCCTTCGTGCTGGGTGGCGACTACACCAGCGACGGTCAACAGATCACGCCGACCGGTTACGGCTATTCGGCTGGCACCGGCTACGATCTGGTAAGTGGCCTCGGCACGCCGAACGGCACTCTGCTGGCACGCGCGCTGACCGAGATCGCCCATCACCAGACCTCGTATGCCGATTCCCCCGGCCTCGTCGTCTCGAACGGGACGGGCGGCTGGAATGTCGGTGCCGATCAGACCCTGCTGATCCAGGCCAACACCGTCGGCGCCGGGATCGACACCAAGCTCACCATCGGTACCCAGACCATCGATCTCGGCAATCCCGTCGCCGGTCAGTTCGCCTGGACCGCGCAGTTCGCCCAGCAGTCGCTGCAGTCGGACTTCGACGCCAACCTGGTGCGCATGTTCGACAAGCAGGCCCAGGGTTGGGTCGGCTGGCAGGACGCCACCACCGGCCAGGCCGTCTCCGCGACCATCGGACAGGGCCACGCCTCGGCCCCGCAGGCCATCCTTACCAGCCCCTACGGCATCGTCGACTTCTCGACCCAGCCCTTCTCCTCCAAGAACGAAGAGACGGGTGTCACGAGCTTCGTCACCGGCGGCACCGTCCACCTGGCGCGCGCCGTCGCCGTGGCCGAAACCGTCGGGGCCGCAAGCGACCAGAACGCCGTCGTCCGCGTCCGCCAGAACGGCGAAGACAGCCTCTCGCTCTCCTTCTACAAGGTCGACAATCTCAGCGGCACGATCGGCACCTTCAATCCCGGCGATGCGGGCTATGCCGCAGCGGCAATGGGCCGGGCCTACAGCCTGCAAGGCGGCGGTACCGCCCTGCAGGGTCCCGGCTACGGCCTCTACACCCAGGCCCAGATCACCAACGTCAACTCAGGCGACATGATCGCCATGCAGCTCACCAACACCTCGAGCGGCGACACTTTCTTCGCCTTCGGCCAGGCCAATACCGACAATACCGCCCACCTCTTCAACTACGGCGCCAACACCTGGGGCTGGGAGGACACGCGCGGTGGCGGCGATTACGACTTCAACGACCTGATCGTCCAGCTCGACTTCACCAGTGCCTACGGCAACGGCTGGCTGGTCTAAGCCCGGCCTCTTCTATAGGGAGAGGCAGTGTTTCCCAGCGACGTCGCGTCCTTCCTCGACCTCATCCGCCAGCACGGCGATGTGGCCTATAGCTTCCTCGCCACCTACTCGATGGCGAACAGCCTTTTGCTCGCCCTTTTCTCGGGCTATGCCGCCCAGGCTGGCGCCCTGAGCTACGAGTACGCCGTGGTAGCCTGCTGGATCGGCACCTTCGCGGGCGATGTCATTCGCTTCTGGGTCGGCCGGCGCTTCGGTACAGGCTGGCTGGGCGGGTTTCCGCGCCTGCAGCGCGCCGTCGACGGAGCAGCGCGCCTTACGGATCGCCACCATGTCTGGATGATCCTGATCCATCGCTATCCGCGTATCATCCGCAACGTCGCGGGCTTCGCCTATGGCGCCTCCTCGCTCGGTTGGCCGCGCTTCCTGATCCTGAACTTCATTGCCGCCGGCCTGTGGGCAAGCGCCGCCGTCTCGATCGGCTATGGTTTCGGTTATGCCTCCGAAAAGACGATGAACGACGCGCTCCAGGTCTTCGGCATCGTCATGCTGGTGGCCTTCCTCGCCCTCACCTGGTTCCTCACCAAGCGCCTGGAGCGGGTGATCGAACGCAAGCCTGCGGATTAGTCGAGCAGTTCGCGCAGGATGCGCCCAGTCGCGGTAATGGCGAGCAAGGTCGGCGCCGGCACTCGCTCCTTCATGGCCGCTTTCGTGGCCGGCGTGTAACTCATGCAATCAAGTGCAATCAGATCCGGCTTCGCGGCTGCCAGTCGGTCCGCGACGGCTTTCGTTTCCGCTGGGCTGGCACTCGGCACCAGCGCCTCGACGACGACTTCGACGCCAGCTCGCGCCCACTTGGCCTTCAGCTTCTCCCCTTGTTCGGCAAAGGGAACGAGGAGACCCAGCCGACCGCGCGGCAACAATCCTTCCGCAAGGCCGCTCAACACGCGCGACGGAAACAGCACGCCCTCGTCACCCTCCATCGGCGGGAACTCGCCGGTGCAGGCATAGATGATGGCGTCGCACCCATCGGCGCGCAGCCGAGCAAGGGTCGCCGGCGAACGGTCGATCACGGCCTGCTTGGAAATCTTCACGTCGCGGCCCCCACGGAGCCGCGTGTAGAGCGTGTCGGCACCGTTCTGCGGCGGCAGGGCATCGACCTCGGCGTCGCTCAATCCATCGAGTGCCCCGCGCAGGATCACCTTGGTGCCGGCCGGCGCTTGGGCCGCGAACAGCTCGACGATGTCGTCGCGCGGCGCCTGGCCGATGGTGACGATGCCTAAAGTACGCGACATGCCTCAACCCTCCAGCATCACGGCATCCTGGTCGTTCCAGGCCAACCCCACAGCATCACCGGGTACCCGCGAAGCACGCTCGCCAGCATGGGTCTCGCGCACCAGCAGCGATTGTCCGTCCACTCCCCGCACTCGAAGCAGCGTCGAACCACCAAGATAGTTTGCCGTCTCGACCTTGCCGGTCGTACGCGCCTCCGGCGTCGATACGAGCCGGATCTTTTCAGGCCGCAACGCGCGTGCACGCGGGCCGCCTTCCAGAATATTGATCTCGCCGATGAAGTCGGCCACGAAGCGCGTACGTGGGCGCTCGTAGATTTCGGTCGGTGATCCCACCTGCTCGACCTTGCCCTTGTTCATGACGGCGATTCGGTCGCTCATGGCAAGCGCCTCCTCCTGGTCATGGGTCACGAAGACCAAGGTCACGCCCAGCCGCTTCTGGAGCTCTTTCAGCTCGAACTGCATCTGTTGGCGCAACTTGCGGTCGAGCGCGCCCAGCGGCTCGTCGCAGAGCAACACCGGTGGTTCGACGACCAGCGCCCGTGCCAATGCCACCCTCTGCTGCTGGCCACCCGAGAGCTGGCCGGGCTTGCGATCCTCCATTCCGGTGAGGGCCACCTGGCTCAAAGCAGCCTGCACCCGGCGGGCGATCTCTGGCTTCGGCACCTCGCGCATGCGCAACCCGAAGGCCACGTTCTCGGCCACCGTACGGTGCGGGAACAGCGCATAGGACTGGAACACCATGCCCATGTCGCGCCGGTGCACCGGCAGGTCGGTAATGTCGCGGCCGCCGACCTGGACGCGGCCGGAATCGGGATGCTCGAAGCCCGCGATCATCCTCAAGGAAGTCGTCTTGCCACAGCCCGACGGCCCCAGCAGAGAGAAGAACTCGCCGGCGGCAATATCCAAGGTCACCTCGTCGACGGCCAATACCTTGCCGTCGAACCGCTTGGTAACCTTGTCGAGCTTGATGGCAGCGGAAGTCATGAACGCCCTTAGCCCCGCAGGATCTTCGTTACGCGGGCGTCGATGTCTTCCTTGTGCGAGTTGTACCACTTCCAGTCGGGCTGGATGAGGGTCGCCACCTTGGCCTCGGTGGTGAGCAGCTTCTCGTCGTGCTTGGGGTCGAGCTTCACCGTTCTGTTGGCCGGCGAATACCACACGGCTTCGCCGAGCAGCTTCTGCACGTCGGGGCGCAGCATGTAGTCGATGTAGCCGAAGGCGAGTTCCTTCACCTTCGAACCCGGCGTCACGTTCAGCACCTGCTCCAGCGCCAGGACGCCCTCCGACGGGCTGGCGAAGTCCACCGGCTGCGCGTTCGCTCCTTCGTAACGGTAGACGCCCGAATCGTGGATGATGCCCATCGACACCTCGGCCGAGAGCAGCATCTTTTCCATCTGGCCGGTGAAATCGACGAGCTTGATGGGCTTCAGTGCTTCCAGCGCCTTGTACGCTGCATCGAGGTCGGTGAGACCCTTGCCGTAGATCTTGCCCAGCATCATCAGATGCGCCTGACCGAGGCTGTTCACCGGAATGAGATAACCACCGCGCGCGCCAGCCAGCTTGGGATCGGCAAGATCCTTCCACGACGTCGGCTTGGCCAGGCCCTTGTCGGTACGGAAGCCGAGCCCGATCGCACTGGTGAAGATCGTGACGCCCACGATCTTGTCGCTGACCGCATAGGGATAGACATTGGCGACGTTGGGCACTTCCTTGGCGGTGATCTTCGGCATCACCAGCCCTTCGGAGAGCGAGCTCCACTGCTCGTTCGAGTTGGTGTGGAGCACGTCGTAGATCGGATCGTTCCGCGGGCTGGCCTGCAGCTTCGGCACGAACGGAAAGGCCTGGTCGGCCTGCACGGTACACTTGAATTCCTTCTCGAAGGCCGGCAGCACCGTGCTCTTCATGACATCACCCCACTTGCCGCCCCAGGTGGTGATCTTGAGCGTCTTGGTCTGGGCATGAAGGATGGCCGGTGCGCCAAGAGTTGCGGCTGCGGCGAGGCCGGCCCCTGTCCGGAGAGCCTGACGACGTGAAATCATAATTGACCCCCTCTGTTCCCTTTTTAGAGCTTAACGTACGCCTTGAGGCCGATCAGCCTCTCCAGCACCAGCACGACGGCAAGCGCCAGCAAGATCGAGACCATCGAGGCAGCGGCAATGGCGCCGTCGAGGTCGAATTTCATGTAGTTGAACAGCACGACCGGCAGGGTCTCGCCCTTGGGCACGACCAAAAACAGCGAAACCGGGAACTGGTCGAACGAGACAATGAAGGCAAAGACGCCGCCGGCAAAAACGCCCGGCCGGATCAGGGGCAGCGTGACCTCGAAGAAGACCCGCACGGGGCTGGCGCCGAGAACGGCCGCGGCCTCCTCGATACGACGGTCGAAATTGTGCAGGACGGCCAGCGTCGTCCGGATGACATAGGGCACAGCCACCAGGGTATGGGCCAGGATCAGCCCCCACACCGGCCGCCCGATTCCCGCCAGCAAGTAGGCCTGGAACAGCGCCAGCCCCGTCAGAATAGCCGGCAGCATCAGGGGCGACATGAAGAAGGCCGTCAGGAATCCGCGTCCCGGCAGGTTGCCGCGCGCGAGGGCCAGCGCGCAGGCGCCGCCGATCACGACCGACAGGACCAGCACCACGGCTGCAATCCAGAGCGACAGCCAGAGCGCGTTCATAAACTCCGCGCTGGAGAAGAACTTGGCGAACCAGCGCAGGCTGATGCCGACCGGCGGGAAGGAGATGTAGGGTGTCGGGTTGAGGGCGAACACCAGCACGATGGCGATGGGCGCCAACAGAAATGTCAGCAGCGCGATGTTGAGCGCCAGGTAGGCAGCGTGACCGGCATCGAAGCGCCGGCGGTTCAGCGGCGCACTCATGCCAGCCCCTGCTCGCCCGACAGCCGCGCCAGGATGCGATTATAGGCAAAGACGATCACCAGCGAGACCAGCAGGAGGATCACTCCCAGTGCACCGGCGAAGTTGGGATTGAAGCTGGTGCCAACCTGCTGGGCGATCAGCATGGGCAAGGTCAGCACGTTCGTGCCGCCCATCAGGGAGGGCGTGACATAGGCACTGATCGACAGGGCAAAGACCAGCAGGGAGCCCGCGAGGATGCCGGGCAGGCTGAGCGGAAGGGTCACCTCGACGAAGGCCCTCGCGCGACCAGCCCCAAGGCTGCGGGCAGCCTGCTCCAATCGCTCGTCGATGCGGCCGATGACACCGGTCAGGGTCAGCACCATGAAGGGGACGTAGATGTGGACCAGAGCCACCACCGTGCCGAACTCGTTGTACATCAGCGGCACGGGCTTGTCGGTGAGGCCCCACTGCATCAGCAGCGTGTTGATGACGCCCTTGTCCTGCAGGATCGTCATCCAGGCGAAGGTACGCACGACGATGCCGGTCAGCATCGGCGCAATCACCGCGATCAGCACCAGCGCATGGCCGAGGCGCGACTGCATGCGCGCCATCCAGTGAGCCAGCGGATAGCCGATCAGCAGAGAAACGATGGTGGTGATCAGGCCGATGCGCAGAGTCGACCACAGGGCGTCGTGGAAGATGCCGGCCGAATCGAAGATGAAGCGCTCGTAGTGGCGCGTCGTCAGGAAGGCGTTGGGATTGGTGACCGGATTACCAGAGAAGAACGACATCACCGCCATGACGCCAAGCGGCATGACGAAGAAGAGCACAAAGAGCAGAGCGGCCGGAGCGACCAGCCACGCAATCGGCGATGGCTGGCCCGTTTTCATGCGGTGGCCTTGACGTCGCCCACGACGCGCACGCGGACGCGCACCGAGTTGCCCGGCAGATAAGCGAGCGGCATGTCCTCGCTTTCGATCGTCTGCAGGGTCGCGCGATCAGCGCCCGCCGCCACGGCGCGATCGTTGGCGATATTGCTCGCCGCCGCAATCGCGTCCCTGCGCGTCAGATCCTTGAAGATCTGGTCGCACTCGCCCGCCACCTGGGCAATCGCGGCCCCTACGGCATTGGCGCAATCGCCATGCTCCACATGGATTACCTGGCTCACGCCCGGCAGCTTCTCTGGAATGAGAAATGCGCCACCACCGACGGCGATCAGCGGCACGTCGGCCGCCTCGGTCTTCATCCGGTCGATCGACTCCTCGGCCAGACGCGCCGCCTCGGCAAAGACCTTCTGGCAGGTCGCCTCGTCCAGATAGGCCACCTTGGACTTGTCGCCGAGATCCAGGATGCCTGCGGCAACAGCAACGTCCGTGGTCGTGAGCTGCTTGCCACCGAAGGCGATGCCATCCTTCAGCAAGCGATACCCTACCGAAACCGGCCCGACCTTGAGGGGATCGAGCGACACATGGCTGCCGCCGCCAAGTCCGATCGACAGCAGATCGGGCATGCGGAAGAGCGTACGCACGCCACCTATCTTCACGACCGAGTTGGCTTCGCGCGGAAAGCCATTCTTGAGTTGGCCGACATCGGCCGTGGTACCACCGACATCGATCACCATGGCGTCGGTCAGGCCAGAAAGATAGGCCGCACCGCGCATCGAATTGGTGGCGCCCGACGCGAAACTGTAGACTGGCAGACGGCGTGCCTGGACGGCCTCGGCTACCGTGCCGTCGTTCTGGGTAATGAAGAGCGGCGCGTCGAGGCCCGAATCGCGGATCGCCTTCTCGAAAGCAGCGATCGTGTCGCGCGACAGGTCTGCCAGCGCCGCATTCAGCAGGCCGGCATTTTCACGCTCCAGCAGGCCGATACGGCCGAGGTCGGACGAACAAGTGATGGCAACGTCGGGGATCACGGCCGCGACCAGCTCGGCGGCGCGCTTTTCATGCGTCGGATCGAGCGGCGAGAAGATCGACGAAATGCCGACTGACTTGAGCCCGGCGGCCTTCATTTCCTGGGCAGCCTTGGTGACTGCCGCCTCGTCGAGCGGCATGAAGGGCCGCCCGTCATACTCATGACCGCCTTCGACCATCCAGACGCCGCCGCACACGAGAGCCGCGAGATCCTCCGGCCAATCGCAGAACGGCGGCAATGAAGCCGACGCCGGCATGCCGAGCCGCAGCGCCCCGACCTTGGTGAGGTGGCGGCGCTGCACCACAGCATTGATGAAATGCGTGGTGCCGATCATCACGCCGTCGATGCGTTTTCCTTCGAGAACGCCGGTCGAGCCGAGGCTCTTCAGTGAATCCAGGATGCCGGCAGTGACATCCTCGCTGGTCGGCGCCTTGACTGCGCGAATGACCTTGCCGTCCTCGATCAGGACAGCGTCCGTGTTGGTGCCGCCGACGTCGATACCGATGCGCCTCATGACGAAAACACGCTCCTGAAGTCGAGATCATAGCCGAAGGCCCGGGGGCCGACATGCTTCAGCCCGTCCTCCGAAAGGAAGACCGGCGGGGATGGCAAAGCAATCACGGTGACGCGCTGGCCGTATCGGATGGTTTCCGAGCCGACCGCCTCGCCCGTATCTGAGTTGAGCACGCAGATCAGGTCGGGCGTCATGGCGACGGCTTCACCATCGCGCAGGGCCACGATCCACTCGTTTTGGAAGTTGATTTCCAACCCCGCGCCGCGCCAGTCGTCGAGGCCATCGAAGCGCACCACGCCTCGCAGAAAGCCCTCGGTGGTGCGTCGCGCAACGTCGACCACCTTGCCTCTATAGAGGGGCTTGCCCGGCTCGACCGACAGGATTGCTGCAATGGGATCGGCGTGCGTGCGCTGTGCCTCGCGTACGGCGGCGCCGATGGCAATGGCCTTGGTGGTGGTGCCATGGATGCCCCACTTCTTGATCTCGGCACCCGTCCGAGGCGGCTGGCAGGTCGCGGCGACGGAGCCGTATTCGACGCAGATCTTGCGCATGACCCGCTCCGCCCATTTCCAGGTCGGAACCTTGTGAACGACGCTTTCGAGCCCGCGCACGTCCACGGCCGTCAGGGGATAGGGCGTGAGGCCACCGACCGACACCGAGGTCATCTGCGCCTCGGGATAGGCCCGACCCATCGTGTCGCTGTCGATCACCGGCCGCCCGAGATGCGCCGCCGCCATGAATGGCCGCACACCGTTGGCGCCGCCAATCTCCATGCTCATGAGGGCCTTGAAGCGGCGGCCGAGATGTTTCTCCATCACTTCGACGGCGCGTGCCAGGGTGAGACTGTCGGTCAGCCTCTCCTGCCCCACCAGAGGCGCGCCCATGTTGGCGACCGTGCCGACCAGATCATTGTCGTCCAGATCCGCCGCATCCATGAGCTGCACACGGTAGCCTTCGCGATAGAGGCGTCGCATGTTCAACAGAGGCAGGTAGGGGCTGCCTCCACCCCCAGTACCTAGAATCCAGGCGCCGACGGCCAGCGATTCGATATCATCAGAGGTGATTTCGCGTACGCTCACGCGAAGACGCTCTTGAACTCGATGTCGTAGCCGAACGCACGGGGCCCGACATGCTGCAACCCCTTCGGCGACAGGAATACCGGCGGTGGCGGCAAGGCAATGACGGTGACCCGCTGGCCATAGCGGATGGTTTCAGTGCCGACCGCCTCCCCCGACACCGAGTCGAGGACGCAGATCAGGTCGGGCGACATGGCGACCGGTTTGCCGTCGAGCCAGGCCACGATCCATTCGTTCTGGAAGGCGATCTCCATCCTCGCACTGCGCCAGTCGTCGACGCCGTCGAAGCGCGTGCGGCCGCGCAGGAAGCCTTCCGTCGCCCGGCGCTCCACGTCGACGACCTTGCCCCGATAGAGAACTTTCCCAGGCTCGACCGACAGTATCGCGGCGATCGGGTCGGTATGGTTGCGCTGTGCCTCGCGCACCGCGTGGCCGATGGCGATGGCCTTGGTGGTGGTGCCGTGAATGCCCCACTTCTTCACCTCGGCCCCCGTGCGCGGCGCCTTGCAGGTCGACGCGATGGAGCCGTACTCGACGCAGATCTTGCGGCTGACCCGCTCCATCCACTTCCAGGTCGGGACTTTCTCGACCACTGACTCGAGGCCACGGACATCGACCGTGGTGAGCGGGCATGGCGCGAGATCGCCGACCGCAACGGAGGTCATCTGCGCCTCAGGATACGCGCGGCCCATCATGTCGGAGTCGATCACCGGCCGCTTGAGGTGCGCCGCCGCCATCAGCGGCTGGATCGAGTTCCCGCCGCCGATCTCCAGCGCCATGATCCCGCGGAACGTGCGGCCGGTGTGGCGCTCCATCAAGTCGACGGCACGAGCGATGGTCCGACTGTCGGTCAGGCGCTCCTGCCCGACAAGCGGTGCGCCCATGTTGGACACGGCGGCGATCCAGTCGTCGTCGGCCAGCTCGTCCGAAGGCAAGAGCTGGACGCGATACCCCTCCTTGTAGAGGGCCCGCATGTTCAGGAGGCCAAGATAGGGGCTGCCGCCACCGCCGGTGCCCAGCACCCAGGCACCCACAGCCAGCGATTCAATGTCGTCGAGAGTGATATCTCTTAGGGGCATTGCTTCCCTTTTCCAGCGGCCGCCCTCGTCCTGGAGCAGCGCAGGACCTTCCCCTCGGCGCCTTTGCAAGATCGGGACCAGCGAACCGTCCTTCGCAGCATAGCGCTCCAAGCGTATGGTCTATCGGCTTTAGAGAGCCGCCGGGGTGTAATCCATACGTGCGGACACGTATGCGGAGGGGATAAGTGGGAGATCGGCGTCAGTCGCGCATCGCAGTCATTACTATGGGGCAGACGCCACGCTCCGACGTGATGCATGAACTTCGCACCATTCTCGGCGACTTGTCTTACACCGAGTTCGGAGTGCTGGACGACGTATCGCAGCAAGAGATCGACGGCATGACGCCGAGCGCCGACGAGCTGAGTTTCTTCACCCGGCTACGCGACGGCAGGCATGTCATTCTCGAAGCCGAGGCTGTGGCAACGCGGACGGCAGCCCTGGTCGAGAAGGTCGACGGGCTGGGATACGATCTGCTGATCCTGGCGATGACCGGGATACGGGCTCGTCTGTCCACTCGTACGCCTCTGATCCATGGCCAGTACGCCGTCGAAGCCTGGGTTTCGGCCCTGACCGCCGGCAACTCGCGGATCGGCATCATCATTCCCTTGTCAGGCCAAGGTTCCCTGCTCGCCGAGGCGGGCTATGGCACGATGCTGCAAAGCTCCCACGCGACGACGGCGGGCAGCCATGCCACGCATTTGATGGATGCCATCGGCCGTGTTTCCGGCGCCGACCTGATCATCATGAACTCCATTGGCTATACCGAGGAGATGGCCGAGCAGGTCGCCGAAGCGAGTGGCAAGCCGGTGGTCACCGCTTGCCGGATCATCGCCAGCACCGCACGGTTGAGACTCGCGGAAATCGCCCAGAATCCCCTCGATGCGGTGGCGAAGACTTACAGTGGTATGGAGTTGTTGAAGCGACTGCTACCGGCTGGCGAGCAATTGACCCAACGCGAGAGCGAGGTGCTGGTGCATGCCCTCGAAGGTGCTGCCAATAAGTTTATCGGCCGCACGCTCGGCATTAGTCATCGCACTGTCGAGATCCATCGCTCCCGCGCCATGCTCAAGCTCGGTGCGACGTCGGTGACAGAGCTGATCTGGCGGGCATTGGCGGAATCGGAACGCTGAACGATGAAGATTTCTCGACGCGCCTTTACCGCCTCCGCTCTCGCCACCATGACAACACCGCTCGGTGCGGCCGGCCCCGTTGCCGTGGACGCCCATACGCATGCCTTCGTGCGCGGGCTAAAAACCACCATCGATGCCCGCTATGCGCCGACCTACGACGCCTCGTGGCAGACCCTCCTCGCCCTCGCCGAGAAGAATGGCTTTGGCCATGCGGTAATTCTGCAGCCCTCGTTCCTAGGCTTCGACAACTCCTACCTGTTCGAAGCGCTGAGGGCCGAGCCCGGCCGTTTTCGCGGCGTGCCCTGGGTGTCGCCGTCGATCGAAGTGACGGCCGGCGACTGGGAGAACCTGGCGCAGATCGGCGTACGAGGCCTGCGCTTTCCCATTTACGGCCTGCCGACGCCACAATGGTCCGCCTATCACGAGATGCTAGCCGAGGCCCTGAAGCGCGACTGGCCAATCCATCTCTATGTCGAGAGCCGACGCCTGCCGGAGATTCTTCCGGTCCTGCTCGATGGCGGCCATAAGGTAGTGATTCCGCATTTCGGCATGTTCGACCGCACCCTGGGTCCGATGCGCGACCCTGGGTTCACGGCGCTGTTGGACAGTGCCAAGACAGAGCGTGTCTGGGTCGTGATGTCTGGCGCCTATCGCGTCGGACCGGAACGCGCGCGGGCGGCGACACCGATGCTGCTCGACGCCTTCGGTCCTGCGAGGCTGATGTGGGGTAGCGACTGGCCGCATACCGACACCGATCTCGACCGGGTCAAGACCTATCCCCTGACCCTGAAATGGTTCGAGGAATGGGTGCCCGACGAAGCCGTACGGCGCACCATCCTGAAGGATACACCATCGAAGCTCTACGGCTTCTGAAGTTCAGGCTTAGATTGCGCCGCCCTCTACGCTGCGGCCCTCGGCCCGCCAGCGCAGCATCCCGCCGGGCAGATTGGCGATATCGGTAAAGCCCGCCTTCTGCAGGATGGTCGTCGCCTGAGCAGATCGGCTGCCGGCGCGGCATACCGCAACGATTGGCTTGTCTTTCGGCAGTTCCTTGGCCCGGGCCGCCAGTTCTCCCAGCGGCAAAAGAGTCGCTCCCTGGATGTGCCCCAGAGGACCGGTAAACTCGGACGGCTCGCGCACGTCGACGACACTCACCTTGGCAAGATTCTCTTCGAGCCAGGGCGGCTCAACCTCCCAGATGCCGCCGAACGTGAACCGCAGCGGTGCCCAGGTCGGTTCGCTCGGCGCCTTGGCTTCGTTGCCGGGCTGACCGCAGCGCAGGTTGGCCGGCACCGCCTCGTCGATCTTCTTGGGATGCGGCAAGTCGAGGTTCTTCATGTAGCCGACATAGTCGTTCTCGGCGATCTCGCCGCCGAGCCGCGGATTGAACTTCTTCTCCTCGACGACGCTGCTGACCGTGAGGCCGCGATAATCATGCGCCGGGTAGAGCAAGCAGCTTTCCGGCAGAGCGAAGATGCGTGACCGCACCGAGCGGTAAAGCGCGCGCGGATCGCCCTGCTGGAAGTCGGTGCGGCCCGAGCCGCGGATCATCAAGCAATCGCCCGTGAAGGCCATGCTCTCGTCATCGAGCACATAGGTGACACAGCCGGAGGTATGCCCGGGCGTCGCGCGCACTTCGATCGCACGACGACCGAACTCGATCCGGTCGCCATCCTGCAGCAGACGATCTGCCCCGCTCGCTCCCGAGGCGGCCGACAATGCGATCCGGCTGCCCAGCCGCTGCTTCAGCAACCACGCGCCCGTAACGTGATCGGCATGGACGTGGGTATCCAACGTCCAGGAAAGCGTCAGCCCCAGCTCCGCGACCAGAGCGCCATCGCGCCGTACCTGCTCGAAAACGGGATCGATCAGCAACGCCTCGCGCGTGCTGCTGCACCCCAGCAGGTAGGTGTAGGTCGACGACGTCGGGTCGAAGAGCTGACGGAAGACGAGCATCGTTCAAGCGTCCTCAGGCTGGCGCACTGGCCTTGTCGATTGCCGCGACCGAGCCAGCGTCGAGTTTCAGCGATGGCGCAGCCAGCAGATCCTTGAGCTGGCCAAGGTTGGTCGCACTCACGATTGGCGCCGTAATCGGCTTACGCTGCAGCAGCCAGGCCAGCGCCACGGTCGTGTTGCTGGTGTTGTGCTTCTTGGCTGCTTCGTCGACTGCCTTCAGCACCGCGAAGCCCTTGTCGTTGAGGTACTTCTTGACGCCACGCGGTCCGCGCACACTCTTGCCGAGATCGGCCTCGGAGCGGTACTTGCCGGTCAGGAAGCCGCTGGCCAGCGACCAGTACGGAATCACGCCCAGCCCTTCCTTGAGGCACTCGTTCTCGAGCGGCCCCTCGAACAGCCCGCGCTCCACCAGATTGTAGTGCGGCTGCAGGCTGACATAGGCCGGCAGGCCTTTCTCCTTCGAGATCTTCGCGGCTTCGGCGAGGCGCGGCGCCTCGAAGTTGGAGGCGCCGATGGCCCGAAGCTTGCCGGCCTTGACCAGTTCGCCATAGGCCGAAAGCGTCTCTTCCTGTGGCGTGTCCTTGTCGTCCTGGTGCGACTGGAAGAGATCGATGCGATCGGTGTTGAGCCGCTTCAGCGAGGCGTCGACTGATTTCACGATATGGGCACGCGACAGGCCTTTGCCATCCGGCATGTCCATGCCGCATTTGGTGGCGATTAGCACCTTGTCGCGCTTGGCCGAATCCTTCCGCAGCCAGCTTCCGATCACGGTCTCGGACTCACCGCCTTTGTGACCCTCCGCCCAGCGCGAATAGACGTCGGCGGTATCGACGAAGGAAAAGCCGGCATCGACGAAGGCATCGAGCAGCTTGTGCGAAATGGCCTCGTCGGCCGTCCAGCCGAAAACATTGCCTCCGAAAGCAATGGGAGCGAATTCGAGGTCCGACTTACCAAGTCTACGCTTCTGCATCTCGTACTCCTCTAAGACGATTGTTATTCCGCTGCCTTGGGAGGCGCTGCGGCAGCAGGTTCGGCTGCAGCAGGTGCCACAGCAGCGGCCGGCGGCACGGGCGGTGCTGCCGGCATGGGAAATGGGTACATCGGTGTCGCGAATCTGATGCCGAGGGCTGGGAACGTATCGTACATCCGCCGAACAGCCATACGCTGGATCATGCTCGGATTCTTCGGCCGCGCCATGAACTTGAAGCGGATGATCAGCGAATTGTCCTTGATGTCGACGACGCCCTGCATCTTGAGGGGCTGCATCAGGATCGGCTTGAACTGCGGATCCTCCATCATCTCCAGGCCGATCTTCTTCACCGTCTTGCGCAGCAGCTCGACGTCGGTGCCGTTGGCAAAGGCGATGTTGAACTTCACCACCGTCCAGTCGCGACTGAAGTTGGTGATATGGCCGACCTGGCCGAAAGGCACGATATGGAGCTGGCCGTTCTGATGCCGCAGCTTCAGCGATCGGACGCTGAAACCCTCGACGACGCCTTTGACCTTGCTGCAATCGACATACTCGCCGATGCGGAACGAGTCCTCGGCGAGGAAGAAGATGCCAGACACCACGTCGCGCACCAGCGCCTGGCTGCCGAAGGAGACGGCAAGGCCAAAGACGGAGAAGGCCGCAATCAACGGGGTGATGTTGATGCCGAGCTCCGACAGGACCAGCAGGCCACCGACCACTGCGATGGCGACACCCGCAATCGCACGCACCAGCGGCATCAGCGTCCTTAGCCGCGACGCCGCCACGCGCACTTCGTCTTCATGATCGCCGCTGACGTCTGCCGACGGCAGCGGATTGGCGGCGATGTAGGAGTCCATGCGGTACTTCAGGAACCGCCAGAGCGCATAGATCGCCACTGCGCTCGCCGCAGCGAGCTTGGCGCCGCGATCGTGCACAAGCCACTCTTCCGGCGTCGCCGCTCCCAGCACCCGCACCATCACCGCCTCGGCGATAATGATCAGGACATAGAGACGGACCAAAAGGCGGACGCAGTCCGCCACCACGTCGCCCGCCATCGGCAGCTCGGAGACGATGTGCCGCGTGACGCGGTGCATCAAGGTCTCGAACAACAGGAGCGCGATCAACGTCGACTCGATTATCCCCATCCCGCGAGACGCGGTGCTGCTTTCGGTCAGAGCGGCGTAGACGGCGGCGACTCCCATCAACGTGTAAAAGGCAAGGCCTGCCATCCACCAATTGCGGGCGGCGTCGAGCTTGAGTTTGCGGGTGAGACCCTGCGGCGCAACCATGGCCGTCAGCCAGGCCGCCATGTCGAGCCGCCAATGCCAGACGACGTAGACGAGGGCCGCGGCGAAGAACGGCACGTAAAGGATGATGGCCGCGCCCGTCATTTCACGGGTTGCACCGGTGATCGGCAAAGCCCGCGCCAGGAGACCGGCAATCAGCGGTAACAAGACCACCAGATTGAGGGCGATCAGCAGCCGCCGCGCCGTATCGCTGTCGACCGGCGCAATGCGGCCCTCGGGTGCGCCAGGCCGCAGGAACGCCCGGAAGATGACATTGAAGCCACGCCAATAGACCAGCGCGTGCAGGACCATCTGGCCAAGCTGATGGCCCGTGCTGTTGGCGTCTCCCCCCATGCGGCCCAGAACGATCCGGCTGGCCACCGCCAGAGCAACCAGCGCCAGGACGTCGAGCAGCAGGGTACGGAAGAAGGCCCTGAGCGGCGAGTTGGCCACGAGCCGGTCGAAAGCCTTGGTGCGAGCCCGGCTCAAGGCAAGCCGCGCGACAAATTCCGCCAGGAGGCCCGCAACGACGATGCCAGCCATCCAGATGGCCGCATGGCCATCGAGGTCGCGTAGCAGAACCAGCAGGTGAGCGCCGAGGGCGGGAAGCTGCGAGAAGGTGAACTCGAAGCGCTCGGTCAGCAGGGTCAGGAAATTTGCAGCAGCTCCCTGCCCGCCGGTCACCGCCTGCGCTGCGGCCGGGACAGTCCACGCCGCCGCAATAGCGCCGGTCGCCATGCCCATGCCGTATCTTGACCGCATCGTCTTTTCTCCCCCAAAGAATGTCGACAGGAGCCTAGGCCAATTACAGCCAAGCCGCCAGACAACACGCTTTTAGAGACTAGGAGAAACGCCCAGATGTTCGGCCTGATGCAGGATCGCCCGTTGCTGATTTCGCAGCTCATCGAGCACGCTGCCCTCAATCACGGCGACACGGAAATCGTCTCGCGGACGGTCGAAGGCCCGATCCATCGCTACACCTATCGCGATGCCCGGCTGCGCGCGAAGAAGATCGCAGAGGCACTGATTTCGCTGGGCATCAAGCCCGGCGACCGCATCGGCACGCTTGCCTGGAACGGCTACCGGCATTTCGAACTCTACTACGGCATCTCCGGCATGGGCGCCGTCTGCCACACAATCAATCCGCGGCTCTTTCCCGAGCAGATCGTCTACATCGTGAATCACGCCGAAGATCAGCTCCTCTTCGTCGACCTCAATCTGCTGCCGGCTGTCGAGAAGCTGCTGCCGCAGATGAAGGGCGTACGCCATGTCGTGGCCATGACCGACCGCGCCCACGTTCCGAAGGACTGCAAGATCCCCAACCTGCTGGTCTACGAGGAGCTTATCGCCGACAAGCCCGGCACCTACGAATGGCCGGAGTTCGACGAGCGCACGGCCTCGTCGCTTTGCTACACCTCGGGGACGACCGGCAACCCCAAGGGCGTTCTCTATCACCATCGGTCGACGGTCCTGCACGCCTATGGCAGTGCGCTGCCCGACACGCTGGGCATTTCGGCGCGCGCGGTCGTGCTGCCGGTGGTGCCGATGTTCCACGTCAATGCGTGGGGCCTGCCCTACTCTGCCCCGCTGGTTGGCGCCAAGCTGGTGTTTCCCGGTGTCGCTCTCGATGGCGCAAGCGTCTACGAACTGTTCGAGAAGGAAGGCGTCACCTTCACCGCGGGCGTGCCCACGGTCTGGCTGGCCCTGCTGAACCATATGCAGGCCAACAAGCTCAAACTCTCGACCCTGAAGTACGCCGTGATCGGAGGTTCGGCCGCGCCGCCGGCGATGATCGAGGCCTTCGACAAGGAGTTCGGCGTCGAAGTGCTGCACGCCTGGGGCATGAGCGAGATGAGCCCGCTCGGCTCGGTGAACCACCCCAAAGCCAAACATGCCAAGCTGCCGGCCGAAGAAATGCTCGCGGTGCGATTGAAGCAGGGTCGTCCCCCCTTCGGTGTCGACATGAAGATCGTCGACGACACCGGCAAGGAACTGCCGCGCGACGGCAAGGCGTTCGGCGACCTCCTGGTCCGCGGCCCCTGGATCACCTCGGGCTACTTCAAAGGCGAAGGCGGCGAGATCCTCGACAAAGACGGCTGGTTCGCCACGGGCGACGTCGCCACCCTCGACGAGGACGGCTACATGCAGATCACCGACCGTTCCAAGGACGTGATCAAGTCCGGCGGCGAGTGGATCAGCTCGATCGATCTCGAGAATGCCGCGATGGCCCATCCCGGTGTCGCCGAAGCTGCAGTGATCGGGATTGTCCATCCGAAGTGGGACGAGCGGCCACTCCTGATCGTGCACCGCAAGCCCGATACCGAGATCGACAAGAAGGAGCTGATCGAGTTCCTGAGCTCCAAGGTCGCAAAGTGGTGGCTGCCCGACGACATTCAGTTCGTCGATTCCATCCCCCACACGGCGACCGGCAAGATCCTGAAGACCAAGCTGCGCGAGACCTTCAAGGACTACAAGCTGCCGTCGGCCTGACCTTCTCCAGCCCTCCGCCCTGTCATGCAGGGCGGAGAGGCATCGTGGCAGCCCAGAGAAAGAGCAAGGTCGCGACGATACCCAGCATGGTGCGCCGCGCATGCAGGCGGCCCCAGCGCTGCAACAAGGCACTGCTCTCCTCGCCGGCATCGTCGAGAGAAATCGCCTTCAGCTCGCGGTTCACCGGCATGATCATCAGCATTGTGTAGGGCCAGTTGGCGACCAGCACGACGGCGCCCGCGATCCAGAGTTCGTCGCGCGTCTGCCACCAGGCACCGACGCCCAGCAGGAAGCCGATCACGGCGAGCGACGCCTGCATCTGCGCGCCGCGCTCGTAAGCCGGCTTCCACTGCTGGAGTTGCGCCCGATCGTCGAGACCCGATCGCGCCGGATGCTCTGCGAAACTGACATAGAAAGCGGCGCCCGCAAAAAGCGCCGCCACGGTCAGAGCCAGGATACCCAGGATCAAAGCTTCTCCTCCGCCGCCCACGCCGCTGGACCGCGGCACTTCGCGGGCATTATCGTCACGTCGGGAGGAACAAGCCATGGCGACGGAGACGATTCCTGTCATCGATCTCGGACCCTATCTCGCCGGCGAAGCCGGTGCGATGGACCGCACGGCCGCCGAGCTGCGCTTTGCGCTCACCGAGATCGGCTTCTACTTCATCGTGAACCACGGCATTGCGCGCGAGAAGATCGCGGCCATGTTTGCCGAGGTGAAGCGCTTCCACGCTCAGCCGGTCGAGAAGAAACTCGAACTGAAGCTCGACCAGCACAATACCGGCTATCTGCCGATGCGCGGCAACACGCTGCGCACCTCGACCGTGCAGACAGGGACCAAGGCCAATCTCAACGAAGCCTTCTTCGTGAAGCGCGAGATGGCGCCCGATCATCCTGACGTGCTGTCCGGCCGGCGTTTCCGCGGCCTCAATCGCTGGCCCGATCTGCCGGGCTTCCGGGACACCGTCGTCGACTACTGCAACGAGATGGAGCGGCTGGTTCAGAAGCTGGTGCGGCTCTACGCCCGCGCGCTGGACTTGCCGGCGCCATGGTTCGACTCGGCCTTTGCCGAACCGATGTTCTCCATGCGCATGACGCACTATCCTCCGCAGGATGGTCCGGTGGACGACGAATTTGGATTGGCACCGCACACCGACACTAGCTTTCTCACTCTCCTGGCACCCAATGAAGTGCCGGGCCTGTCCATCCGCACGCAGAGCGGCAACTGGATCGAAGCGCCGGCCATCGACAATGCCTACGTCGTGAACGGCGGCCAGATGTTGCAGCGCTACACCAACGACCTGTTCCTGGCGACGCCGCATCGCGCGATCAACAAGAGCGGCGGCGAGCGCTACGCCCTGCCTTTCTTCTGCGACAGCGGCATCGACTGGCCCGTTGCTGCCGTGCCGACCACCGTTGGGCCGGACAAGCCGCCGAAATACCCGACAACTTGGTACTCCGATTACATGATCTGGTACCTGAAGCGGAATTACGATGTGCTGAACACCAGCCAACAGGCCGCCGAGTAAATCTCGGCGAGCCCGACAAAGAACAAACAAGATAAAGGGGAGGAACATGAACACGACTTGGGGCCGCCGGCTGATGCTCGCCGGCTTCGCCGCTCTGCTCTGCACACCCGCCGGGGCGCAGACCTACCCACAGCAGGCAGTGACGATGATCGTGCCATTCCCGCCGGGCGGCGGGACGGATACTGGCGCGCGACTGTTGGCGCAGAAGCTGTCCGAGAAGTGGGGGCAGCAGGTCATCGTCGACAACAAGCCGGGGGCCGCCGGCATTGTCGGCCTAGAGATTGCTTCCAAGGCCAAGCCCGATGGTTACACCATCGTCATGGGCAACATTGGTACCCAGGCGATCAATCCATCGCTCTACAAGAAGCTGCCTTACAACGCCGACACAGCATTCACGCCGATCACGCTCGTGGCAGAGTTGCCGCTTGTCCTGGTCGTCAATCCGTCGACTGACGCTAAGACGACGGCCGAGCTGATTGCGCTCGCCAAAGCCAAGCCGGGTGAGTTCACTTACTCGACTTCGGGCAATGGCAGCTCGATGCATCTCGCCGCTGCTCTGTTCGAGAACCAGGCCGGACTCAAGCTCACCCACGTGCCGTACAAGGGTGGCGGACCCGCGATCCAGGATTTGATCGGCGGCCATGTCCGGCTGTCGTTCGCCACGGTTCTCGAGACGAGCGGTCAGATCAAGGCAGGCAAGCTGAAGCCGATCGCGGTCACCAGCGACAAGCGTTCGCCTGCGCTGCCGGACGTGCCGACGGCCGCCGAAAGCGGCCTGCCCGGCTACAACTCGATCTCGTGGATCGGATTGCTGGCACCGACCGGCACGCCGCAACCTATCGTCGACAAGATCGCGGCCGACGTCCATGCCGCCCTTGCCGAGCCCGCGACCCGCCAGCAGTTCGTCGATCAGGGCGCCCTTCCGGTGGGCAGCACGCCTGCGCAGTTCAAGGCGCTGATCGACACCGACCGCACCCGTTACGGCAAGATCATCGTCGAAAAGGACATCAAGCTCGAATGAGTACCGCCACGCTTGCCCGCGTCGAAGCCCATGTCTTTCGCACCCCCATCAAGGAGCCGGTCCGCACGTCCTTCGGGACGATGACGGAACGCGTTGCCGTCTTCGTGCGCGTCGAGGATTCCGACGGCGCGCGCGGCTGGGGCGAAATCTGGTGCAACTTCCCCAACGCAGCCGCCGAGCATCGCGCCCAGTTGTTCGCCGATATCGTGGCACCGCGGGCGCTGGGCAAATCGCTCGACGATCCTGTCGCCCTGTGGGCCGAGATCGATCGCGCCCTGCATGTGTTGCGTGTGCAGAGCGGCGATGCAGGCGCCCTGTCTGCCGCGGCGGCGGGCCTCGATCTCGCAATCCACGATCTGCGCGCACGCAAGCGCGGCCTTCCGCTGTGGCGGGCGCTGGGCGGCACGGACGATTCACCCCTCCCCATTTACGCCTCGGGCCTCAATCCCGGACGCTCCGCCTACGACACCGTCGGGCGCATGCGCGCGGCGGGCTATCGCGCCTTCAAGATCAAGGTGGGATTCGGCAGCGAAACCGATCTCGATACGTTGCGGCCGGTTGCGCGTGAGTTGATATCTGGCGAACGGCTGATGGTCGACGTCAACCAGGGCTGGGACCTCCGCACCGCCTGCGCCATGGTGCCGAAACTCGCCGAGTTCGGGCTGCAGTGGATCGAGGAGCCGCTGATGGCGGACAGGCCCCTCACCGAGTGGACGCAAGTCGCAGCCGCCGCGCCGACGCAACTGGCCGGTGGTGAAAATTTGCGCAGTGCGGGGCCCTTCCAGGAGGTGATCGACAGCGGCCTGTTCGGGGTTATCCAGCCCGACGCTGCCAAATGGGGCGGCCATTCCGGCTGCCTGCCCGTGGCTCGCGCCGCCCTGGCGGCCGGCCGGACCTATTGCCCCCACTTCCTGGGGGGTGCTGTCGGATTGATGCATTCCCTGCATCTGCTGGCCGCCGTCCGCGGACCTGGGCTTCTGGAGGTCGACGCCAACCCCAATCCGTTGCGCGAGGGCCTGCTGGGCGATCTGATGGCCGCCCGCGAGGGCACTGTGTCGCTTCCCGGCGGCCAGGGACTCGGTCTAGAACCAGATATAAAGCCGCTCATCAATCTTCGAAGCCTTCATATCGAGCGGCATGCGTAACAGAGGAAACGCCATGCTGGGATTGATGCAAGACCGTCCGCTGCTGATTTCGCAGATCATCGACTTCGCCGCTTCTGCCTATCCCGACGTCGAGATCGTGACTCGCACGGTCGAGGGACCGATTCATCGTTACGGCTACAAGGACGCTCAGAAGCGCGCCAAGCAGCTAGCCGAGGCGCTGCAGGGACTGGGCGTCAAGCTGGGCGACCGGGTCGGCACCATCGCCTGGAACACCTATCGCCATTTCGAGCTCTATTTCGGCATCTCCGGCATCGGCGCGGTCCTCCACACACTCAACCCGCGCCTCGCACCCGAGCATGTGGCCTACATTGCCAACCACGCCGAAGATAAAGTGATCTTCGTCGACCTGAACCTGGTGCCAATCGTGGAAGGCGTGTGGGAGCAGCTCAAGACGGTGAAGCATGTCGTGGTCATGACCGACCGTGCTCATATGCCGGCGTCGAGCAAGATCCCCAACCTGCTCTGCTACGAGGAGCTGATCGCGGACAAGCCGGGCACGCTCAAGTGGCCGGAGTTCGACGAGAAGACTGCCTCGTCGCTCTGCTACACCTCGGGCACAACGGGCAATCCCAAGGGCGTGCTCTACTCGCACCGCTCGACCATGATCCATTCGATGATGATGGCGTCCGGCCCGGTCCTGGCGCTCGATCCCGACACCACCATCCTGCCGGTGGTGCCGATGTTCCACGCCAACGCCTGGGGCCTCGTCTATGCCGGGCCGTTCTGCGGCACCAAGCTGGTGTTCCCGGGCTTCAAGCTGGATGGCGCCAGCATCTACGAACTGCTCGACAAGGAACAGGTGACGCTCAGCGCCGGCGTGCCGACGGTGTGGCTCGCCCTGCTCGACTACTGCGCTCAGAACAAGCTCAAGATGTCCTCGGTCAAGCGTTCGCTGATCGGCGGCTCGGCCGTGCCTTACGCGATGATCGAGCGCTTCTGGAAGGAGCACGAAGTCGAAGTGGCGCAGGGCTGGGGCATGACGGAGATGAGCCCGCTCGGCACGCTCACGCGCTTCAACAAGGGCGAACGCGACCTGCCGGACGCCGAGCGCTTTGCCATCACCGCCAAGCAGGGCCGTCCCGTGTTCGGCTGCGAGATGAAGATCGTCGACGATGCCGGCGACGACCTGCCCCTGGATGGCAGCGTCTCCGGCAACATGGTTGTGCGTGGCCCGTGGATCGTGAAGGGCTACATGAAGGGCGACGGCAAGAACCAGTTCGTCGAAGATGACTGGTTCCATACCGGTGACGTCTGCAAGATCGAGACCGACGGCTCGGTCGTCATCACCGATCGGTCAAAGGACGTGATCAAGTCGGGCGGCGAGTGGATCAGCTCGATCGACCTCGAGAACGCCGCCATGGGTTGCCCCGGCGTGGCCGAGGCGGCGGTGATCGGCGTGGCTCACCCCAAGTGGGACGAGCGGCCCCTGATGATCGTGGTGCGGCGCCCCGATGCGGACGTCACCAAGGGCGATATCCTGAAGTACCTCGACGGCAAGATCGCCAAGTGGTGGATGCCTGACGATGTGCAGTTCATCGACGCCATCCCGCATGGCGCCACCGGCAAGATTCTGAAGACGGCGCTACGCAAGCATTTCGAGAGCTATAAGCTCCCGACGGCCTGAGGCTCGCTTTCACGGGCATGACGCAGCTCGGCTACGGCCGCGCGCGTCACCTGGAAGGCGCCGACCAGAGCGAGGCCGGACATGATCGCAGCGACGAGATAGTCCGGCCAGCCGCTGCCCGAACCGAACACGCCCAGCGCGGCAGCCAGCACCGCGAGATTTCCGATCGCGTCGTTGCGTGTGCAGATCCAGACGGACCGCATGTTGCTATCGCCGTCGCGCCAGCGATAGAGGAGCAGCGCCACGCCGAAGTTGGCGGCGAGCGCCAGCGCGCCCACCACGCCCATCACCGGCGCTTCGGGTACCGTGCCGGCCATGGCATGGTTGATCGTGGTGAAGGCAACCCAGACGCCGAAGGCGGCCATGCTCGCAGCCTTCACCAACGAGGCGCGGGCGCGCCAATGCAGCGCCATACCCAGCACGAAGAGGCTGATCCCGTAGTTTCCGGCGTCACCCAGGAAATCGAGCGAATCGGCCAGCAGCGACGCCGATTGGGCGGCGAGGCCGGCGCCGATTTCGACCACGAACATAGTGAGGTTCACCACCAGGGCCACCCAAAGGATACGCCGATAGACCGGCGACGCCGCGGCGGCGGAGGCATGCTCGTGACCGTGATTGCAGCAATGGGCGCTCATCTTCTGCTCCCCCTCAATGCTCGGCGACGTGGCTGACCATATCTTCGACCATGCGGCGGACATGGGCATCGTCCGCCTCGTAGTAGACCTGCTTGCCCTGCCGCTCCGCCTTCACCAGCCGCGCGCCCTTCAGCAGCCGCAGATGATGGCTAACCAGCGAGACCGAGAGGCCGAGCCGGTCGGCGATGTCGGAAACCGCCAGCGGCGTACGCAGACAGGACACAACGATCCGCAGCCGCGTCGGATCCCCCAGCAGACGGAACAGATCGGCCAGCGCTACGGCATGGTCGTCCGACAGGATGGTTTTCTTGGCTTTGGACATTTGAACAACTGTTCAAATGTAACCTCTCTTCCCCCACCCGTCAAGGCAGGTGCAGGGCGGCGATATTCACAAGCGCGCCGACCGACAGCGCCCATAATGGGTTGCGTTTGGTGACGTACACGAAGACGGCCGTCGCAAGGCTGATCGCGACCGTCAGCACGTCCTTGTCGACGGTCCGCATCATGGAAACACCCGATGCCAGCATCAGCCCCAGCGCGACGGGCACCAGCGCATCCCGCAGGAGCGCCACGATGGGGCTGCGCGAGAAGCGCGTGATCCCGCGGCTCACCACGAAAGCGAGCGTGCAGGACGGGATCATGATCGCAAGCGTGGCGACCATGAGCCCCGGCCACCCCGCCACCTGCCACCCGATGAGGCTGATCAGGATAACATTCGGGCCGGGCGATGCATTGGCGATCGCGAAGGCATTGGAAAAGGCCGCGTCGGTCATCCAGCCGTGGCTGTCGACCACCTGCCGATGGATTTCCGGTAGCAAAGCATTGATGCCGCCGATCGACACCAACGACATGAGCGCGAAGGTTCGCGCCAGCTCGGCCAGCACGCCCGTCATCACCGCCTCCGCAGCAGCAAGGGCGCGACGACGAGGGCAAGTGCCAGCGCCACCAGACCCACGACAACCGGCACCAAGGGCCAGCGCAGAAGCGCGATTGCCGCGAATCCGACCGCGACGACCACGAGCACGCGAGGCGTCGGCCGGATGTTGCGGATCATCTTGAGGGCCGTCCCCAGCACGAGCCCGGCCGAGGAGGCAGCCGCCCCGATCAGTCCGGCGCGCACTTCGGGGATTCCCGACACGTGGTCATAGACGATGGCGAGCGAGACGACGATCACGACCGGTATCGCCATCTGCCCCAGGAGGCACAGCAGGACGCCGATCCAGCCTTGGAACCGGTCGCCGATGATGACGGAGGCGTTCATGATATTGGGGCCGGGCAGCACCTGCCCGACGCCCAGCACCTCGGCGAATTCCTTGTCGGTGAGCCAACGTCGCTCCTCGACAATGATGTGTCGCGCCCAGGGTGCCACACCGCCAAAGCCCAGAAGGCCGATTTTGAGAAAGCCAAGAAAGAGTTCTGCCTTGCTGACGGTGCGTGACGGCTTTGGATCGAGCATGCCGCAAGGATGGGCCGAAACTATCAGTCAGGTACAGCGCTTCGTCTCGAGGAATGACGACGCGGCAGCGCGACGTCTGCAACTACGGCTGCCATGACGATGGCTCCACCGAGCAATGTGGCGGCAGGCGGCGCCTCACTGAAAGCGAGCCATACCCAGAGCGGCGCCAGCGGCGTCTGTAGGGTTCCGATCAGCGCCCCACGTGTCGCCGAGACCAGCGGCGTGCCGAGCGCGAGCAGCAGCAGACCCAGACCGAACTGGCTGCCTCCGAACAGAGCGAGCAGGCCGAGGTCCGCGTGGCTCACCGAAAGCGGCTGCGCGAAAGGCAACACGATCAGCGCGCACAGGAAGGCCGAGAGGCTGAGTGCCGGGATCATGCTGACGCCCGGATTGCGCCGGATCAGCACCAGCACCATCGACATCAGCACGACCATGCCGAAGGTGAGCAGATCGCCCAGCAGTCGACCGCCAGCAATTGCTGGGCCCGCCATTACGGCCACGCCAACCAGCGCCGCAATCGTCGCCAGGAGGGTAATGCGATCCTCGCGTTCGCCGAGGATCAGCCAAGCGAAGCCTGCCGTCACGAAGGGGATGGTGGCGTCGATCACCATCACGTCGGCCACGGTCGAGAGTCTCAGCGCATTGAGGAAGCACACGGTGGCGAGCGCCGAGCAAAGTGCGATCAACAGGCCGTCGCGGCCAATGGCGCGAACCGCCGAGACGACCCGGCCGCGTTCGCGAACCATCACCATGCCCGCGAGGAACAGGCCGGCGAACAGGCCGCGCCAGAACAGCATCGTCCAGGCGTCGACCGCGATCAGCCGCGTATAGAAGCCCGCGCTGCTGTAGGCGACGGCCGACGCCGCCAACAGCAGGGTGCCGAGCCATGCTGCCCTATTTGGCGAGGGCGACACAGTCGATCTCGATGTCGAAGGGGCCGAACCATCCCGCCGTGCAGAGGAACACGCGCGCCGGTTTGTGATCGGTGAAGTACTCCGCGTAGATCGCGTTGACGGTCGCGAAATAGGCCGGGTTCGAGCAGTAAACTGTGCATTTGACGACGCGGTCGAGCGCGGAGCCTGCCGCTTCGAGACAGGCTTTCAGATGTTCGAGAACGCGGCGGGTCTGCTGGTCGATCGGCAGGATGTCATAGGCACCCGTCTCCGGATTCACCGGCGGTAGGCCCGAGACATAGACCCAGTCTCCGGCGCGTACGACAGGCGAGACAGGGACGCTGTTGCGCGCGGCAAACTTCGCTAGCGCGGGCACAGGGGGCGACGAGATTTCGATCCTGGCGGCGGGAGTGGTCATGGCGGCTTTCTCCTAGGTGGATGCCAAGGACACTTACTGACTCCCTCCTGACAACGTTGTGTCAGTAGTGATAAGCTCTTGAAGAAACGGAGGAAAATGCGGCGCTCCGACCGATTGTTCGACATCATCCAGCGTCTGCGCACGGCCAGCCGGCCGGTGACAGCGGCCGAGCTGGCGGCCAATCTCGAAGTCACGCCGCGTACCGTCTATCGCGACATAGCCACCTTGCAGGCCCGGCGCGTGCCGATCGAAGGGGCTCCTGGCATCGGCTATGTGCTGCGCAAGGGTTTCGACCTGCCGCCGCTGATGTTCACTATCGACGAGGTCGAGGCCATCGCGGTCGGCGCCCGGCTGGTCCACCGCCTGCGCGATCCCAAGCTGCAGGAAGCGGCGGAAGCCGTCCTGGCCAAAGTCTCGGTCGTACTGCCGGAGCGCCTGCGCAGCCACGTCGTTGCCCCGCCGGTCTACATCTCGCCGGGCATGGCCGCCGAAGCCCAAGGCGTCGACCTCGCCGAGATCCGCGCCGCCATCCGCGACAGCCGCAAGCTCTACATCGCCTACGCCGATGAAGGGGGTCGGCGTACCAACCGCACGATCTGGCCAATCGCCATGGCCTACTATGTCGACGTCACCCTGGTGGGCGCCTGGTGCGAACTGCGCGGCGATTACCGCAATTTCCGCGTCGAACGGATCGCGGCCTCCCGCGTGCTGGACGAGCATTTCGACCAGGACAATGGCCGTCTGTTTGCAGAGTGGTCCGCTCTGCCCAAGACCCGGCCGGGATCACTCGCGGTCCCGCCGGACTCGCGCTAGGCTCGCCCCATCATGACGATCGACATCCGCCCCATCGATCCTGTGAACCGCGCCTTCTTCGCCGGCGAGGTGTCGGGCATCGACCTCACCCGCCCTCTCTCGAATGAAGAGGTGGTGGCCATCCATGCCGGCATGGACCAGTTCGGCGTGCTGGTGTTCCACGACCAGCGGGTCGACGACGAAAGCCAGCTCACCTTCAGCCGCCAGCTCGGGCCGCTCGAACAGGCCACCGGAGACATCATGCCGCCGGAGCAGCGGCGCATGAGCATGGACCTCAACGACATCTCCAACCTTGATGTGCATGGCAACGTGTTGGCGCGCGACGATCGCCGCCGGCTGTTCAGCCTGGGCAACCTCCTCTGGCACTCCGACAGCTCCTTCAAGGACGTGCCGGCCAAATATTCCCTCCTCTCGGCCCGCACGATTCCGGCGGCCGGCGGCAATACGGAGTTCGCCGACATGCGGGCGGCCTACGATGCGCTGGATGAAGAGGCGAAGCGTGAGGTGCGCGATCTCATCTGCCGACACAGCCAGATCTATTCGCGCGGCATGCTGGGCTTCGAGGACTTCACCGAGGCCGAGCGGCTGAAATGGGCTCCCGTGCGCCAGCGCCTCGTGCGACGTCACCCGAACACAGGACGCCTCTCGCTTTATCTCGCGAGCCATGCCGGTGAAATCGAAGGCTGGCCTGTGCCAGAGGCGCGCGCATTTCTGCGTGACCTCAATGAGCACGCGACACAGCGGAAGTTCGTCTATGCGCATGTCTGGCGGCCGTTCGACCTGGTGATATGGGACAATCGCGTCACCATGCATCGCGCGCGCCGCTTCAACTCCAAGGAAGTCCGCGACATGCGGCGCACGACGCTCACCAACGAAGTGTCGAGCCTCGAGCAGGCCCCTTGAGAACGAATATAGTCGGTAGTTTATGCGTCTCCAGTTTCTGGGTTCCGGCGATGCCTTCGGCAGCGGCGGACGGTTCAACACCTGCTTCCACCTCGAACGCGCTCAGCAAGGCAACGTATTGGTCGATTGCGGTGCGTCGTCCATGGTGGCGATCCGCAAATGGGGTGTCGATCCCAACGGCATCTCGACCGTGCTGGTGAGCCATCTGCATGGCGACCATTTCGGCGGCCTGCCCTTCTTCTTGCTCGACGCCCAGCTCGTGAGCCGCCGCACTACACCGCTCGTCCTGGCAGGCCCGCCGGGCTTCCAGGAACGGCTGATGATCGTCATGGAAGCGATGTTCGCGGGTTCCACCAAGGTCGAGCGGAAATTTGCCTTGGAGATTCGCGAACTCGACCTGCACGAAAGGGTCGAACTCAACGGGCTCGCCGTCACGCCTTACCTGATGAAGCACTATAGCGGCGCACCCTCTTACGCTCTCAGGATCGAGACCGAGGGCAAGGTGCTCACCTACTCAGGCGACACCGAGTGGGTCGAAGAACTCATCCCGGCTGGCCGTAACGCCGATCTCTTCATCTGCGAAGCCTACTTCTTCGACAAGGCGATGAAGTACCATATCGACTACACGACGCTCAGCCGCCACCTGCCGGAGATTGGCGCGAAGCGCACCATCGTCACCCACATGAGCGCCGAACTTCTCAGCCGCCAGGGCGAGATCGCCCTCGAAGCGGCTCACGACGGCATGGTCGTCGACTTCTAGCTCTTGGCGACCCACTCTTCGACCCGAGTCTCGGTCGCTTCGTCGATCACGCGGCTGCTGCGCATCACCATGCCGTGCTTCTGCAACACCTCTTCCGGTGTGACACCATGGCCCACACCCGGAAAAACCGGTCGACCACGGGGCACGCTTGCCTGTGCGCGGGTAAGATAGAACACGTCGTAGCCAATGTTCAGGAACAGACCGAACACGTCGGTTCCACCCACTACGGCGAGAGTTCCGTCGGGTGCGCCCAGCTTCATCCATGCCTCTTCGAAGGGCGCCGTCGCCGGATTCCACAGCACCGCGTTGGCGTTCCGCGGATCGGGTACGATGCGCTCGACCCGCCGCGTCAGCACGATACGTTTGCGCGCCGCTTCCTTAGGGCCGCCTTCGGCCGAATGCCGGCCGTTCGCCACGGCGGAGACCTGATCAAGCGAGTCCTGGTAAAATTTCTGATCGCCAGGAATCTTCAGGCCCTCCGGAAAGGAGGCATCCGAGCCGGCAATCATGCCTTCACGGGATACGATCGCGAATCCTTCGATGCGGGGTCGCTTGGTCGTCATGAAGCCGCCTTTCCAACGATCGGAGTTTAACGCGAACAAAGGCCCGAGATAGAGGTAAGGTCGCCCTGACCTTACCGACCGAGGACGAAGAGACAATGACCGCGTATCAGGATTACAAGCCCCTCACCTTTCACGACGCGACGCCGCGCTTCAGCGACGGCAGCGACACGCCGCGCGCCTATCTCGAACGATGCCTGGAAACCATCGCGGCACGCGAGCCCGTGGTGAAGGCATTCACAGCCATCAACGAGTCAGGCGCCCGTACGGCTGCCGACGCCAGCACTGCCCGCTGGAAGCAGGGCAAGCCGCTGTCGTCGATCGATGGCATGCCGCTTGCCATCAAGGATCTGCTCGAAACCAAAGACATGCCGACCGAGATGGGTTGCGCCGCTTTCAAAGGAAATTTTCCGAAGCGCGATAACGCGGCGGTCTGGGCGTTGCGCCAGGCGGGTGCAGTGATCCTCGCCAAGGCGGTGACGGCGGAGCTTGGCGGTTCGCACCCCGGCGCCAGCACCAATCCGTTCGATCCCGCTCGCACGCCCGGTGGCTCTTCCTCAGGTTCGGCTGCTGCCGTCGGCGCCAACATGGTTCCGGCTGCCATCGGCACCCAGGTCGGTGGCTCGATCATTCGGCCCGCGGCCTATTGCGGGAACTTCGCACTGAAGCCGACGCAGGGCGGCATCAATCGTGGCGAACGCCAGGCAACCAGCCAGAGTACGCATGGCCCTCATGCCGGCAGCATCGAGGACATGTGGCAGGTCGCCATCGAAATCGCGCAGCGCGCCGGCGGTGATCGTGGAGATGTCGGCCTGATGGGCCCGTCGACCTTGCCAGCTTCGGCGAAGCCCAATCGGCTGATCGTGCTCGAAACCGAGGGATGGCCCGACGTCGATGCGGCGACGAAGGCAGGCTTCGAGGCCGTTCTGAAGCAGCTCCACGATTCGGGGGTGACCCTGATCCGACGCAAGGACCATCCGCTGGTCGAGGCGTTGGAGCGGTCGATCGCCAATGGCCGCTCCGTGTGCAATGGCGTCACGAGCTGGGAGAATCGCTGGGGCCAGCGCGGCATCGTCGACAACAATCCGGCGGGCGTCAGCGAGCGCGCCAAAGCTACCCTCGCCAAGGCCGAGGCGATGACGCCGGACGACTATCGCGCTGCTTTGCTTGCCCGCCAGACCGCGCAGCAGACCCATGCCCTGATGGCGTCGCTGGCCGACGCTGCAATTACGCTTGCCTGCCCCGGACCGGCGCCGCTCTGGTCGGGCGATGTACCGGGCCAGCCGCTGGCACCGCGGCCGACCGGCGACTTCGTCTTCAACGCGCCGAGCTCGATGCTCTTCGCGCCGGTCGTGACGGTGCCTCTGATGAGCGTCGACGGCATGCCCGTCGGCGTCCAGGTCATGGGCCAGCAGCACGAGGACGCCCGGATGACCGGCCTCGCGCGCTGGCTCTCCGAAAACGTGAAGCGCGTGGCTACTCGGGCTTGAGGCCCAGCGCCTGCACGCGCGGGATCAGAATGCCCTTCTGCTTCTCGTAGTCGACCATGACTTCTTCATGGTTCAACGGCTTTTCGACGAGGCCGAACCCCTGCATCATCTTGCGGCCGGGTTCGGACTCCGCGCCGGCGACCCAGAGGTCGGACATCTTCTTCACGATCTCCTTGGGTGTCGCGGCTGGTGCCGCGAGTGCCAGCCAGCCCCAGAAGGTAAAGGAGTCGTCGTCGAAGCCCTGCTCGCGCGAGGTCGGCACGTCGGGCAGTTGAGAGGCGCGCACCTTGGAGGGGGCGACGATGCCGCGGATGTCGCCCTTCACCAGCAGCGCGTTCATCGCCTGCGGGCTGCCCATCGCGGCCTGCAGCGAACCAGCGCCCATGTCCTGCCACATCGGCGCTTCGCCCTTGTAGGTCACGATCTCCATCTTGAGGCCGTACTTCTCGTTCAGCGCCTGGGCGAAGATGTGCGCCGACGATCCCAGCGCCCACGAGCCGAAGTTCACCTTGTTGGTGCGGGCGTAGCCGATGAAGTCCTTGAGGTTCGTCACCGGCACCGACTTGTGCACCACCACCGGCAGAACGCCCGAAGGAGTTCCCGAGACAATCGTGAAATCCTTGTCCGGATCGAAGCCCAGTGTCTTGAAGAGGACGCGGTTCTGAATCAGCGTGCTCGAAACCGAGTGCAGGAATGTGTGGCCGTCGGCCGGCGCACGGGCGACCATCGACGCACCGATATTGCCGCTGGCGCCCGGCTTGTTGTCGATCAGGACCTGCTGGCCGGTTGCCTGGCTCACATGTTGGCCGAAGGCGCGCGCGATGCCGTCAGTGAGGCCGCCCGCGGGAAAATTCACCACGATGGTGATCGGCTTGGTGGGCCAGGTGCCCTGGGCACGGACGATGGACGGCGCCGAAAGCGTCAGGCCGGCGGCTGCGCCAGTGCGCAGCAGGCCGCGGCGGGTCGTGATCAAGTTCGGCATTGCCTCATGTCCTCCAGAGTATTTTTTTCGCGGCGATGCATAGCGACCGCATTTCGTGGCCGCTAGGCTGTGTAAATGCACCTTTCTCCGCAAAGCGAAACGCGTAGTCGCTGGGCGGCGCGCGCAGGGATTGCTAAGACCATGCCCCGAAACCGGCACTTACCAGGGAAGAACGTCCATGTCCGACGCTGTCATCCGCTCCATAGAGGGGCGCATCGGTATCCTCACGATCAATAATCCGCCGGTAAACGCGCTGGCGGCCGCCGTCCGTGACGGCATCAAGGAAGGCATCGACGCCTTCGCGCAGGATCCCAATGTCGACGCCATCGTGCTGATTGGTGGCGGCCGCACCTTCATTGCCGGCGCCGACATCCGCGAGTTCGGCAAGCCCCCCAAGGGCGCCAACCTGAACGACGTTATTGCCACGATGGAAAACTCGCCCAAGCTGATCGTGGCCGCGCTGCACGGCACGCCGCTGGGTGGCGGCCTCGAGACCGCGCTCGGCGCCCACTATCGCGTTGCCCTGCCCAGCACGCGGCTCGGCCTGCCGGAAGTCCATCTCGGCCTGCTGCCGGGCGCTGGCGGCACGCAGCGCCTGCCGCGCCTCGCCGGCGCCAAGTATGCGCTCGATGCGATCCTCTCCGGCCGGCACATCCCCGCCCCCGAGGCCAAGAACAAGGGCATCGTCGATGCCCTGGTCGAGGGTGACGACCTGCTGAAGGGCGCCGTTGCCCATACCCAGATGCTGGTGGCCCAAAATGCGCCGCGGCGCCGGGTGCGCGACCTCAGCGTGACGCTGGAATCGCCCGACCTCTTCGCCGAGACCGAGAAGGCGATCGCCCGCCGTGCCCGCGGCTTCAAGGCGCCGTGGAACATCATCAAGTGCGTGCAGGCTGCCGTCGAACTGCCGTTCGACGAGGGCATGAAGCGCGAGCGTGAGCTGTTCGTCGAACTGCTGACCTCGTCGGAGTCGGCCGCACAGCGCTACTACTTCTTCGCCGAGCGCGAGGCGGCCAAGGTGCTCGACGTGCCCTCCGACACGCCGCAGCGCGCGATCAAGACCGGCGGCATCATCGGTGCCGGCACGATGGGCGGCGGCATCGCCATGAACTTCGCCAATGCCGGCGTGCCCGTCACCCTGCTCGAGACCTCTCAGGAGGCACTCGACCGTGGCCTGAAGACCATCCGCACCAACTACGAGAACACCGCCAAGCGCGGCGGCATGAAGGCCGAAGACGTCGAGAAGCGCATGGCGCTGATCACGCCAACCCTCGACTACAACGACCTCAAGGACGTCGACCTCGTGATCGAGGCGGTGTTCGAGACCATGGAGGTCAAGGAAACCGTCTTCAAGAAACTCGACGAGGTCACCAAGCCCGGCGCCATCCTGGCCACGAACACCTCCGGCCTCGACGTCAACCAGATCGCCAACTACACGCAGCGGCCTGGCGATGTGATCGGCATGCATTTCTTCTCGCCGGCCAACGTCATGAAGCTCCTGGAGAACGTGCGCGGCAAGGCGACCGAAAAGGACGTCATCGCCACGGTCATGTCCTTCTCCAAGAAGATCGGCAAGATCCCCGTTCTGGTCGGCGTCTGCGAAGGTTTCGTCGGCAACCGCATGCTGCGCATGCGTGGTGTGCAGTCGGCCTACATGATGGAGGAAGGCGCCCTTCCCCAGCAGATCGACAAGGTGGTCTACGATTTCGGCTTCCCGATGGGCCCCTTCGCGATGAGCGACCTCGCCGGCAACGACGTGGGTTGGCGCATCCGCCAGGGTAAGAAGGAGAAGGAAAAGCGCAACGTGCGCTACACCGGCTACGTCGCCGACGCGATCTGCGAACTCGGCCGCTTCGGCCAGAAGACCGGCGCGGGGTACTACAAGTACAACCTGCCGGACCGCACGCCGATCCCCGATCCCGAAGTCGAGAAGATCATCGAGGAGACTTCGAAGAAGCTCGGCATCACCCGCCGCGCCATCTCCGATCAGGAGATCATGGAGCGTGCTCTCTTTCCGATGGTGAACGAGGGCGCCAAGATCCTGGAAGAAGGCATGGCCCAGCGCGCACTCGACATCGACGTGATCTGGGTCAACGGCTACGGCTGGCCGGTCTATCGTGGCGGGCCGATGTGGTGGGCCGACAATGTCGTGGGCCTCAAGACCATTCACGATGCTCTGCTTAGGTACCGTGACGCCTCCGGCGACCCGTTCTGGGAGCCCGCCCCGCTTCTCAAGAAGCTGGTGCAGGAAGGCAAGAAGTTCTCTACCGTCTGATCAATTCGAACCGGAGGAAAATAAAATGGCTGATGCCGTTATCGTCTCGACTGCCCGCACGCCGATCGGCAAGGCATTCCGGGGCATCTTCAACGACACCCATGGCGCCGACATGGGTGCGCATGTGATCAAGCACGCCGCCGAGCGCGCCAAGGTCGACCTGGCCGAAATCGAAGACGTGATCATGGGCTGCGGCGCGCCGGAAGGCACGACCGGCTCGAACGTGGCGCGCGTCGCGGCGATCCGCGCCGGCGCCCCGGTCAGTGTCTCGGGCGTCACGGTGAACCGCTTCTGCTCCTCGGGCCTGCAGACCATTTCGATGGCCGCGCAGCGCGTGCTGGTCGACAAGGCCACCGTCGTCATCGGCGGCGGCCTCGAGTCGATCTCGCTGGTCCAGGGCCCGCCGGGCGGCAACAAGAACCGCCTGGTCAATCCCTGGGTCAAGGAGCATGTGCCGGGCATCTATCACTCGATGATCCAGACGGCCGACACGGTGGCCGGCCGCTACAACATCAGCCGCGAAGCTCAGGACCAGTACTCGCTGCAGAGCCAGCTCCGTACCGCAGCGGCACAGCAGGCCGGCAAGTTCGACGACGAGATCGTGGCGATGGAAACCGAGATGCTCGTCACGGACAAGAACACCAACGAGACCTCGAAGAAGAAGACCAAGCTCACCAAGGACGAAGGTAATCGTCCCGAGACGACCATCGAGGGCTTGGCCAAGCTGCAGCCGGTCATGGGTCCCGACAAGTGGATCACCGCCGGTAACGCCAGCCAGCTCTCCGACGGCGCCTCGGCTGCGGTCGTCATGAGCGACGCCGAAGCCGCCAAGCGCGGCCTGACGCCGCTCGGCATCTACAAGGGCCTGGTCGTGGCCGGCTGCGAGCCCGACGAGATGGGCATCGGTCCGGTCTATGCCGTGCCGAAGCTCCTGAAGCGGTTCGGCCTCAAGATGGACGACATCGACCTCTGGGAGCTGAACG
>CALROF020000038.1:0-36780 GCA_943369775.1 Reyranella massiliensis 521
GGCAACACCTTTCACCTGATGCTGCGGCCGGGCGCCGAGCGGGTTGCGTCGTTGGGCGGCCTACACAAGTTCATGAACTGGCCGGGTCCGATTCTGACCGACTCAGGCGGTTTCCAGGTCATGTCGCTCAAGGAGCTGCGCAAACTCGATCCGGACGGCGTCACCTTTCGCTCTCCCATCGACGGCACGCAACATAGACTCACGCCCGAGCGCTCGATCGAAATCCAACGCCTGCTCGATGCCGACATCACCATGTCGTTCGACGAGTGCACGAGCTGGCCGGTCGAAGAGCCGGAAGCGGCCTTCTCCATGCGACTTTCGATGAAATGGGCCGAGCGCGGCAAGCAAGCCTTCACCGAGCGGCCGGGCTACGGCCTGTTCGGCATCGTCCAGGGCAGTGTCTTCCCTGCGCTGCGCGAGGAAAGCACCAAGGCGCTTACCTCAATCGGCTTCGATGGCTACGCCATCGGCGGGCTGGCCGTTGGCGAGGGCCAGGAGACGATGTTCCGTGTCCTCGACCAGACGCTACCGCTGCTGCCGGCCGAGCGGCCGCGCTACCTGATGGGCGTCGGGCGGCCTGCAGACATCGTCGGCGCAGTGAAGCGTGGCATCGACATGTTCGATTGCGTGATGCCGACGCGCTCGGGCCGCACAGCTCAGGCCTTCACGCGCCGCGGTGAACTCAATATGCGCAACGCGCGCCATCGTGACGATCCACGGCCGATCGACGAGCACTGCGCCTGCCCGGCCTGCAAGCATCACAGCCGTGCCTATCTGCATCACCTCATCCGCTCCGAGGAAATCCTGGGGGCGATGCTCCTCACCTGGCACAACCTGCATTACTATCAGGACGTCATGCGCGGCTTGCGCAGCGCCATCGAAAGCAACTCACTGGGCTCCTGGATCGCCGCATTCGAAAGCGATCAAAGCCTTGGCGACATCCCCCCATTGTAGCGGAGCGTAACGGATGCCCAACGAGGCGTTGATCGTGGTCGATGTGCAGAACGACTTCTGCGAAGGCGGTGCGCTGGCAGTGCCCGGCGCCAATGCCATCGTGCCATTGGTCAACCGCCTGATTGGCCGCTACGACCACATCGTGCTGACGCAGGACTGGCATCCGGCGGGCCACGCTTCGTTCGCCAGTTCCTGGGCCGGGGCAGAGCCCTTCTCGACCATAAATTTCTCCTACGGTCCGCAAACCTTGTGGCCGGATCACTGTGTGCAAGGCACGCCGGGAGCCGCTTTCCATCCCGATCTCGAAGTGACCAAGGCGCAGATGATCGTGCGCAAGGGCTACCACAGCGGCATCGATTCCTACTCGGCGTTCCGCGAGAACGACCGCATGACGCGCACCGGCCTCGATGGCTACCTGAAGGCGCGCGGGTTCTCGCGGCTGATCTTCTGCGGCCTGGCGCTCGACTATTGCGTCGCCTGGTCGGCCATCGATGCCCGGCAAGCCGGCTTCGATGTCGCCGTGGTTCTAGAAGCCACCGCCGCCATCGACCTGGATGGCAGCCGCAAGCGCAAGCTCACCGAGATGCGCCAGGGCGGTATTAACTTGAACCTCACTGCCTGACGAGCTCGACCTGCGCCGATAGTGCCGAAAGGCCCAAAGCGATGGCCAATCAGCACTCGCGGCAACAGGCGGCGCATCAGACCCGTTCCAGCGCCAGTGCGATGCCCTGACCGACGCCGATGCACATGGTGGCGAGCGCGCGCTTGCCACCGGTCGCTTCGAGCTGATTGAGAGCCGTGATCATCAACCGGCCGCCCGACGCACCGAGCGGATGGCCGAGCGCGATGGCGCCACCGTTGGGATTGACGTTCTCGGCATCGTCGCTGAGGCCAAGCTGGCGAAGGACGGCGAGCGCCTGGGCAGCGAAGGCTTCATTGAGTTCGATCGTGTCGAAATCGCCGATGGTCATGCCGAGCTTGGCCAGCAGCTTCTGCGTCGCCGGCACCGGACCGATGCCCATGACGCGCGGCGGCACGCCGGCCGATACCGTGCCCAGGATACGGGCGCGGGGTGTGAGGCCGTTGGCCCTTGCTGCAGCCTCCGAGGCAATGATCATGGCGCAGGCGCCATCGTTCAGGCCCGAGGAATTGCCGGCCGTCACCGAGCCGCCGTCGCGGAAAGCCGCCGCCAGCTTGGAGAGCGTTTCCATCGTCGTGTCACCGCGCGGATGCTCGTCCTTGCCGACGACAATCTCGGTTTTGCCCTTCTTGACGGTGACCGAAACGATTTCCTTGTCGAAGAAGCCACGATCCTGCGCGGCCTTGCAGCGACGCTGGCTGCGATAGGCAAAGGCGTCCTGATCGGTACGGCTGATCTGATGTTCTGTCGCGACGTTCTCGGCGGTCTGCCCCATCGGATCGACGCCATAGGCCGCCTTCATGCGCGGGTTGACGAAGCGCCAGCCCAGCACCGTGTCCTCGAGCTTCATGGAGCGATCGAAGGCGCCTTCGGGCTTGCCCATGACATAAGGCGAGCGGGTCATGCCCTCGACGCCGCCGGCGATCATCATGTCGGCCTCGCCGAGCTTCACGGCACGTGCGGCATGTCCGGCCGCTTCCAGCCCCGATCCGCAGAGCCGGTTCACCGTGGCGCCGGCCACTTCGACCGGCAGGCCGGCGAGCAGACCAGCCATGCGTGCGACATTACGGTTGTCTTCGCCCGCCTGGTTCACACAACCGTAGATAACATCATCGACCGAGCCCCAATCGACATTGGCGTTGCGCTGCATCAGCGCCTTGATCGGATGGGCGGCGAGATCGTCCACTCGCATGGCGCCCAGGCCACCGTTATAACGGCCGACGGGGGTGCGGATCGCATCACAAATGAAGGCTTCGGTCATCTTGGGTACTCCCAACTCAATCGCATGCGCCGGGTTAGCACCGCTCGCAGGGGCTTGCCAATGGCCCCTGCCATGCCTGGCCAACGGAGGGGCCATGCGTCGACGGGGCCGCCATGCCGTTACGCCACCAGGAGCACCATGCCTGCCAGGACGAGCGCTACGGTCCATACGAGGTCGAGATTGATCCACGCGTGCCGCAGCATGGCCAACCCGACCCATTCATAGACCGACACGGCCATTGCGGCCGTGACTCCGAGCATCGCGATGGTGTGCAAGCCGACGCCCAGAAGAGCTGGAACTATGGGCGAGGCTGCGTCCGCTGCCGCGCCACCGGGAAAGCAGAGCGGCATCAGGACGGGCCACAACATCAGGCCGGCGCCGTGGGCCGAGGCCATCAGAAATGACCAGAGACCGAGGCCGGCCAGACCCGTGCGCATGCCGACCCGGACACGATGACGTGCCCCGTAAAACCAGTGGAGCAACCCCCAGCCGATGAGGAACAGCCCGCCCGCGACGCTCACGCTCTGAACATCGACCAGCACGCCGGCCAGGACGAGCAGGCCGGCGGTCGCAGCAATGGAAAGAGCATGTCCTGCTGCAATCGGCAGCAAGGACAGCCAGACGATGCGGCGATCGTGGCGATGCTGCCCTAGCGCAACCGCAAACAGCCAGCCCATGCCCGGATTGAGGCCATGGAAGGCGCCCAGCCCCGCGATGACGATCCAGGGCCAGGCTTCACTCGTCACTGCCACGTCTCGTCAGGGATAGCAGTACGAGTCCGACGAGCAGTCGCCACCTTCGAGCCGCACCTGATGCGGCCGATGCGACTTCGGCCACTTCACGATGAACTTGGGATCGAAGGCGATGCCGCCGGACGGCGAGGCATCGAGCTTCACCATCCAACCCTCGATTCCGTCCGGATAGAACTGCGGGTCGATTGCGCCGTACAGCGAGTTGGTGAAGTAGACGCGCCGGCCGTCGCGGCTGATCTCGACCATCTGCGGGCCGCCGCTGAGCGGCCCGTTGCCCGCCGGATGCGCCGCCCTGGAAACGATGCCGCCGATACGCACTTTGCCCGTCAGCTTGGGATTGAACGGATCGGAGACGTCGTATTGCTGGAGATCACCTGTGCCCCAGCAGGCGACGTAGAGGAACTTGTCGTCCATGGAGAGGTCGATATCGGTGACCAGCGGGGGACAGGCCTTGAAGCCCTTGAGCATGGGTGGCAAGTCATCCTCGCTCGCGGGCTCGGCCGGGATCTCGATCACCTTCCTGACGGCCCACTTGTCGCCGTCGCGATACCAGGTCCAGATCGACGACGAGAGGTTCTCCAGGCTGATGACACAGTTGACGAACCCATAGGCCTTGGTCGGATCGTGTGCCGGCCGCAGCTCGAAGACGAGCTGGTACTTGTCGCCGAAATCGATGGTTTGCACGTGCTTGCGCTTGTGCAGGTCCCAGAAATGCAGCCGACGCCCGTACTTGGCGCCCAGCAACACTTCGGGGATAAGACCGTTCTCGAAAGTATCCGGCGTACCCCATTCGCTGGTTACCATCGTGTCGTGTCCGAGATGCCACCAGGCATCGTAGGCAAAGTGCTGCGGTCCACGATCCATCTCCCACTGGCCTCGGACGTCGAAGCTCTCGTGATCCATCAGGAAGATGCCGCCAGGTCCCTTGCCTTCGCGATTGCCGAGGGCCGCGACGTAGATACCCTCGGGCCCGCAATGGACGGTGTGCGGTCGCGTGTAGCCCGCTTTGTCGGCGACCTCCTCGGGTTCGATCACCTTGACGATTGCGGGTTGGCGCGGATTGGACTTGGTGTCGAGGATGTGAATGCGCGAGGAGCGCAGGCCCGGCACGATCAGATAGCGCCGCTCCATGTGCGGATGTGGCGCGTTGGGACACAGGCTCGACGAGCAGGCGTTCCATCCGAAATGATGTAACTCGTCACCGACATTGGGCATCGACGTGTTGCCGACGATGGTCGAGTAACTTGCGGAGCTGGGGTCGACGTCCACGACGGCGATCGAGTCCGGGATCTTCCGGTCTGGATCGAAGGCCGCGACATAGGCCAGCGTTTCCGGCTTGGCCTTCATCGCCATTCGGGGCGAGGGATAGAAACTCGGGTCTGGTGTCCAGGTCGGCATTGTCTGTCTCCTCTAGACGCGTGCAGTACTCCCACAAGATTGGATTGATTTGGAAAGGCACTATGCCATCGGGCGTAGCTCATCTTGAGCCCGCAACCGCTGACCGCCCATTGTGCGCGCAAAATCCGGCCGGCTCCATCGCCCGAATCCAGGACCTCGCCTAGATTCGGGGATCGCTGCGCTGACAGACGGCGTACTGGGCGTATCCGCGATAGGGACGCTCGAAACGGCTGACGGCTGCCGCCCGGCCCTCGACCAATCGGGCCAGCGAAGCTTCCAGCCCGTCCCGAGGCGAGACATGGAACAGAGTGAGCCAGCGCCGCAAGCCGAGGCGGAACCAGGGTGGCAGACGTTCTTGCCCGCCGAAGTCGACGATGTGCAGTTCGCCGCCGGGCCGCACCCAGGTCAGCGCCTGGGCCAGCACGCTCTCCCAGGCCGGAATCATCGACAGGCTGTAGGAGATGAAGATCCGCGAGAAGGACGGCACGCCGAACAGGATGGCCGGGTCGAACCGCGTGGCGTCGGCATGGGCCAGTCGGATGCGCGACGCGAGCCCTTCCCGCTCGACGATCTGCCGGGCCGTCAGCAGCATCTCGGTGGAGATATCGATGCCGAACAAGGCTGCTTCGGGATAGCGACGCGCGACGGCAATCAGGTTGCGCGCGGTGCCGCAGCCGATTTCCAAGACTCGCTCTCCTGGCGGTGGTGCGAGCCGGTCGATCATGCGATCCCGACCGAGCAGGTAGTACTTGCGGCTGAGATCGTAGACATGGCGCTGGCGGCAGTAGATGCGATCCATCAACTCCGCGGACCGGCCCGGCGACGCCGTGGTGTCGCTCACGTCAGCCTTCGAAGACATAGAGATGGAAGCCGCCATAGATTGCGGACCGGTCACGTTGCGTGAAGGCGAGCGATGCCTCCTCCTCGTAGCGCCAACGTGCCAGTAGCGCCGGTTCGACCCGGCCCGGCAACAGCGAGGGTTCGGCGGCGGTGCGGAAGACGACGCGCGCGCCCGGCCGCGCGGTGCGCGTGATCTCGGTCCAGAGCGCATTGAGCTGAGCGTCGGTCATCCAGTCCTGAGCATCGAGCAGGACATAGCGATCGCGCGATTCGGCCGGACAGGAAGCGAGATACTCGGTCACCGACCTGTTCATGACTTCGACCCGGTCGGCGCGTCGGCGCACCACATCGAACTGATCCTGCCGCAGATAGGGCGGCAACGGACCGCTGGCATCGTCCGCATAGGAACGGCCAAACGCCTGCCAGGCGAAGTAGTTCTCGTGCAGGCTGAAGCCACAGGCCAGACGCTCGACGCGATCGCGCAGCACGGCCCCCATGTCGCGACCGCCGGCCAGCGCCTCGTACTGCGCCGGCGGAATGCCGAGGCCATAGAGCGACAGCCGGTTGGCCGTGGCCCAGCGCACGACGGGCTTGTCGAACAGCGGCGCCAGCATGGTCTCGAAGAAACGGCGCTGCTCTTCGAGCGACCGTGCACTCAGGAGCTGACGCAGATCGACGCCATAGGCGCGTGCAGCGACATGCGCGATGCCAATGAAACGGCCCAGCACGCCGTGGCGATAGGCATTGCGGGCAAAGATCGAAATACGGCGGCGACCCAACTGCTGAAGGCTGCGGCCTTCCCAATAGGTGCGGCTTTGCGAATCGAGATGCGGTGCGATCAGCCGGTCATAGGCGCGGAGGTTCGCTTCGGCATCGGCCGCTCCGAAGAAGCGGTAGAACGCCTCCCATGACGGCAGCCGGATCGCCGCCGCCAGCTTCAACCGGTTCAGGGCGACATGCGCCATGCTGAGATCGAGGGCCGTGATTCGAGCGGGATCGGCGGTCAGGTAGGAAAGGACGTTGCAGCCGCCCGAGGCGATCGCCACGACATGGCAATCCGGCGTCAGCGCCAGGGCTTCGAGGTCGATTTCGGGATCTTCCCAGATCTGGGTGTAGACGAGACCACGAAACAGCTTCTCGAACAGACGCTCCAGAAGCCCCTCGCGGGACAGCGCCTTGTGCCGGCGCACCGCCTCTTTCAGACGGACATGGCTCTCGGCCCGCGGATAGACCAACCCCTGAGACTCCGGCTCGACTCAATCCCGACAAGGTACCCACCGTCGGTGCCAGTTTGATGACGGCGCGGTCGGTGGATTTCCACAACTTGACGGGATGACAGGTTAGGTAGAAAGCTGCCTCCATGACGGCCCTGAACTTCACCCTGTTCGATACGCCGATCGGCACCTGCGGCCTCGTCTGGAGCGGTCGTGGCATCGCCGGGCTGCAACTGCCGGAAGCGACGGCGCAGGCAACGCGCAGCCGGGTCAAGCGGCGCTGGCCGGGTGTGACGGAGACCACCCCGCCCTCCGGCGTGCAACGTGCGCTCGACCGCATTCAGGCATTGCTGGCTGGTGGCACGATCAACCTTGAAGACATCCCGCTCGATCTCGAAGCCGCACCCGAGTTCCACCGCAAGGTCTACGAAGTGGCGCGCACCATCCCACCCGGCCACACGATGACCTATGGCGAGATCGCCAGACGCCTCGGCGTACCGCACGAATCGCGCGAGGTCGGTCAGGCGCTCGGCCGCAATCCCATTGCCATCATCGTCCCCTGCCATCGCGTGCTGGGCGCCGACGGCAAGATGGGCGGCTTCTCGGCGGGCGGCGGCGTCGCCACCAAGCGGCGCATTCTCGAAATCGAAGGCGCCTCGGCGCTCGGCGCCGGCCCCTTGTTCGATACGGCGCGATGACGGGCTTTGGCTTCCAGCCGGGTCGGGCCATCAACCATTTGCGCGCGGCCGATCCGGCGCTCGCCGAAATCATCGACGCTGTCGGCCCTTTCCGGATGCAGCTCAAGGTCTCGCGCAGCCTGTTTGGCGCACTGGCCGAAGCGATCGTCTACCAGCAGCTCTCCAACAAGGCTGCTGCAACGATCTACGGCCGGGTCGAAGCCCTCTATCCGCGTGCGACCGATGGCTTCACGCCACGCCACATTCTGAAGACACCCGACGAGAAGCTGCGCGGCTGCGGCCTCTCACGTGCCAAGGTGCTGGCCGTGCAGGACCTCGCGCGCCGCGTCGCCAGTGGCGAGCTGCCAACGCTCGAACAGGCTCAGACGCTCGATGACGCCACGGTGATTGAACGATTGGTTCAGGTGCGCGGCATAGGCCGCTGGAGCGCGGAGATGTTCCTGATGTTCAGGCTCGGTCGACCGGACGTCCTGCCGCTCGACGACTACAGCCTGCGCAAGGCCTACGCGAAGGCTTTCCGAAAGCGCACCCTGCCCTCACCACAGGCCCTCGAAAGGGCCGGCGAGAAGTGGCGGCCCTTTCGCACGGTGGCGAGCTGGTATCTCTGGCGCGCACTCGAAGCCACACCAGCGAGCACCTGACGTCTCAGGCTTTGACGACCCTCAAGCGTGGCGCCTGGCTCTCGGCCATGTGTCTGTAAAGGGAGAGATAATCCATCGCCATCCGCCGCGCCGTGAAGCGCTCCTCGAAGCGAGCACGGATCTGCGGACGCGACAGGCTGGGCAGACGCCGTACAGCGTCGACGGCTTCCGCTTCATTGTTGACGATGAAGCCCGTCAATCCGTCCTCGACGATCTCGGGCACCGAGCCGCCGGGATAAGCGAGAACCGGCGTACCGCAGGCCATCGCCTCAATCATCACCAGCCCGAACGGCTCGGGCCAGTCGATAGGCATTAGGAGCCCGATGGCGCCGCTCAGGAACTCGGACTTTTCTGCATCGCTGATCTCTCCGATGTAGTCGATGCCGGGCAGCTCGAGCAGCGGCCGGATTTCGTGCTCGAAGTACTGGCGATCGACCGGGTCGACCTTGGCAGCGATTTTGAGCGGCATGCCGGCGCGCCGGGCGATGTGGATTGCGCGGTCGACCGCCTTCTCCGGCGCCATGCGGCCCAGCACGGCCAGATACCCCGGTTTCACTGGACGGGGCCGCAAGAGATCGGCCGGTAGGCCATGATAAATCGTGTCGATCCAATTTGCGTTGGGCACCGGCCCGCGCTGCGCGTCGGAAATGGAGATGACCGGTGCGCGATTGAAGACATCGAACACCACTTGATGCTCGGGCAGGTCAAGCCTGCCATGCAGCGTTGTAATGAAGGGTGTCGCATTGCGCGAGAAGAGCGAGAACGGAAAGTAGTCGAGGTGAAAGTGCAAAATGTCGAACTGGTCGGCTCGCTGATAGACCTGTTCCAGCATCGCCATGTGCAAAGCCATTGGATCGCGCACCTTGCCGTCGAGGCGGAGCGCCCGGGGCCAGATCGCTTCCAGACGCGCCTTAGTCGTCGAGTCGCCGCTGGCAAATAGTGTCACGTCATGGCCGAGGGCCACTAGTTCTTCGGTCAACCACGACACGACACGTTCGGTGCCGCCATAGAGTTTGGGGGGAATGGCCTCGGTCAGCGGTGCGACTTGGGCAATGCGCATGCACTTGTACTCCCGTATTTTGATGGCCCCGACACACGCTTCGCTCGTTTCGCGAAGACGCCGTCCGGCGCGAAAGCGCAAAAATCAGCCTGCTAATGTGGTGATCGCGCGGCAGCCACCGTTTGGTCACAGCTCGCGGCTGGAGCCGCAAGGTAATGAACCTTTCAGCCCCAGAATCGTTCCCTAGGTCATGGAAGATCTCAGCCCACTCGCCGGCCGACCGTTCGCCTTTCTTTTTCGATACGTCGCCCGCCGGCCGATAGCGCATGCCGCAATTCTTACGGCGGTCGTCGGCGCAGCCGCCTGCTCGGTTAGCACCCAGTACGGTGTAAAATCTCTCATCGACGCGTTATCCGGCAGCCACAGTGAGCTGGTCTGGGTGGCCTTCGCACTGCTGGTAGGTCTGATGGCCGCCGACAACTTCCTGTGGCGACTCGCGGGTTGGATGGCCAGCTACGCGTTCGTAGCCGCGAGCGGCGAACTGCGTGGCGAGTTGTTCCGCCACATCACCGATCACGCACCGAGTTTCTTTACAGGACGCCAAGCCGGCACCGTAACAGGCCGGGTGACTGCGACGGGCAACGCCGCCTTCACCATCCAGAACATGTTCATATGGAATGTTTTGCCGCCCTGCGTCGCCACGCTGGGCGCTGTCGCCTTCCTGATGACTGTGGACCCGTTGATGACGGGATCACTGGTCGTGGTGGCGGCCGTGCTGCTCTACGGGCTCTATCGGCTCGCCGCAGCAGGCGCGACACTGCATATGGGTTTCGCCGACAAGGCGGCAGGCGTCGAAGGCGAACTGACGGACGTCGTCTCCAACATCATGCTGGTCCGCAGCTTTGGCGCCATCGGCCGGGAGCGCCGCCGCTTCCGCGAGACCGTCGGCGAGGAGATGGCCGCGCGTCGCACCAGTCTTCTCTACCTCGAGAAAATCCGCTTCCTGCATGCTGCTTTCACGGTTGCGCTGACCGTCGGCCTGCTCGCCTGGGCGATCGTGCTGTGGCAGCGCGGAGCGATCAGCAGTGGCCAGGTCATCCTGGTGTGCACCCTCGGATTGACGATCCTCTACGCCACCCGCGATCTCGCGGTAGCTCTGGTCGATGTCACGCAACATACCGCGCGGCTCTCCGAGGCACTGACCACGCTCCTGCAGCCACACGATCTCCGAGATACCGCAGACGCACGCCCCCTCGCCGGCCGGCGCCGCGCCGTGACGTTCGAGAACGTCTCCTTCACGTACGCCGACGGTCATCGCGTGTTCGAGAAGTTCGGCGTCGAATTCCGGCCGGGCCAGCGCACAGGTCTGGTCGGTCCATCCGGTGGCGGCAAGTCGACGCTGCTCTCCCTGCTGCAGCGCTTCCACGATCTCGACCGCGGCCGCATCCTTATCGATGGCCAGGACATTGCGCAGGCCACCCAGGAGAGCCTGCGTCAGGCCATCTCGCTCGTACCCCAGGACATCTCCCTGCTTCACCGCTCGGTCATGGACAACATCCGGTATGGCAAGCCGGATGCCAGCGACGAGGAAGTCAGGCGCGCAGCAGATGCCGCACGCTGCCACTCGTTTATCCAGGCTTTGCCACAGGGCTTCGACACGATCGTCGGCGAGCGCGGCGCCAGGCTGTCGGCCGGCCAGCGCCAGCGCATCGCCATCGCCCGTGCCCTGCTCAAAGACACACCGATCCTCCTGCTCGACGAAGCGACATCGTCCCTCGACGGCGAGTCCGAAGAGGCGATCCGCCAGGCGCTGGACCGGCTGATGGAAAACCGTACCGTGATCGCCATCGCCCATCGTCTCTCCACTCTGCGCAGCTTCGACCGCATCCTCGTGTTGCAGGGTGGTCATATCGTGCAGGATGGCGCGCCGACAGAACTGCTGCACCGGGATGGCCCCTATCGCACCCTGGTCTGGCAGGAGCTTCATCGGCTGTCCCGCACCGCCGCCTGATCAATCAGGCTACCTCTAAAGGCGCGCTCTTGTGACGCCACTGGAGTGACACGTTTGCCGTGACATAATCGGTGAATGGCACTCGCTCTTTCCTCGACGGTTTCAAGCACGGTCGACCGCACGCTCGAACGTTTGCGCAACGCCTTCATAGATACGGCCCGCGGCGCTCGCGAGGCGGTCGGCGCCCCCTTGCGGGCCGATCTGCCCGACGACGACATCCCGCGACTGAAGGGCCGTATCGACGCCTGCCTCGAAGCCAAGGGCGGCGAGACCGCAAGCCGCCGCCGTGCCGCCGAGCTGGGGCAGGCCTACCTGTCGCTGTCGGCGACCGGCCGGCGCAAGTTTCTGCTCACCCTCGCCCACGATTATGGCCTGTCGCGCGAGACGGCCGCCGCACGGGTCGATCGGTGGCGTGCCGGCAAAGAACCCGCACGCGCCCTGACGCGGCTCCTCGAGCCGCCGGCGGTGCGCCTGCTGCGCGAGTTCGTGGGCGTGCCGCAGGGCGTGAAGTTCGTCGTCGACCTGCGCGCCGAGCTGATGGCGCTAGGCAAGACCGACACCTCGGCCCGGGCGCTGAGCGAAGACTTGCGGCCGCTGCTCGCCGCCTGGTTCGATGTCGGCTTTCTCGACCTTGTGCGCATCGACTGGCGCTCCTCGGCGGCCCTTCTGGAGAAGCTGGTCGACTACGAAGCCGTCCACGCCATCCGCTCCTGGCGCGACCTCAAGAACCGCCTGGATTCGGACCGGCGCTGCTTCGCGTTCTTCCATCCGCGCATGCCCGACGAGCCGCTGATCTTCGTCGAGGTGGCACTGGTCGACGGCATGGCGGGCAACGTGCAGCGGCTGCTCGACGCCCGCGACGAGACGGCCGATCCCAAGCGAGCCAACACGGCGATCTTCTACTCGATCTCGAACTGCCAGCAGGGCCTGGCCGGCATCAGCTTCGGCAACTTCCTGATCAAGCGCGTCGCCGAGCAACTGGCCCGCGAGCTGCCCAACATCAAGGATTTTGCCACCCTCTCGCCGATTCCGGGCCTGCGCCGGCACATCGACGACCGGCTGAAGAACGAGGGCGACGCCGTGCTGACGGCGACAGAGATCTCCTCGCTGGTGTCGGTCATCGACAAGGTGCGCGGTGCCGCCGCTGTGCGCCAGTTGCTCGACCGGCCGAACTGGTGGGAAGTGCCGGCGATCGACAAGTCGTTGCGACCAATCCTGACGCGGTTGGCCGCGCGCTACCTTACCTCGACCGACGAGAAAGCTCGCGCCGTCGATCGTGTGGCGCACTTCCATCTTGGCAATGGTGCAATCGTCGAGCGGCTGAACTGGCTCGCCGACACCAGCAGCAACGGACTGAAGCAGTCCTACGCGATGATGGTGAACTATCGCTACAAGCTCAGCGACGTCGACGACAACCACGAGGACTATGCCAACGGCAAGGTCGTCGCGAGCCGCGAGGTTCGGGCGCAGGCGAAGGGTTAAGGGGGCGCGAGCCCCCTTCCCAGCTACTTGTTCAGATACTCGAGCTTCAGGCCGGGCCGCGGCCACTCGAAGCTGACGAGCTTGCCGGTCATCGACAAGGTCGCATAGGCGGTCCGCAGGTCCTTGCCGCCGAAGCAGACGTTGGTGACCATCGGATCGGGCAGCTTGTATTGCGTCACCGACTTGCCGTCCGGCGAAATGTCGGAGACGGCGCCGGTGATCAAGGTCGCCACGCAGATATGGCCCTGCGAATCGACGGCCAGCGAATCGAACATCTGGTAGCCGCCGAGGCCAGCGATGACGTGGCCCTTCTCGCCGCGATAAGGCCCGTTGGCGTCCTTGATGACGCCCGGCGCGGAGAGTTCGAACGCCCAGACACGAGCGGTCGGTGTCTCCACGACATAGAGCGTCTTGCCGTCGGGCGAGAGGCCGCAGCCATTGGGCCGCTCCAGCGGGAAAACCTTCTCCTCGATCTTCGAACCGTCGGCCTTGGCGTAGTAGACGGCGCCACGGTCATTGTCGCGGTCGCGCGTCTTGCCGAGGTCGGTGAACCAGAAGCCGCCGGCATCGTCGAATACCAGGTCGTTCGGCCCGTTCAGCTTCCGTCCGTCGCAGGAATCGTAGAGCGTCTCGAACTTGCCCGTCTCGGGATCGACAACCTGGATCGAGCCGCCCTTGTAGGAGGCGGGTTGCGTGCCGGGGAAGAGCCGGCCGTCGGGCCGTTCGATCCAGTTGAAGCCGCCGTTATTGGTCACATAGATCTTGCCGCCCGGCCCCATCGCCGCGCCGTTGGGGCCGCCGCCCAGCTTGGCGATGATGTGCTGCTTGCCGTCGGGCATGACGCGGGTCAGCGTCTCGCGCGCAATCTCGACCAGGATCACCGAGCCGTCCGGCATGGCCACGGGGCCTTCCGGAAACTTGAGGCCCGAGGCGATCTCCTTGTGCGGCGTCGTCATTCTGCTCTCTCCCTATTTGCCCTTGAAGGCGGGCTTGCGCTTGGCGAGGAAGGCCGCGACGCCTTCCTTGAAATCCTCGCTACGGCCGAGTTCACGCTGGAAGTCGCGCTCGACATCGAGCTGCTGAGAAAGCGTGTTGCCGCTGGCGCGACCCATCGCCTCCTTGATGCGGGCCAGCGACATCGTCGGTCCGTCGGCCAGCCGCCGCGCCAGATCATTCGCCGTCTTCATCAGATCGCCGTCCTCGACGACATCCCAGATCAGGCCCCAGTCCTTGGCTTGCTGCGCGGTGATCTGCGGCGCCAGCATCGCCAGCGCCCGGGCGCGCTGCTCGCCGACCAAGCGCGGCAGGAACCAGGTGCTGCCGCCGTCAGGCAGCAGGCCGATGCGTGCAAACGCCTGCAGGAAGGTGGCCGACTTGGCGGCAACCGCAATGTCCGCAGCCAGAGCGAAGCTCATGCCGACGCCCGCTGCCGGGCCGTTCACGGCCGCAACGATCGGCTTGGGAATGCTGCGCATGAGCCGGATCACCGGATTGAAGAACTTCTCGAGCGCGGCACCGGAGTCGGCGCCCTCGCCCTTCTCCCGATCGGGATCGGCAAGATCGGCGCCCGCGCAGAAGCCGCGGCCAGCGCCCGTCAGGAGCACCGCACGCACGGAGTCATCGGCTGCCAGGTCCTCCCAGCAGGTCTTGAGCTCGGCGATCATCTTGCGCGAGACGGCATTCAGCCGGTCCGGCGAGTTGAGCGTCAGGGTGGCGAGGCCGTCGGCCTTGGCGATCTGGATCTTCTCGTAGGTCATTGTCTTCTTCTCAACGTCCGGTGAACTGGGCGGGTCGCTTGGCGAGGAAGGCCGCAACGCCTTCCTTGAAATCGGCGCTGCGGCCGAGTTCGCGCTGGTTGTCGCGCTCGAAATCGAGTTGCTGGTCGAGCGTGTTGGTGGCTGCCAGATCAATCGCCTTCTTGATGGCGGCATAGGAACGCGTCGGGCCGGTCGCGAGCTTGCGCGCGATCTTGGTGGCCTCGTCCATCAGCGCGGCATCGTCGACGACCTGCCAGACCATGCCCATGCGCTCGGCTTCCTCGGCCGGGACCGTGCTGCCCAGCATGGCAAGAGCGCGGGCACGAGCGTCGCCCACCGTGTGCGGCAGGAACCAGGTGCCCCCCAGGTCGGGGATCAGCGAGATGCGCACAAAGGCCTGGTCGAAGCGCGCCGAGCGCGCGGCCAGGACGATATCGCAGGCCAGCGCCAGGTTGGCGCCGCCCCCCGCCGCCACGCCATTGACCGCAGCAACGATGGGCTTGGGCAGCTCGCGCATGGCGCGGATCATGGGGTTGAAGATGCGGTCCATCACGGCGCCGACATCGCGGTCGCCCGACGTTGTCGGATCGCCAGGCCCCGGCCCCGCCAGATCGGCGCCGGCGCAGAAGCCACGGCCTGTGCCCGTCAGCAGAATGGCGCGGATCCCGTCATCCTCGCGGGCGCGCTTCAACTGGGCGTTCATAGCCTCGATCAGCGGGTGGCTCATGGCGTTCAACCGCGTCGGCCGGTTGAGCGTCAGGGTCAGGACGCCGCCCTCCAGAGCGGCCAGTACGGGCGTTTCTTCCATGGGGCCGGAGACTGGCATGGGTCCCGGAGCCGCGCCATCCGGTCGCGTCGCATGGCGGCACTCCCTCCCGTATGTGCGAAAGCAATGGCCACGATCCTGATCCTGGTCGGCACCGAGTCGGGCAACGCCCAGATGGTGGCCGATGCGCTGAAGCCCGTCCTCTCCGATGCCGGCCATGTGGTCGACGTTACGGACAAAGCCGCGACCTACGCCGATCTTCAGGCGCACGATGTGCTGCTGGTGGTCTGTGCCACTCACGGCTCGGGAGACATCCCGACCAACATCCTGCCGCTGGTCGAAACCCTGGAGCGGGAGAAGTCCGATCTGTCAGGCCATCGCTACGGCGTCATCGCGCTCGGCGACATGACCTATCAGGACACGTTCTGCGGCGGCGGCAAGAAGGTCGATCAGGTGCTGGAGCTCTGCGGCGCCAAGAAGGTCGGCGAGCGGCTGGAGGTCGATGCCTCGACACAGCCGCTGCCCGACGAAGAAGCGTTGGCCTGGATCGAAGGCTGGAAGACGCAGGTCTGAATTCCCGCGCCGTTACTCCGGCAGGGTGAAGATCTCGACGGGCTTGGGAACACCACGCAGGCGGTGAACGCCAAGCGATTTCATCGGCTGCGGGCAGTTCTCGTTGAATTCGGCGGAGGCGCAGACCTTCACGCCGAGCGCCTTGGTCAATCCTTCCAGGCGCGACGCACGATTGACGGCCGCCCCGATCACCGTGAAGTCGAGCCTGTCCTCGGTACCGATATTGCCGAACGTCACATCGCCGACATGCAGGCCGATGCCGAAGCGCAGCAACTCGCGCCCGCCGGCGGCGCGCGCTTCGTTGGCCGCCGCGGTATCATCGAGGAGCTGGCGCGCCGCTCCGAGCGCAGCGCCCGTCACCATCGGCAGGAACAACGCATCCTCGGCTGGGAAATACCCCATCACGCCGTCACCGATGAATTTCAGGATTTCGCCGCCATGCGAGGAGAGCGCATCGCCTACGAGCTGGAAGTAGTTGTTCAGAAGCTCCAGCACCTCGGCAGGAGGCAGCCGCTCGTTGAGGCCGGTGAAGTCGCGCAGATCGGAGAACCACAGGACGGCGCGGATTTCCTCGCCTTCGCCGCGACGGATCGCGCCGTTCAACACGCGCTCGCTGATCTGGCGGCCGAGATAGGTGTTGGCCACCGTATCGGCGACGCCATGCTCGATGTGCATCTCTGTGACGGCGCCCATCATGTCGACCAGACGGGCGAGATCTTCGATATCGGTTTCGCTGAAGCCGTCCTTGCGGTCGGCGGCAAAGCTGACGACAGGCAGCGGCCCCTTGCGCGAGATGCGCATCGGCACAGCGAGGTAGTCAGTGCCGCCGTCGGCCTTCAGCTCCTGCAGCAGCTCGTGATTCTTCTCCGTGATCTTGTTGAGGCGATAGCGTACCTCGCGGCCCTGTTCGCGGGCCTCCTGCAACGGGCTTCCGATATAGGCCGACGTGAACTGGATGCCGTAGGCACGTGCAATCGATTGCACGTGCTCGCCGCGCCGCCACATGTAACCCATGGCCTGAAGCTGCGGATGGATGAGCTGCAGGCCGATGTAGAAGCGCCACACTGGCAGGCCGGCCTGCAGGACCTTCTCCATCAGCTTCTCGATGAAGACCGATGGGGAGACGACGAGACGGCCCTCGCGGGCAAGCCAATCGGCGACCGGCGCCAGACGGTCGCCTGCCGGCGGCGTCATGGGGAGCGCGGCGTTCAGGAGCCGCCTACGACTGCCACAACCTCTTCGCCTGAGGTGCGGAACACCCGGCTGGCGGAGACGTCGGCGATCTTCTCGATGTTCTCGACGACGTCTTCGATCGTCGGGGCACGACCCGAAACACGCAGGCCCTCGGCTTCGCGATACTCGATGCGCGCAAAGGTGCCGGCGCCGGCGCTCCAGATGTCGCCGGTGCGCTGGCACTGCTCGGAGCAGAGATAAGCAACCATCGGCGAGACGAACTCGGGCCTGAGCTTGGCCAGCGCCTCCGGCGTCATCAGGCTCTCGGTCATGCGCGTCGCAGCCACCGGCGCCAGCGCGTTGATGAGGACGTTGTACTTCTGGCCCTCGAGACGCAGCGAGTTCATGAAGCCCACCACGGCGAGCTTGGCGCCACCGTAGTTCGCCTGGCCGAAGGTCCCGTAGATGCCCGAGTTGGACGAGGTCACGACGACCCGGCCATAGGCCTTGGCGCGCATGATCGGCCAAGCAGCGTGCGTCACGTAGGCGGTGCCGAGGAAGTGCACCTTCACGACGAACTCGAAATCCTCGACCGTCATGTTGTGGAAGGTCTTGTCGCGCAGCACGCCGGCATTGTTCACGACGATGTCGACGGTGCCGAAGGAATCGACGGCGGTCTTCACGATATTGGCGGCACTCTTGGGATCGGCCACCGAATCGTAGTTCGGCACCGCCTGGCCGCCCGCCGCCTTGATCTCGGCCACGACTTTGTCGGCGGCGGCATGGTCGCCGCCCTTGCCATCGACCGCCCCACCCGGATCGTTCACCACCACCTTGGCGCCGCGGCTGGCCAGCAGCAGCGCATGCGCGCGGCCAAGCCCGTTGCCGGCACCCGTGACGATGGCGACGCGATTATCGAAGCGAACAGTCATTGCCTATCTCTCCCCAAATGCACAAACCGGGAGAGTTCTTGGACCTCACCGGGACGGAGACACCATGTCGGATGTTTCGTCCCGGTTTCAAGAGCGTTGCAGGATCACCACCGATGCAACGGCTTCCTCCATGCCGATGACGCCACCGCCGTTCTCGGCCAGGGCGATTTCCGCGCCCTTGACTTGACGCGCGCCGGCCTCGCCGCGGAGCTGGGTCGCAAGCTCTGCCAGCATAGAGAGGCCAGTGGCACCCACCGGATGGCCTTTGGAAACGAGCCCGCCGGACGTATTCACCGGCAGCTTGCCGCCCGGCCCCGTAGCGCCCGACTCGATGAACTTGCCGCCTTCACCCTCGGGGCAGAAGCGCAGCATCTCGCACTGGTAGATCTCGCAGAAGCTGGTGGCGTCATGGACTTCGGCGACGTCGATGTCCGCGGCGCTCAGGCCCGCCATCTTGTAGGCCTTGTCGCCGGCGGCGCGTGTCAGACCCGGCTCGTCGAGATTACGGTACTTGCCCCCGGAGAAGCCCACGCCGGCAATGCGCACGGCGCGTTCCTGGACCGACTTGGGCAGCTTCTCGAGATATTCCTTGGAGCAGAGCAGCGCCGCCGCCGCGCCATCGCCAATCGGCGCGCACATCGCACGCGTCAGCGGAAACGACACTGGCCGATCTTCCATCACCGACTGCGTCGTCATCTGGAAGCGATACTGCGCCTTGTCGTTCAGTGCGCCGTAATTGTGGTTCTTGGCGGCACCGGCGGCGATCTGCGCCTGCGTCGTGCCGTACTTCCACATGTGCCACTTCGCCTGCATGGCATAGGTGTCCATGAAGATCGTGCGGTCGTCGCCCGGCTTGAACTCCGAGCCGACCATTTTGCCGACCCGGTTCATCTCGTCGACCAACCGGTCATGCTGGCTGGTGATGTAGCCCTGGTTGAAGAGGCCCGCAGTGCGCTCCGGCGCTTCAGGGCTGAACAGCTTCTCGACGCCGATGCAGAAGGAAAGCTCGTGGGTGCCAGCCAGCACATCTTTCCAGGCGCCCATGAAGGCGGTCGAAGCGGTGGCGCAGGCATTCTCGACGTTGAACATCGGCACCCGCTCGGGGAATAGCCCCTCTTCCACCAGCGGCTGGAACAGCGCCTGGCCGCGGATCGAATTCTGGCCCCAGAAACCCATGCCGCAATTGCCCAGCCAGCCCGATTCGATGTCCGCGCCGGTCTTCATGCCGGCATCCGACAGCGTGCCGAGATAGGCCTCGCGGGCGAGGTCGCCAAAGCTCAGGCCGGGGTGCTTCTTGAAGACGGTCGTGTAGGCGCCGATCACATAGACGTCGCGCATGGGTGCGTTTCCTCGGTTTGACTGCAGGTTGGCTTTCCCACCATTTGAGCGTATCCAAAAGGCTTCCGCTAGGAGAGAACCACCATGGCCGCTCAGGCCCAGGCAAAAGCCCCCAACGTCGATGCCACCATCGCCGAGTTGAAGAAGCTCTTTGGCGATCGCGTCAGCACCGCGCACGCCGTGCGCGAGCAGCACGGCAAGGATATTTCGTTTCACGAAGCGCACCTGCCGGACGCGGTGGTCTTCGCTGAATCTGCCGAGGAAGTGCAGCAGATCGTGCAGCTCTGCGCCCGCCTCAAGACACCGATCATTCCCTTCGGCACCGGCACCTCTCTGGAAGGCCATATCAGCGCGCCGAATGGCGGCATCTCGCTCGACGTCAGCCGCATGAACAAGGTGCTGGCCGTGAACGAGGCCGACCTCGACGTGGTCGTCCAGCCCGGCGTCACCCGCAAGCAGCTCAACGAATATATCCGGGATACTGGCCTGTTCTTCCCGATCGATCCCGGCGCCGATGCCTCGATCGGCGGCATGACAAGCACGCGGGCGTCCGGCACCAACGCCGTGCGCTACGGCACGATGCGCGAGAACGTGCTTTCTCTGCAGGTCGTGACGGCGGACGGCCGCCTCATGCGGCTGGGCCGCCGCTCACGCAAGTCGAGTGCCGGCTACGATTTGGTCAAGCTGTTCATCGGCTCCGAGGGAACGCTCGGCGTCATCACCGAGGTCACCTTGCGGCTATACGGCATGCCCGAGTCGATGGTGTCTGCAACCTGCGCCTTCGACTCGCTGGAAGGTGCCGTCAACACCGTCATCCAGACCATCCAGTCCGGCATCCCAGTCGCCCGCATCGAGCTGATGGACACCGAGACGGTCGACACGGTCAACAAGTACTCGAAGCTCACTCTGCCGGCGAAGAATCTGCTCCTGCTGGAGTTCCACGGCACCGAGGCCGGCACGAAGGAACAGGCCGAGATGGTGCAGGCCCTGGCGGCCGAACATGGCGGTGGCGACTTTGCCTGGACGAGCCAGGCCGAGGAGCGGACCAAGATGTGGCAGGCCCGCCACGATGCGGCTTGGGCGGCCAAGTCGGCGCGGCCCGGCTGGGGGATGTGGGCGACCGACGTCTGCGTGCCGATCTCGCGCCTCGCCGAATGCATCCTCGAGACGCAGAAGGACATCCAGAAGAACGGTATCTATGCGCCGATCGTGGGTCACGTGGGCGATGGCAACTTCCATCTCACGATGATGATCAATCCCGACGACCCGACTTACCTGCCCAAGGCCGAAGCGCTGAACGACCGCATGATCGCGCGCGCTCTGTCGCTCGGCGGCACCTGCACCGGCGAGCACGGCGTCGGCATGGGCAAGATCAAGTTCCTGTACGAGGAACACGGCGAGGCCGTGTCGCTGATGCGCTCGATCAAGAAGGCGCTCGACCCGGACAACATCATGAATCCGGGCAAGATCATCGGGCCGATCAACTGACCTTCACGACGTGCCGGATCTGAAAGCCGCCCAGGAGTTCGGCGCAGCGTTTGGCGATCACCTCGCCTGACGCTCCCGAGGTCCGGACCTCGGCGAGCGTGCCGTAGGTCGGATCGTTGCGCACCGTCACCTCGGCCTTCAGCGGCGCCAGCGCTGCGTCGAATGCCCTCTGCGCGGCGTCGAGCCTGAGCGCCGGCTTGAAGATCTTGCCGACGCCGGTGACGGGCATGACGGGTATCGGCACGACCTGCACGGGAACGGCAGCACGTTCCGGAATCTCCTTGCGGCAGAATTCCCGAAGTTCTTCAGGTGTCGCCTGCTTGCCGGGCCGCAACTGCACGAAAGCCATCGGCAATTCACCGGCATAGGCGTCCGGCAACCCTACCGCGGCCGCCGTCTCGACTGCTGGGTGGCGCGTCAATGCCTCTTCGATCATCACGGGGTCGATGTTGTGGCTGCCGCGGATGATCAGGTCCTTCGAGCGCCCGGTGAGCCACAGATATCCGTCGGCATCGAGTCGGCCGAGATCGCCGGAATCGAGCCAGCCATCGGCAAGCATGGCGCCCTCGTTGTGGCGCGGGTTGAGGTAACCCGGCGTCACCTGCGGCCCCCGCATCAGCACATGGCCGATCTCGCCCAGCTTGCAGTCGCGACGGATCGCACCGTCCGGACCGACATCGGCCACGCGGACCTCGAGGTAAGGCAACCGAAGGCCCACCGACCCGGCGCGACGCTCGCCGTGTGCGGGATTCATCGTCGAATAGCAGTGCACCTCGGTCATGCCGTAACCCTCGACCACCGGGATGCCGAACTCCTGTTCGATTCGCCGGATCAGTTCGACCGGCACAGTCGACCCGCCGCTGACGAAACCCTTCAGCGCACTGAGATCATAGCCCTCGCGGGTGACATTCATGATGGCGGCCAGCGTCGTTGGGACCGCGCCGCCCAGCGTCACCTTGTGGCGTTCGACAATGCTCCAATAGTCGCGCACGACGTTGGGATTGCGCGCGCCGAGCGGCGTGGGAATCACGACGGTCCAACCGCTCGCAACCGGCGACAGCGCCCCGAAGATCGAGCCACCGACATGGAATTGCGGCAGCGGATTGAGCAGAACGGCGCCCGGTTCAAGGTCGAAAGGCAGCGCATTGGTCCACGCCGCAAGCGCCAGCGCCCCATGCGTGTGCTGGGCGAGCTTCGGCAGTCCCGTGGTGCCACCAGTATGGAACAGCGCGGCGACGGCATCCCGCCCGAGCTTCTTGGGTGCCACCAGCCGATCGCCAAGCTGCTGGGCACAAGCGGCCTCGAACTCCACCACACCAGACACAGGCGCACTTGCCTGGCCACCGACGCGGAACACTTTCAGCTCCGGCAACGCGGCGCGAATGGCTTCCACCTTCGGCCAGATGTCGGGGAAGATCGAGGCATCGACCGCGATCAGCGCCTTGGCCCGCGCCTCCTTCATGATGCCGGCGATCTGCGAGGCATCGAGGAAGTAGTTCACGGGATTGGCGACAGCGCCTACTTCCGCGCCCCAGAGCGCAAAGAAGGTCTCGGGCACCGACGGCATCAGCAGCGTCACCGTGTCATCGGGGCCGACGCCATGGGCATGCAGGAGGTTTGCGGTCTGCCGCACCGAGGACATCAGCTCGGCGAACGTGACATCGCGCACGGCATCATCGGGGCCGGTACCGGCGAGATAGCGGATCGCGACCTGGGTTTTGTATGCCGTCGCCGCGTGCTGCAGCAGATCCAGCATGTTCCCATGCGTCACACGCTCCGCCACCGGCACTTTCTCGATTTCGGCGACATCCGCCTGCGTGCGAAATTTCATGGACGTTTCCTGCTCTGAGTTTTTGTTTGAACGGATATCAGCAGAGCAGGAAGTCCCTGTCACCAGAGGCACGTTCCCAATAAAAAAGGGCCGGCGATTGCCGGCCCTTCTTCCTTGACGATAGCGCAGGCTTACTTGGCAGCCTGCACCATGATCTCGACACTGAGACCGGGCGCTGCGAGCTTGGCCTCGACGGTGGCGCGGGCGGGCGCGTTACCGGGCGACACCCAGGCATCCCACACTTCGTTCATCTGGCTCCAGGTGGAGATGTCCGTCAGCCAGATGTTGGCCGACAGGATCTTCGACTTGTCGGTGCCGGCCTCGGCCAGGAACTTGTCGATCTTCGCCAGGATCTGGGCGGTCTGGCCCTTCACGTCGGCCTTGGCATCGTCGGCAGTCAGGCCGGCGAGATAGACGGTATCGCCGTGGACCACCGCGCTGCTCATGCGCGAGCCAGCATTGATTCGCTTGACGCTCATTTCCTTCTCCTCCGTAAAATCGGCGGCGACCTTAGCAGACTAGATCGCCGCGACGACCATGATTTCTATTTTCATCTTCGGGTCGTTCAGTTTGGCCTGCACCGTCGCGCGGGCCGGCGTCTGCCCGGCCACGACCCAGGCATCCCATACGGCATTCATGGCGGCGAAGTCGGAAATGTCGGCCAGCCAGATCACGGCGCTCAGGATCCTCGTCTTGTCGCTGCCGCCCTTGGCCAAGAGCGAATCGATCTCCGCCAGCGTCTGCTCCACCTGACTGGTGATGTCGCGCGATGTGTCTTCAGGGATCATGCCCGAGCAATGGATGCGATTGCCCTTGATGACGGCCTCGCTCATTCGCGGACCGGGATCGATGCGCTTCAGGGTCATTACGAACGCTCGCGAATATCGGAGAACTTGATCTTGGGGGAGCGCTCGGCGATGTAGCCCAGCTCCCAGGCGTTGCGCGCCAGGAAGACCGGTGAGCCGTCACGATCCTCGGACATGCCGCCGCGATTGGCCGACATGAAGGCTTCGAGATCGGCCTTGGTCTCGGCCGCGATCCAGCGCGCCGTCTCGAAGGGCGCCGGTTCGAGGTCGATCTTCACCTGGTATTCGGCCTCGACGCGAGTCTTGAGCACGTCGAGCTGCAGCTCGCCCACCACGCCCACGATATGGTCGCCGCCGATCACACGCCGGAACACCTGGGTCACACCCTCTTCCGCCAGGTCGTCGAGCGCGCGCTTGAGCTGCTTGGACTTCATCGGATCCTCCAGCCGCACGCGGCGCAGGATTTCCGGCGCGAAGTTCGGGATGCCGACGATCTTGATCGTCTCGCCTTCGGTCAGCGTGTCACCGACGCGCAGCACACCGTGGTTCGGCACACCGATGATGTCGCCGGGCCATGCCTCGTCGACGATCTCGCGTTCGCGGGCAAAGAACAGGATCGGCGAATTGACCGAAAGCGTCTTGCCCGTCCCCATCTGCGTCAGCTTCCTGCCACGGCGGAACCTGCCGCTGCACAGGCGCAGGAAGGCGATACGGTCACGGTGGTTGGGGTCCATGTTGGCCTGAACCTTGAACACGAAGCCCGCGACCTTGGGTTCGGTCGGTTCGATCGGCCGCGGCTCGGCAGGCTGTGGCCGCGGCGGCGGCGCCCAGGCTGCCAGCGCGTCGAGAAGTTCGCGCACACCAAAGTTATTGTAGGCGCTGCCAAAGAACACCGGCGTCAGATGACCGCCACGGTAGGACTCGATCTCGAAAGCAGGATAGCCGGCGCGCACCAGCTCCACGTCTTCGGCAAGCTTGGCGTACTGCTCGGCCGGCAGCGACTTCGCCAGGGCCGGATCCTCGATACCTTCGTACTCGACCGTCTCGCCGATGCGCTCGCGATCCGCGGCGTCGAAGATCAGCATGCGATCGTTGGCGAGATCATAGGTGCCCTTGAAGTTCTGGCCGGAACCGGCCGGCCAGCTCATCGGCGTCACGTCGAGGGCCAGGGTCGAGGCAATCTCGTCCAGGAGCTCGATGGGGTCCTTGCTCTCGCGATCCATCTTGTTGATGAAGGTCACGATCGGCACGTCGCGCAGGCGACAGATCTCGAACAGCTTGCGCGTGCGCGCCTCGATGCCCTTGGCCGCGTCGATCACCATGACGGCCGAATCGACCGCCGTCAGGGTACGGTAGGTATCCTCGCTGAAGTCCTCGTGGCCTGGCGTATCGAGCAGGTTGAAGACCGCGCCACCATACTCGAAGTGCATCACCGACGTGGTGACCGAGATGCCGCGCTGCTGCTCGATCTTCATCCAGTCCGAGCGCGCTCGGCGGGCCTCGCCACGCGCCTTGACCGCGCCCGCGACATGGATGGCGCCGCCGAACAGCAGCAGCTTCTCGGTCAGCGTGGTCTTGCCGGCGTCGGGATGGGAGATGATCGCAAACGTGCGCCTGAGACCAGCGGGATGGCCGGCCAGGCGGGTGTCGAGATCGTGAGAAACAGCGGAATCGGGCACTTCTGGGGACCTTCGGGGGTGCGTGGGGGTACCCGACACCCCCCTCCCCGTCAACCCGCGCTCTTCAGCTCCTCGCGCAGCATTTCAAGCTCCAGCCACTCGTTTTCGGCGGCATCGAGCTCGGCCTGAGCGGTGCCCAAGCGGGCGGTCTTGGCGGCGAATGCCTTGGGATCGCGCGTGTAGAGCGCAGGATCGGCCAAGGCCTCGTTGAGGGCGGCCATCTCGGCGTGCAACGCGTCCATCTTCTTCGGCAGCTCGGCCAATGCCCGCTCGCGCTTGTAGCCGAGACGCTGTTTGGCAGGTGCCGCTTCGCGTGGCGCGGCAGCCGCCTTCTCCCGCCGAACCGTCGTCGGTGCAGTCAACACCTCGCGCGGTCCGCGCTGGAAGAGATAGTCGCTGTAGCCGCCGGCATATTCGATGGCGGTGCCGTCGCCTTCCAAAGCGATGGTCGACGTCACCAGCCGGTCGAGGAAATCGCGATCATGGCTCACCAGCAGGACGGTGCCGTCATAGTCCGCCAGCGCCTCCTGCAGGAGGTCGAGCGTGTCGGCATCGAGATCGTTCGTGGGCTCGTCGAGGACGATCAGGTTCGAGGGAGCAGCCAGCGCCTTGGCAAGCAGCAGGCGGTTGCGCTCGCCGCCCGAGAGCGTGCGCACCGGCTGACGTGCCTGCTCGTCGCGAAACAGGTACTCGCGCAAGTAGGTCATCACGTGCCGCTGCTGTCCGCGCACCAGCACATGGTCGTTGCGGTCCGCCAGGATCTCCCAGGGCGTCTTGTCAGGATCGAGAGCGGTGCGGCGCTGATCGATCACCACGGGGATCAGATTGGCGCCGAGCTTCACCGTACCGGTGTCGGGCTCCAGCTCTCCAATCAGCATGCGCAGCAGCGTCGTCTTGCCCGCGCCGTTCGGGCCAATCAGACCGATTCGGTCGCGGCGGAAGATGCGCGTCGAGAACTCGCGCACGACGGTCTTGTCGCCCCAGCTCTTGGAGATGTTGCGGGCCGTGATGGCGAGTGCGCCCGACTGCTCGGCCGATCCCGTCTCGATGACGGCACGACCGACCGGGCCGATCTGCTGACGCCGTTGCTTGCGCAATTCGCCGAGCGCCCGCAGGCGGCCCTCGTTGCGCGTACGGCGGGCGCGAATACTCTTGCCGGCCCATTCGGTCTCGCGCTCGATCAGGCGGTCGAGCTTGTGACGCTCGGTCGCTTCGCGCTCCAGAATGTCGTTCGACCAGGCCTCGAACTCGGCATAGCCGCGGTCGAGGCGGCGCACGATGCCGCGGTCGAGCCAGAGCACCGCGCGCGCCAGGTTGGTAAGGAAGCGCCGGTCATGGCTGACCAGCACATAGGCGCCCTTCCAGGCGGCAAGTGTGGCTTCGAGCCATTCGATGGTCGGCAGGTCGAGATGGTTGGTCGGCTCATCGAGCAGCAGCACGTCCGGCTCCGCGACCAAGGCCCGCGCCAACGCTGTGCGGCGGGCCTCACCACCTGAGAGTTCGGCGGGGGTACGAGTTCCGTCGAGCTTGAGCTCCTCGAGGAGCGCCGCCACGCGATAGTCGGAAGGTCCCAGCGAGTCGGGTAGTGCCGAGGTCACGTAGTGCGCCACGGTTTCGTGGCCGGTGAAATCCGGCTCCTGCGGCAGGGTCGCGACCGTGGCGCCGGGCTGGGCGAAGCGCGTGCCTGAATCGGCAATCGGTTCGCCCGCCAGGATACGCAGCAGGGTCGACTTGCCAGCGCCGTTGCGGCCGATCAGCGACAGCCGCTCGCCGGGCGCAATCGAAAGCTCGACGCCGTCGAGGATCGTCTGGCTGCCCAGCCGGTAGCGGATGTCCTGGAGTGCGAGAAGGGGCGGTTCGGCCATGAAGGTCGGTCTCTTGCCGGATGCCGACCGAGTGGGCAAGGGCCACAGGCAGCGGTAGGATCACGCATGCTGCGGGTCGTGGGGGAACAAAGACGTATCGACCGCGCCATAAAACGCCTGCAGGGCGCGTTGAAGGGCGTCCCTGCGCGCGGCGTGCGCCTCACTTGGCGTGGCGGCGAACTCCGCACCGCCATCCACTGGACCCGCGACGATTCCTTTTGGTGGGTATTCGAGCCGCGCCAGGCACGCGACGGCATCGCCGCACGGCATGCCCTGCTTCTGGGGTATGCGCCCGATCCGCCGACCAAGCGCGAGAGCATCACCTACGAGATCAATCTGCCGCGTGCCGGCACGGATCGGAAAGTGGCGGGGATTGTCGTCGCCGACGCCAACGGCGCGCTCTATCTCGCCCACTCGGGTCGCATGGGCGGTGCCCGGTCCGGCCAGCGCAAGGCAGGCTTCCGTGAATTTCTCGCCGACGGCGTATGGCGCAAGGTGACCTGGCCCGACGGAAAGGAATCGGAAGCGCTGATCGTGGCGCCGCTCGACAGCCCGCGGCTGACCCGCCTGCTCGGGCAGTTCGTCGACTCGGTGCGCCGATTCAAGGCAGGCGAATCGCCCAGCACCCGGACCGGCCTTTGCGTCGAGCCGATGCAGGTCGATTCGGCAACAACAGCCTGCGACCGCAGGCTGGTAGACGCGGCGTTGCACGAGGAACTTGCCAAGCGTGGCCTGTTCGGTGGCACCGATGATCTCTTCTCGTTGCGCGGCGAGCGGCCACAGCCGCTGTTTGCCCTGGTGGCCGATGGCCAGGCCGACGAGCTCACGCGGGCCGTGGGATCGTTATCGCTTGCCTCCGCGCGCAGTGGGTCCGATATCAGGCCCATCCTGATCGCACCGGCCGCGCTGGCCGACGGCGATGCGACCCTCAATGCGCTCCCCTTCGCCTGTGTGCGTTTCCGCTGGCGCGGCGCGCGTGCCGTGTTCGATGGACTGGACGACGCACTGGAAGGATGACGAGCTGATGGCGATGGGCCTCACGACCGGACTTTGGGTCAGCGCACAGGTGCGGCTGTGCGATCGCGCCTTCATCCCGGCGGCCGTCGTGCGGCGGGGAGATCCCGATGCCGGCACGGTGCTGCTGAAGATCAACCGCTTCGAGGCCGGCGTGACGGTCTATACGCAGGCCAGCACCATGGACGACGAACCGGCCTGGAGTCGCGGCACCGGACCGACGCCGGTCTCCGAGCCCGACGCCGACGCCTATATCGCACGCCAAGTCGCCCGCGATCCCGACCTCTGGGTCCTCGAAATCGAGGACCGCAAGGGTGAATACAAGATCGACGGAAAGGTCGTCTGACGCCGCCGCTTACTGGGCCGGCAGCACTGTCGTAGGATCGATGGTCTTGCCGGAGCGGCGAACCTCGAAGTGCAACTGAGGCTCGGCCGAACCACCGGAATTGCCGACCTTGGCAATCGCCTGGCCCTTCTTCACGGTGTCGCCCTTCTTGACCAGCAGCGCCTCGTTGTTGCCGTAGGCGGTGATGTAGCCGCCGGAATGCTCGACGAGCAGCAGGTTGCCCATCTTGGCGACCTCGTTGCCGGCATAGACGACCTTGCCGCTTTCGGCGGCCTTCACCGTCGTGCCCTTGGCCGCGGCGATGTCGATGCCGTCGTTCCTCTGGCCACCCGACGTGCCGTAGCTCGAGACGATCTTGCCATTGACCGGCCAAGCCATGCGCGCCGGTGGCGTCGCGGGCACGGTGACGGAATGTGCCGCCGGCGCGAGCGGTGTCGGCTCGCCGGCAGGTGCGGCGGACCGCGGTGCCTCGCTTTGACCCGGAGCGGCCAGGGCCTCGCGCTTGACCGGGCCCGGCGCGCTGGGATTGGCCACAGCGGTCTGGGTGGCAGCCGCAGTGCCGACATTGTCGGCCACGAAGCGAGCGCCCGGCATCTGCAGGGCCTGGCCCGGTTTCAGCGTGTAGGGCTGCTTGAGATTGTTGCGGTCGATAATCGTCTGGCTCGACACGCCATAGCGCTGCGACAGGCCCTCGACCGTGTCTTTGTCTTTTACGACATAGACCGGAACAGCATTGGGGCCGGCCGCTGAGCCGGGATACTCCATGGTGCCCTCACGGGCGCCCATAACGGTATTGCAAGCGCCGAGCGCGACCGACAGCACCGCCATTGTACCCAGCGTGCGCAACCGGCCGGCCCATCGCGAGGGGAAGCGAGGGGCTTTTTTCATGAATCCATTTTACTGCATCACGATTCCGGCGGGAATCGGGCCAATGACGATTTTTGGCCGTCTTATCCCTGCCCCAGTACGGGCAATGGACCAGTGACGAGCGGTACGAACCGCACGGGCATCAACGTATCGCGCTGCAGGCCGCGCTCGCTTTTCACGATCCGCTCGACGACCTGGGCCGTGGGATCGCGCCCCACCGGGACGATCAGGATGCCACCCACGGCGAGCTGGTCGATCAAGGCCTGCGGCCTTTCTTCGGCCGCGGCGGTGACGATGATGCGGTCGAACGGAGCCTGCCCGGGCCAGCCCTTGCTGCCGTCGTTGATATCGACCACGACATTGTAGATGCCGAGATCGAGCAGCAGCCGCTCGGCTTCCCTCGACAAGGGCTTGAAGCGCTCGATCGAATAGACCCGTCGCGCCAGCTTGGCGAGCACGGCGGCCTGATAACCAGATCCGGTACCGATTTCGAGGACCTTCATGCGCGGCCCGACCCGCAGCGCCTCGGTCATGGCGGCCACGACCAGCGGCTGGCTGATCGTCTGGCCGAAGGCAATGGGGAGTGCCGTATTCTCCCAGGCGCGCTCCGCGAAGGTGGCGGATACGAAGCGCTCGCGATCGACCGCGGCAATTGCCGCCAGCACGTTCTCGTCCGCGATGCCCGAGTTGCGCAACTCGGCGATCAGGCGCTGCATGGCCGGGACGTTCACGGCGCCCGTCTCGCCCTATTCTTCGTTCTCGGCGGCCGGCTCGAACTCGGCGACGAGCTTGCGACGCATCGCCTCGTGGGTGAGGTCGAGGTAGAGCGGCGTCACCGAAACGTAGCCCGCGCGAACGGCGGCGATGTCGCTCGCCTCGTCGATCTCGCGCTCCTGCGGCGCGTAGCCGATCCAGTAATAAGACCCACCGCGCGGGTCGTGGCGCTCGATGATGTAGCCACCGAAGCCCCGATTGCCCTGATGGGTCGCCCGGACGCCTTTGACCGATCCCGCAACGACGTCGGGGAAGTTGATGTTGACCAGCACGTTGCGCGGCCAGTCCATGGCGAGGACGCGGCGCGCCACGGCAGCGCCATGTGCGGTGGCAGTACCCCACTTCACGGGATGGTCGTGCGTGTAAGCCTGGCTGAACGCAATCGAGGGCAAGCCGAGCAGGCAGCCTTCCATGGCCGCCGCGATCGTGCCCGAATAGGTCACGTCGTCGGCAATGTTGGTGCCGCGATTGACACCGGACAGGACGATGTCGGGCTTGCGATCCTTCAGCAGGTGCTTGACCGCAAACAGCACGCAGTCGGTCGGCGTACCCTCGATCGCATACTTGCCTTCGCTCACTTCGCGCGACCGGATCGGCCGCGAGAGCGACAGCGAATGGCCGGCGCCGCTCTGATTGACCTCGGGGGCCACGACCCAGACATCGCTGGAAAGCTGCTCAGCGATCTCTATCAGGGCCTGCAGGCCGGGCGCGTGGATGCCGTCGTCGTTGGTGACGAGGATGCGTGCCTTGGCGAGGTTGACCGCGTTCACTTCTTGGCCACGCCCGCTGCGATCGTCTCGACGCCGCGCATGTAGGGCCTCAAGGCGTCGGGGATCGTCACCGAGCCGTCCTCGTTCTGGTAGTTCTCCAGTACGGCAATCAAGGTGCGGCCGACCGCGAGGCCGGAGCCGTTCAAGGTGTGCACGAACCGCGTCCCCTTGCCCTCCTTGGGGCGGTAGCGCGCGTTCATGCGGCGGGCCTGGAAATCACCGCAGTTCGAGCAGCTCGAAATCTCGCGATAGGAATTCTGGCCAGGCAGCCAGACTTCGAGGTCGTAGGTCTTGCGTGCGGCAAAGCCCATGTCGCCGCTGCAGAGCGTCAGGGTGCGATAGGCGAGGCCCAGCCGCTTCAGGACTTCCTCGGCCGAAGCAGTCATGCGCTCGTGCTCGGCCTCCGATTGCTCGGGCGTGGCAACGCTGACGAGTTCGACCTTGGGGAATTGATGCTGGCGGATCATGCCGCGCGTGTCCTTGCCGGCAGCACCCGCCTCGGAACGGAAGCAGGGCGTGAACGCGGTGAAGCGCAGCGGAAGGTCCTTCTCGTCCAGCACCATGTCGTTCACCAGATTGGTGAGCGACACCTCGGCCGTCGGGATCAGCCAGAAACCGTTGTCCGTGCGGAACATGTCCTCGGCGAACTTCGGCAACTGACCGACGCCATAGACCGCGGCGTCCTTCACCAGCATCGGCGGATCGATCTCGGTGTAGCCGTTCACCTCGGTGTGCAGGTCGAGCATGAACTGCGTGATCGCCCGCTCCAGCCGCGCCAGTCGGTTCTTCAGGAAGACGAAGCGGGAGCCGGAAATCTTGGCGGCCTGCGCGAAATCCATCTCGCTCAGGGCCTCGCCCAGGGCCACATGGTCCTTGGGCTGGAAGCTGAAATTGCGCTGGTTGCCGAAGCGGCGAACCTCGACGTTGCCGTGCTCGTCGCTGCCTGTCGGCACATCGTCGGCCGGAATATTGGGCAGGACCTCAAGATGGCGCTTCAGCTCCTCGTCGAGGTGCTGCGCCTCGGCCTCGCCCTTCTTCAGCCCCTCTTCCAGGCCGGCAACCTCGGCCATCAGTTCGTCGGCAGGCTCGCCCTTGCGTTTGGCGATGCCGATCTGCTGGCTGAGCATCTTGCGCTTGGCCTGTATCGCTTCGCTCTCCGAAATAGCGGCGCGGCGGCGCTTGTCGATCTCCAGGATGCCGGCCGAGGCAGGTGCCAAGCCACGACGCTGCAAGCCCTTGTCGAAGGCTTCGGGACTATCGCGGACGAAACGTATGTCGTGCATGGCTAGGGGCTGGCCGCCTCTTCGGCTTTCTTCTCGGCTTCCTCGGCGGCCTTGTCCTCGCGAGCGCGCTTCCGCTCGATCCAGCCGCCGATCAGGATGCTGATCTCGTAGAAGGCCATCAGGGGAATGGCGAGGGCGATCTGACTCACCACGTCGGGCGGGGCCAGGACTGCCGCAATGACGAAGGCGATGACGATGGCGTACCGGCGCTTGGACTTGAGCCCTTCGCTGGTGGCGATCCCGACCTGGATCAGCAGGGTCAGCAGGACCGGGACTTCGAAGGCAAAGCCGAAGGCGAAGACGAGCTGCAGGATGCGCTCAAGGTAGTCGGACGATCTCAGCGTCTTTTCGATGTCGGCCGGTGCGTACTGCGTGAGCATGAAATTGATCACGTAGGGCAGCACGACATAGTACATGAGCGCGCAGCCGGCATAGAACATGAACGGCGTGGCGACCAGGAAAGGCACGAAGGCCCGTTTCTCGTGCCGGTAGAGGCCAGGCGCGACGAACAGCCAGATCTGCACCGCAATCAGCGGAAAGCCGACAATCAGCGCGACGAACGCCGACAGCTTCACGGTGACGAAGAAGAACTCGAAGATATCGAGGACGATGACCTTGTAGCCATCGGCCAATGCCGGCTGGATCAGGAACGAGAAGATCGGCTTGGCGAAATAGAACGTGATGAAGAAGACGAGAAAAAAGCAGACAAGGGCATAGATCAGCCGCTTGCGCAGCTCGACCAGATGGTCGAGCAGCGGCATCGGCTTGTCGTCTTCAGGTCCGTCGTGTGCCTGGGTCACGGTACGCTTCGCAGCATGGGAGCCGCGTTATGCCGTCCTTTGGCACCTGATTCAAAGTGCTATTTGGCACTCAGCTGGCCGCAGCGGCCTTCGCCGGCTTCTCTTCATCTGCAGCTACGGGAACTGCAGGCGTGGGCGGCGCAACGGGCTCGACCGCAATCTGGGGTGCGGATTCCGGCTCGACCAACGGATTGTCGATCTGGGATTTGGCCTCGGCGAGCGCCTTCTCGCCTTCGGCCATGCCTTCCTGAATGGCGCTTTTGATCTGCTTCGTGGGGTCGAGCGACTGCAGATCGAGCCCTGGCGTGGACTCGAGCTGCTTCTTCACTTCATCGAGCTCGGACTGGCGCACCATCTCATCGACATGGCCGCGGAATTCCGACGCCATACCGCGCATCTGGGCCATCCATTTGCCCCAGCTACGCAGCAGGCCCGGCAGCTCCTTGGGGCCGATGACGACAAGCGCCACAACGGCAATGACCAGAAGCTCAGGACTGTCGATACCGAACATCGGCGTTCAGATCCTGCCGCAGCAACGCGCCGCGGCTACTCCAGGCGCGTCGTTAGACTTTCGCATCCTGGTGGACCTGGCCACCCGGCGGCGTGGTGGTGGCCTGGGCCGAGATCGGCTTGGCCGCATCGCCCGGCTGCTGATTGGCTTGTGTCGGCGGCGTCTCCTCCTGCCCACCGACGCCCTTCTTGAAGGCCGAGAGGCCCTTTCCGAAGTCGCCCATGAGCTGCGAGATCTTGCCGCGACCGCCGAACAGCAGCAGCACGACGGCCAACACAATTAGCCAGTGCCAAATGCTGAAGCTACCCATGTGAAAATGCTCCCAAGATTTTTTGCGATCGGCGTGTCGAATTCACGAGTACCGATTATGGCACTCGCGTTGAAGGCCCGGCAACCGGTCGAATAAGGTCGTATTGGGGCGTCAGCGCCCCGTCTCTTCGGTGGCCAGTGGCTCGGCGGCCTCGTCTTCCGTCGGTTCGAGCGGCAGATCGGGCCCTTCTGGACGGAATATGGGGGGCTGCGAACGCGGGTCCAAGAGGCCTGCGGCCTTCAACTCCTCCTGCCCCGGCAGGTCGTCAAGGCTCGGCAAGCCGAAATGCTCGAGGAAGAAATCGGTCGTGCCCCAGGTGACAGGCTTGCCGGGCGCACGACGGCGGCCCATCGGCTTGATCCAGTTCTGCTCGAACAGCAGGTCGAGCGTGCCCTTGCTCAGGCCGACGCCACGTACCTGCTCGATCTCTGCACGAGTCACCGGCTGGTGGTAGGCGATGATGGCCAGCGTCTCGACCGAGGCACGCGACAGTTTGCGCGTCACCGGCCGCTCGATCTTGAGCTTCTCGGCCAGGTCCGGCGCCGTACGGAACGCATAGCCGCCCGCGACCTTGACCAGATTGACACCTCGATTGGCATAGAGCTCCGCGAGATCGGCCAGCAGCCGCGCGACATCGGCGTCGTTGGGTAGACGCTCAGCCAGATCCTTTTCGCCCAGCGCCTGGGCCCCCGCAAAGATCAGCGCCTCGAGCAGGCGCAAATGCTGGGCATGGTCCGATGGAACCACATCGGTGACCTGGCCCGCGGCTGCAGCCGCTATTGCTGCACCCGCAGCAGCGGCAATGACAGTCTCGGCTTCGAGAATTTCGGCCTCGGGAGTTTCGACTTCCGGAACCTTGGCTTCCGGAACCTCGGCCTCGGACACCGCGGCCTCCGAGGCCTCCTCTACAACGGCTTTTTCGACGACCTCATCGTCTTCTTCGTCATCGGAATCGTCGTCCGACTCGTCCTCATCGTCATCCGAGTCATCGTCATCGTCTTCATCGTCGGAATCGTCATCATCATCCGACTCGTCATCGTCATCATCCGAGTCGCCGTCATCCTCATCGGAATCGTCGTCGTCGGAATCGTCGTCGTCGGAATCGTCGTCGTCGTCCGACTCGTCTTCATCGTCATCCGAGTCATCGTCGTTTTCATCAACGCCCTGCCGCTTCTTGGCGGCATCCAGCTCCTCGTCCTCGGGCAGATCGCCGGCAGCGGCTTCCGCCTCCGACGCAGGCTCGGCGATCACAGCCTCCTGGTCCTTCGGCTCTTCGACAGCGGTCGCTTTGTTTTCTTGATCTGACATATCGGGAACCGTCACCGTTGCTCGGTACGTTTACGCAAATGAATAGGGCCGAAACGCTCGGTCTGGCGCAGCTCGATCTGGCCGTCCTTGGCCAGCTGGAGGCCCGCCACGAAAGTAGACGCGATGGCCGAGCGGCGCTTCGCCGGATCGGTGAGGCCGGCCGGCAGAAACGCTTCCAGGGCCTGCCAATCGATGGCGATGCCCAGCATCCGGCCCAGGCGCTCCGCGGCCTCCTCGACCGAAAAGAACTGCATCGGCGCGATCTGGTAGGTGTCGGCATCCTTGGGCCGCACCTGATGGCCGTAGGCATGGAGCAGATCGTAGAGCTTCACGTCCCAAACGGCGCGGCGGATGACCACGACACCCTCGGGCTGGCCGCGCGAGAAAATGTCCTTGCCGAGCTGCGGACGCGCCATCAGGCGGGCACCGGCTTCTTGCATGGCCTCCAGGCGGCGCAATTGCCATTGCAGCGCGTCGGCCATCTCCTGGCCCGACGGCTCTTCGCCCGCGGGCGGTTCCGGCAGCAGCAGGCGCGACTTCAGGTAGGCGAGCCATGCCGCCATCACCAGATAGTCGGCGGCGAGCTCCAGCCTGAGGCGGCGGGCCTGGGCGACGTGCGCCAGATACTGATCGACCAGCGCCACCATCGAGATGCGGCGGAGATCGACCTTCTGGTCGCGCGCCAGGGTGAGGAGCAGGTCGAGCGGGCCTTCGAAGCCTTCGAGATTGACGATCAGCTCGCCCTCGCCCGGCGCGATGACGTCAGGCCCGGTGGCGTTGAAGCCGTCGGTGGCCGGTGCCGTTTCGGCAGACGCAGCGGGCGCTTCGGCGACCGGAACGTCTTCGGGGGGCGGGCTTGCGGGCTCGTTCATGTAGCCCCGGTTTAGTCTAGTGGGAGCGCCTGCCGCCACTGGATTTGACCCAGCCTTATCCCCATTCGGGCAGGAGCTCGTCGAGCCTTTTTGCAGCATCCGCGAGGCCCCGAAGACCAGCCGGATCCCGATGACGGGCTAGGAAAGCGCGGCCTGCCTCGAAGCGGCGCCACGCAGCATCGGTCATCGGCCCGGTGCGGCCTGCGATTTCGACCATTTCGTCCATCCGGCCATTGCAGTGCAGGGCGATATCGCAGCCCGCTGCCAGCGCGCGGAAGGCCCGATCTCCCAGCGAACCGCCCAGGGCCTGCATGGACAGATCATCCGAGAGGAGCAGCCCGTCGAACCCGATATGGTCGCGAATGACCTCCTTCACGCCGCGTGCCGATATCGTGACGCAGTCCTTGGCATCGATCGCCTCGAAGAGGAGGTGGCCGGTCATGGCCCAGGGCAGGTCGGCTAGAAGCTTGAAGGGCACGAAGTCGGTGCGTTCCAGCTCGGCACGCGAGGCCGTCACCCTGGGCAGCGCATCGTGGCTGTCGACCGTGGCGCGGCCGTGACCTGGAATGTGCTTGATCACCGGCATCACGCCCTCGGCCAGCAGCCCCTCGGCCGCAGCGCGCCCCAGCGCCGCCACCGGCTCGGGCCGGTCGGCATAGGCCCGATCGCCGATCACGGCATGAGTCTCGGGAAAGGCGATGTCGAGGACAGGCACGCAATCTACGTCGCAGCCGACCGACGTCACGTCGGCTGCCAGCAGGCGGGAATTGAGCTTGGTGGCTTCGAGTCCACGCTCCGGATCGCGAGCGTAGAGGCTACCCAGGAG
>CALROF020000039.1:0-36135 GCA_943369775.1 Reyranella massiliensis 521
GGCACTTGCCTTCATCGCCATGGCGCCGGCGCTCGGTATGAACCGCACCGATCTGCCGCTGATCTTCCGCATCCTGCGCGCGCCCTTCCTGTGGGGCGTGTGGGGCATGCGCGCCGCGGTCGGTTTGTGGCGCGGCAAGCCGCAGCCGCTCGACGAAGAGACCGATCTGCCGTCGCCCGCGATCGGCTATGCCGAGATCCCGGGCGAGATCGACGCCAGCCACTACAAGCCCGGCGACTTCGAGACCCGCTACGAGCAGATTCCCGAGAATGGTGAGCCGATCCCGTCTCGCGAATCGCTCATGGTCGATGCGCCCTATGCGCCGATCGAACGTGCCACACCGGATATCCCGCAGGCGCCGGCATCGCCGGAGTCATATGCGACTGCGCCGTACGAAGCGCCGGCGGAGCCCGTGGCGGAGTCCGTCAAGGAACGGACCCTGTTCAGCCGGCTCTCGGGCCTGCGCATCGAGCCGTTCATGCGCCGGTCCACGACGGCAGCGCCGCAGGGCGGCGAGCGTGTCGAGCCGGTGATGGCGCCGTTCGAGGCACCTCAACAGCCCGTGCAGCCCACGGCCATGCCTGTTGCGCCTCCGGCCCTGCCGCTGCAGCAGGAATACGAAGATGCTCCCGTCTCGGCGAACGAAGCGTCTTCCGAGACCGATGAGGAAAATCCCTTCGCCCCCGACGCGCTCGAAGTCGAGCAGCCTGCCCAGGGTGGACCGGCGGCGCCCAGTGGCGTGAAGATCGTGCCGCGCAAGTCGGCGGCTGCCCAGGGCAAGCGGGCCGCCAAGGCAGGCCAACGCGAGCTCGACCTCGGCAACGAGTACAAGCTGCCGCCGCTCGACATCCTGTCGCTGCCGTCGCGGGTCGGCAACGAGCCCAAGATCGACGAAGGGGCGCTCGAGCAGAACGCCCGCCTGCTCGAGACCGTGCTCGAGGATTTCGGCGTCAAGGGTCAGATCGTGAAAGTGCGGCCGGGCCCGGTCGTGACGCTCTACGAACTGGAGCCGGCGCCGGGCACCAAGTCGAGCCGGGTCATCGGTCTTGCCGACGATATCGCCCGTTCGATGAGCGCAGTGTCGGCGCGTGTCGCCACCGTGCCGGGTCGTAACGTGATCGGCATCGAGCTGCCCAACGCCAAGCGCGAGACGGTATTCCTGCGCGAGCTGTTCTCGACGCGCAACTACGAGGACAACCGTCTCGGCCTGCCGCTGGCGCTGGGCAAGGACATCGGCGGCGATCCGGTCATCGCCGACCTTGCCCGCATGCCGCATCTTCTGATCGGTGGCACCACCGGCTCGGGCAAGTCGGTGGCGGTCAACACCATGATCCTGTCGCTGCTCTACAGGCTGCCGCCGGATCGTTGCCGCTTCATCATGATCGATCCCAAGATGCTGGAACTCAGCGTCTATCAGGACATCCCGCATCTGCTCACGCCCGTCGTCACCGAACCGCGCAAGGCGATCGTGGCGCTGAAGTGGGTGGTGCGCGAGATGGAGGATCGCTACCGCGCCATGAGCTCAGTCGGTGTGCGCAACATTGCCGGCTATAACGAGAAGCTCGCCGAGACGGCCCGCAAGGGCGGTGCGCTGACGCGCAAGGTCCAGACCGGCATCGATCCCGAGACCCGCCGCCCAACCTTCGAGGACGAGGAGATCGACCTCACGCCGCTGCCCTTCATCGTGGTTATCATCGACGAGATGGCCGACCTGATGCTGGTCGCCGGCAAGGAGATCGAAGCGGCTGTCCAGCGCCTGGCGCAGATGGCGCGTGCCGCCGGCATCCATGTCGTCATGGCCACCCAGCGGCCGTCGGTCGACGTCATCACCGGCACCATCAAGGCCAACTTCCCGACCCGCATCTCCTTCCAGGTCACCTCGAAGATCGACAGCCGCACCATCCTGGGCGAGCAGGGCGGCGAGCAGCTCCTGGGCCAGGGCGACATGCTGTATATGGCCGGCGGCGGCAAGATCGCCCGCGTTCACGGCCCGTTCGTGAGCGACAGCGAGGTCGAGGAGGTGGTCCGCCATCTCAGGGCGCAGGGTGCGCCGGCCTACATCGACTCCGTCACCGACGATCCGGAGGGCGATGCCGAGGCCGCTGGCCTGCCGGGCGGTGGCGAGGAAGGCGAGAGCGACCAGCTCTACGACCAGGCCATTGCCCTGGTCGCCCGCGAGCGTAAGTGCAGCACAAGCTTTATCCAGCGCTACCTCCAGATCGGCTATAACAGGGCCGCCCGCATTGTCGAACGCATGGAACGCGAGGGTGTCGTCAGCCCTGCCAACCATGTCGGCAAGCGCGAGGTCCTGGCTCGTGATATCGACAATCGCGAGCGCTGAAAGGCCTGCTCGAGCGATCGGGGGGCGAACGAGGAGCGATGAGCGAACAAGCCCCGTCCGGACCATCATCGGCCGCCCCTGGCGGTGGCCGCGTCCTTCCAACCGCCCCGGTCCGCCGCCGCCGCCGTATTCCCCTCATCTGGATCGTGCCGATCCTGACGGCGCTGATTGCGCTCTATCTCGCCTGGGACACCTTTTCCAAGCGCGGGCCGACGATCACCGTCTCGTTCGACACGGCCTCCGGCCTGACGCCCGGCCAGTCGCAGCTCAAGTACCGCAACGTCGTGATGGGTACTGTGAAGAGCATCGCCATCGCGCCCGACCTGGCCAACGTGTTGGTCACCATCGAGACGGTGCGCGAGGCCGAGTCGCTGCTCACCGACAAGACGATCTTCTGGGTGGTGAAGCCACAGCTCTTCGCCGGCAGCATCTCCGGCCTGGAGACGATCCTGTCCGGTTCCTACATCGGCATGCGGCCTTCCTCGGAGAGTGGCAAGCCGCAGCGCGATTTCGTGGGTCAACAGGACCCGCCGGTTCTGCAGGCGTCGGCCAAGGGCACGACCTTCCGGCTCGACACCAAGCGGCTCGGCTCGATCAGTCTCGGCGCGCCGGTCTTCTTTCGCGATATCGATGTCGGCACGGTGCTGGGTTGGGACCTGCATGACCTCGCCAACAGCGTGACCATCCATGCCTTCGTCCGCGCGCCATTCGACAAGTATGTGCGGAACGATTCGAGTTTCTGGGATGCCTCGGGCGTCTCGATCAAGTTCGGTTCGGATGGTATCGACATCCAGCTCGAATCGCTGCGTGCCGTCCTGCTGGGTGGCATCGCCTTCGATACGCCGCAGGGGTCGACGCTGCCGGTCGCCAAGGCCGATCAGTCATTCGAGCTCTTCAAGAATCTCGATCAGGCCAAGGCTGCAGGCTTTGGTCAGCAGATCAAGCTGGTGTCCTATTTCCCTGGGTCGGTGGCCGGTCTTTCGGTGGGCGCCGATGTCACGTTCCACGGTATCAAGATCGGCGAAGTAACCGATGTCGGATTGGTCTTCGACCAGCAGACCGACCGCGTCATGGTTCCTGTCCGCTACCGGGTCGAGGCCGGCCGTGTCGCCAATCTCGCCAAGGCGCAGGGAATGGAACCCGAGAAGATCGCAGAAGAGATGATCAAGCGCGGCCTGCGAGCCACACTGGAGGCGCCGAGTCTGATCACCGGCGCGAAGATCGTGGCCTTCCAGGTGCTGCCCGATGCCAAGCCCGGCGAATTGCGCAAGGTCGGCGATCACTACGTGATCCCGAGCGCCGAGGTCGGCGGCTTCGACAGCATCACGCGGGCTGCATCGGAGCTGCTGTCCAAGATAAACCGCATCGACTTCGACCGCATCGGCAACAGCCTGGTCAACGCCGCCTCCGGCATCGACAGCACGGTGAACGGACCGCAGATCAAGGCGACCCTGGCGGCGCTGGAAAAGGCAATGCTCGATGTGCAGGACATCACGCGCAAGCTCGACAAGGATGCGACGCCCGCCCTGAGGCGCCTGCCCGACATCGCCCAGCAACTGCAGGACGCCGTTACCAAGGCCAATCGCCTCATCGGGTCGGTAGACAAGGGCTATGGAGACCAATCGAAGTTCCATCGCGATCTCGACCGGTTGATCCCGCAGCTCACCGACGCCGCCCGTTCGATCCGGGCCTTGAGCGACCTGCTGACGCGCCACCCTGAAGCCCTGATCCAGGGCCGCACCAATACGGGCAAGGAATGACCATCCACCACTTCGGCCGCCGCCGCTTCGGCGCTCTTGTCGTGCCCGTCCTCGCTGTCCCTGCGCTCGCAGCCTGCGGTGCCTCGCCGGAGCCCGGACTTTACACCCTGGCCGTGCGGCCGGGTTCGACGCTATCGCGAGGCCCCGCCATCGTGCAGGTCCGCGATATCGGCTTGCCGGGTTATCTCGATCGCAAGGAAATCGTGCGGTCGACGGAGGACTTCAAGCTCGATGTCCGGGCCAATTCCTGGTGGGGGGAACCGCTCGGCGGCATGCTGGGCCGTATCCTCGTGCTGGACCTTTCACAGCGTCTGCCGAACTCGAAGGTCTACGGCGAAGCGGGCTCGATCACCCTGGACCCCAACGCCACGGTCGGCGTCGATCTCCAGCGTCTCGATGCAGACAAGGCCGGGTCGGTGATCCTGCTGGCTCAGGTCGCCGTGCAGTTCAATCGGCCGACCCGCTCGGCGGTGCGCAGCTTCTCGATCAGCAAGCCCGTGCCAACTCCCGACACTGCGGGCCATGTCGCGGCCATGAGCGACGCCCTGGGCGAGCTCGCGGACGGCATTGCGGCGATGCTCCAGTAGATGGCCGCCCGCGGCCCGACAGCCCTGGTCACCGGACCGCAGCTGCGCGAGTGCCATGGCTGCGGGCTGTTCCAGATCGTGCCGGCGATGGAAGCCAACATGCGCTCCGACTGCGAGCGCTGTGGCACGCCGCTCAGGGCCACACGTGCAGATCCGACAGGCCACTGCCTGGCGCTGACCTTCGCGTCGTTGGTTCTATTCGCGGTGCTCTGGCTTGCGATGCTGATGAAGGTCTCGACCGCCGGCATCGTGCACGAGACCGGACTGCTCTCCGGTCCGGCCGAGCTGGTGCGACACGGGCTGTGGCCGCTGGCCATTGCGGTTGCCTTCACGACGGCACTGGCGCCGCTCGGCAAGTTCGCGGGCACGCTCTACGTGCTGGTCGGGTTGCGGATGAAGACGCTGCCACCCAACCTGCGTGGCGTCTTCCTGATCTCACGCAAGCTCGGCACCTGGTCGATGCTCGAAGTGCTGCTGCTGGGCGTGTTCGTTGCCTATACGAAGCTTGGCGATCTGGTGACGATCGACCTCGGGCCGGCCGTCTATGCGCTCGGCATCCTGACCGTTGTCATCGTCTGGGCCGAGCTGGCTCTCGATCCACAGGCGGTCTGGGAAGAGATCGAGCGGCGCGGCCAGACCCATGCCCCCATGCCGGCCGTTGCGCCCATGGAATATCGCCCGGGCGCTGCAGGGTGCGAGAGCTGCCATCTGGTGTGCATGCCGGCCGACTATGGCGGCAAGTGCCCACGCTGCGGTTCCATCGTGCATGAACGCAAGCCCGACGCCATCGGGCGCACCATCGCCCTCGTCGTGGCGGGCGCTATTCTCTACATCCCGGCCAACATCTATCCGGTGCTGACCGTGATCCAGCTCGGCTCCGGGGCGCCTAGTACCATCATGGGAGGCGTCGAGGAGCTGGTCTCCTCGAAGATGTATCCGCTGGCGCTGCTGGTATTCTTTGCCAGCGTGATGGTGCCGCTGTTCAAGCTGCTGGGCCTTGCCGCGATGATTTCGACGACCAGCCTGGCCAACACCGCCGAGGGAGCCGGCGTGCTGCTGCGCCAGCGCACGCGCCTCTACTTCATCGTCGCCTGGATCGGCAGGTGGTCGATGGTCGACATCTTCATGGAATCCCTGTTGGGCGCCCTGGTGCAGTTCGGCAGCGCCGTCACCATCGATCCGGGCGATGGCGCCATGGCTTTCTGTGCCGTGGTGATCGTCACCATCTTTGCGGCCGAAGCCTTCGATCCGCGCCTGATGTGGGATGCGGCCGCTCGCAACGCTCACCGGCCGTCGCGCCCGCGCGCGGCCTCGGCGCTCGGCTTCAGTTCAGGTCAAAGACAAAGTTCAGCCTGATGTTATGCACGTTGCGGCCAATGCCGGGCGCGTTGAAGGTGTCCAGCTCGTAGCCCAGCGACGCCTTGCTCCAGCGCGTGAGCTGCCGCCCGAAGCCCGCATAGGCTCGGTTCTGGGCGAAGCCCTGCATGCGGCTGGGCGAATTGTTGCCGACGTTGAGGAAGACCTCGTTGGAAAATGCCAGCTCCCACGGCGTGTCTTTGATCGGAATGCGCACGCCAGCCAGCAAGCGCGTGCGAATCAGATAGGTGCCGTTGTCGAAGAACAGCTCCTCCCAACGCCAGCGGCCGGCGATGGGCAGATTGTCGATACGCGCCCGGTAGAGGATGTCCTGGAAAGGGCCGCGCGACGCGGACTGATTCGTGAGATAGCGCTGGAACTGTACATAGCCCGCGGCAACGGCCCAATGCGGTGACAGAATGTATTCGAAGCCGGGCCGTACCTGGACGTCGCGCAACACACCGTTGGCACTGTCGAAGCGCAACTGGGTGTCCATCTGGAACGACCAGCGTTCGTCGATGCGGTATCGCAAGCCAACTGCAGGTGTCAGCCAGACTGCACCGCTCTGAAAGTTCGGTGCCGCGGCCTGTTGCTGGCGACGCTGCGCTTCAGCCGGAATTGAGAAGAGGCAAAGGGCCGCCGACAGGGCGAGGATAGAGAAGACCGACTTCGACACAGGTCGACGATATCGGTGCTGTCAGTGTGGAGCAATCCAAGCCGCGACTTCTCGGGGTTATGGACCGGTAGCGCCGAGCGTTGTGACTGCCGCAGTACAGGCGCGCTCGCAGTTGCGGCAAGCGTCGGCACAGCTGCGGCAATGCTCGTGCTCCTCGGCATGCCGCTCGCATTCATCGGCACAAGCCCGGCAGAGTTCAGCGCAGGTCTCGATCATGCGGCGGATCAGGGCAGGGTTGGCGTGGGTGCGGCGAATAAGAACCGGGCCAGTGGCGGCGCAGGCGTCGGCACAACGAGGGTGAGCCGGATGCACTGGCTCAGCCCTGCGACCCCTCTTTCATCCAGGCAGGCATCTGCACAGGAGGTGCAGGACTGGGCGCAATCGAAACAGGCGCGCACGCAGATCATCAGCGTGTCGCTGACGGAACCATGGGCCGAGGGCGGCGGGCTCGAAGGCGTGGCGCGGGCGTGCATGCCGGACCTCCTGCTTTTCCGGAACGCAGGAAATCAACGCCGCGGCTGGCCGGTTGGTTACTGGCTCAGGGCTTCCAGCGGAGAAAATTGGCGATCAGGCGCAAGCCGGTCGCCTGGCTCTTCTCGGGGTGGAATTGCGTGCCCGCAAGATTGTCGCGCCCGACGATGGCCGTAATCGGTCCGCCATAGTCGGTCAGGCCAAGCACGGTTTCGGGCTTGCTGGCCGCGAGCTGAAAGGAGTGCACGAAGTAGGCATGGTCGCGCGGGGCGATGCCTTCCAGCAGGGCGTGCGGCTTGAGCGCGCTCAGCTCGTTCCAGCCCATGTGCGGGATCTTCAGGTGCTCCTTGCCCGGTTCGATGCGCACCACGTCGCCTGCGATCCAGTCCAGTCCGGCATGGATGCCGTACTCGACACCGCGCGTCGCCATGAGCTGCATGCCGACACAGATGCCGAGGAAGGGTTTGCCGCGCTCGATGACTTCGCGTTGCAAAGTCTCGACCATGCCCGGCACGCCGTAGAGGCCGGCACGGCAATCCGCAAAGGCGCCGACGCCCGGCAGCACGATGCGATCGGCCTCGGCCACCTCGTGCGTCGAGGCCGTCACCAGGACGCGCTCGTTCGTGCCGGCCTCGCGGGCGGCGCGTTCGAAAGCCTTGGCGGCAGACCGCAGATTGCCGGAGCCGTAATCGACGATAGCGACGGTCATGGGTCCTAGAGCACGCCCTTGGTGCTGGGCACGGCGGTGAGCTGGCGAGGATCGAGTTCGACCGCGACGCGCAGCGCCCGGGCGATGCCCTTGAAGCAGCTTTCGACGATATGGTGGTTGTTGTCGCCGTAGTGGTTCCACACGTGCAGGGTCAGCCCGCCGAGCTGCGCGAAGGCCTGGAACCACTCCTTGAACAACTCGGTATCCATGGTGCCGAGCTTGGGCTTGGAGAAGTTCACCTTCCAGATCAGGTACGGCCGGTTCGACGCGTCGAGGGCCACCTCGGTCAAGGTCTCGTCCATCGGGATGTGCGCCGCACCGTAGCGGCGGATACCCGCGCGGTCGCCCAGCGCCTTGGTCAGGCACTCGCCCAGCACGATGCCGGCGTCTTCGGTGGTGTGATGGTAGTCGATATGCAGATCGCCTTCGGCACGCAACGTGATGTCGATCAGGCTGTGGCGCGAGAGCTGCTCCAGCATATGGTCGAGGAAGCCGATGCCGGTCTTGATGTCGTACTTGCCGGTGCCGTCCAGATTGATGGCGGCGGCAATGCTCGTCTCCTTCGTGGCGCGCGCGACATAAGCCCGCCGTCCGCCGGTACCCGGCGTCGTGAGGGGCTGGAACGGCGGCGTGATCTTGGCCGGAGCCTTGGCAGACGCATTCTTTACGGCCTTTCGGGCCATCGGAAGTCCTCTCGGTTGCGCCCCGTTCATACAGGAACGCGGGCAGCACGGTCGAGCGCAACGCGCGTCAGAATGACGCCCAGGAGCACGATCAGGCCGCCGATCACACGGGCCGCGGTGAGGGGGTCGCCGAAGAAGGCGGCCGACAGGCCCACGCCCGCCACGGGGATCAGATACATGTAGACCATGACCCGGCTGACCCCCAGCCGCTCCAGTCCGGCGGTGAGGCCGAGGAAGGCGACCCCTACGGGAAAGATCGCCGTATAGAGCCAGAAGCTCAGGAGCCGGTCGTCGAGCCGTGCGAATTCACCGAGGGAATCGAAAACGAGGGCGAAGGGCATCAGGATCAGGGAGCCGATCAGGGTCGTCCAGGCCATGACCTGCAGTGCGCCCAGCCGCTGGCTGTAGGGCGCCCCGCGCTCGACATAGAGCGCCCAGGCGAAGGCCGAGACCATCCAGAGCAGGGTGCCGTCGAGGCTGCCAAAGGAGAGGGTGAAGCTGGAGAGGCTGTTGTTCACGACCAGCACGACTCCTGCGAACGCCACGACGATACCGGCCCAGCCGAGCACGGAAAGCCGCCGGCCGGCGAACCAGGCGAGGATGGCGGAAAAGGCCGTGGTCGTGGTCATCACGATCGAGCCGACCGACGGCGCGCTACGCGCCATGGCGAGGCCCCAGCAGGCCTGGAATATCGTGACGCCGATGATCGACAGCAGGATCATCGGCACCCAATCGCGCCGGGATAGAGCCATGGGCCGGCGCCGCAGCGCCAGTACGGCGAACAGGAAGAGAGCCGCGATCAGGTAGCGCGAGGCGCTGTACATCAGCGGGCTCATGACCGTGAGCACATCCTTGGCGAAAGGATAGCTCGAGCCCATGAGCAGCGCCGTGCCGAGCATCAGGGCATCGCCGGCGTAGCGATGCCCCTTCATTCAACGCCTCTTGTGATGGGCGTCACTTACGTACGCGGTGCGGTCGAAGCCTTCTGTGCACCCCAGAAGCCGAACAAGGTGCCGGCGACGCGGCGGATCTGAATCTCCTCCGAACCCTCGGTGATGCGGTAGCGGCGGTGGTGGCGGTAGATGTGCTCGAACGGCGTGTGACGTGAGTAGCCGATGCCGCCGTGGACCTGGATGGCACGGTCGGCGGCGTCGCACACCAGCCGGTTGGCGCGATAGTTCGACATCGCCACCCATTCGCTCACGTTCATGTGGTGCTCGCGGTCGAGATGCCAGGCGGTCTTGCGCACCAGGCCACGCGTCATCTCGGCCTCGGTATGCAGCTCGGCCAGCGGGAACTGGATCGCTTGGTTGGTCGCCAGCGCCTTGCCGAACACCTTGCGGTTCTTGGCGTAGGCCACCGACATGTCGATGCAGTATTGCGCGGCGCCGAGGCTGGAAGCGGCCTGGCGGATGCGGTTCTCGTGCACGAAGGTCTGTGCCACGTCGAGTCCGCGGCCTTCCTCGCCCAGCATGGTCGAGTTCGGCACGGTCACGTTGGTGAGCGACACCTCGGCATGGTCGCTCGGCATGTTGAAGGTCCACCACATGTGCTCGATCTTGAAGCCGGGCGACTTCACGGGCACGAGGAACGCCGAGATGCCGCGCGCGTCGCCTGCCTTGCCCGAGGTCCGGGCGAACACGAGATCGACGGTGGCGGTGTGCATGCCGGTGTTGAACCGCTTCATGCCATTGATCACCCAGTCGCCGCCCTGCTTGACGGCGGTGGTCTCCATGAACGTGGCGTCGGAGCCGTGCAGCGGCTCGGTGAGGCCGAAGCCGATGCGCTCCGTTCCCTTGAACATGCCTTCGATGTAGCGGTCCTTCTGCTCCTGCGTGCCGAAGCGGTGCAGCAGTAGGGCCACCGGGAAGTTGCCGATAATCGAGCTCTCGTTCTGCAAGTCGTTGTGCAGGCCGAGCCCCTTGTGCGCGAGATGCTCGCGGATGATCGCCATCGCGAGGTTGGAGCCGTCCTTGCCGCCCAACGCCTTCGGCAGTCCGAAGCGCAGGTGGCCCGCCTTGTCGGCGCGGCGCTTCATCTCAGCCAGCAGCTCTTCCCACTCGTGGCGCGGTTGCCCGTCATTGTCCCAGTCGGTGCGCGCATGCTCGCGGCGATGATCGAAGAAGCGGATATTGTCGTTCTCGCGCTCCAGCGGCCGGATCTCGCGTTCGATGAATGCGTCGAGCTCGTTGAGGTACGCCGCGATATCGGCGGGAATGTTAAAATCCATAGGGGCCGCTCCTCCGGTAAACGATCGTTCACCGGCGATCTTAGGGCGTCTTTGGCGGCAGTGCCATGAACGCCGCTTCCGACCTGCGGCTGTCGGCGCGATTGATCAGCTTCGTACAGCGCCTATGCGTTCCAGCACCAACTCCACGATGCGATCCGCGGCTTCCTCCGGGGAGAGTTCGGCCGTCTGCAATACCAGCGTCGGATCCTCGGGCGGCTCGTAGGGCTGGTCGCGGCCCGTCAGGTTCACCACCTTGCCGCTCTCGGCCTTGGCATAGAGACCTTTGGGATCGCGCTGCCGGCACACGTCCAGAGGCGTGTCGACGAAGATCTCAAGGAAACGGCCTTCGGGCAGCAGAGCGGCCGCGCGCGTACGGTCGGCCTGGAAGGGGGAGACCAGGGCCACGATGGCGATCAGCCCGGCATCGGCCATCAGCTTGGCGACCTCGCCGACGCGCCGGACATTCTCCGAGCGGCTGGCTTCGTCGAAGCCCAGGTCGGCGTTGAGCCCCTGCCGCAGGTTGTCGCCGTCGAGCAGCATCGTCTGACGGCCCAGTGCGACCAGCTTGCGCTCGACGATGTTGGCGATGGTCGACTTGCCGGAACCCGGCAGGCCGGTCAGCCAGACGACCAGCGGGAGCTGCGCCTTGATCTCGGCCCGCAATGCCGGCGTCACGGTCTCGGCATGGCGATGCACATCGCTCGCTGCATCGAGGCTTTCGACGACCATGCCCGCCGCTGCGGTGCGGAGCGTCGCGCGGTCGATCAGGATGAAGGCGCCGGTCTGGCGGTTCTCGGCATAGGGATCGAAGGTGACGAGCTGCGCCGTTTCGAGTTCGACGCGGCCGATCGCGTTCAGCGCCAGTTCACCCGCCGGCGCCCGTCGCAGCGATTCGACGTCGAGCGTGTCGGCGATGCGGCCGAGTGTGACGGGCACCGTGCTCGTGCCGATCTTCAGCAGGAAACGCTTGCCGGGTAGGGCGGCCGTCTCGTCCATCCAGACAAGGTCGGCGGAGAAGCGTCGCGTCACCGTTGGCCGGCGGCGTGGGTCGGCCAGTACATCGCCGCGGATGACGTCGATTTCGTCGGCCAGGGTCAGGGTCACGGAGCGGCCGGCTACGGCGACCGGCAGATCGCCGTCGAAGCTCACGATGCGCGCCACCGAGCTGGGCTTGCCCGAGGCCGCGACGACGATGCGGTCGCCGACGGCAAGGCGGCCCGAGGCGACGGTGCCCGTGAAACCGCGGAAGTCGCCATCCGGCCGGTTCACCCATTGCACGGGAAAACGCAACGGCGCCTCCTCGGCGTCGAGGCCGGTCTCGACCGTCTCAAGATGGGCGAGGAGTGCAGGGCCGGCATACCAGGGCATGCGCGCACTGCGGGTGGCGACGTTGTCGCCGAGCCGCGCCGAAACCGGGATCGCGACGACGGAATGGAAGGCAAGCGGCGCGGCAAAGCTCGTGAAGGCCGCTTCGATTTCGCGAAACCGCGCTTCCGAGAAATCGACCAGGTCGATCTTGTTCACCGCCAGCACGACGTGACGGATGCCGAGGAGCGAGACGATCGCCGCATGACGGCGCGTCTGCTCGACCAGGCCCTTGCGCGCATCGACCAGCAGGACGGCCAGTTCGGCATTGGAGGCGCCGGTCGCCATGTTGCGCGTGTACTGCCGATGGCCCGGCGTGTCGGCCACGACGAAGGCACGGCGGGGTGTCGCGAAGAAGCGATAGGCGACATCGATGGTGATGCCTTGTTCGCGCTCCGCTTCGAGGCCGTCGAGCAGCAAGGCGAAGTCGAACTCGTCGTCGGTCGTGCCGAAACGACGTGAATCGTCCTTCAACGAAGCGACCTGATCGTCGAGCAGGCCGCTCGCGTCGGCGATCAGCCGTCCGATCAGGGTCGACTTGCCGTCGTCGACCGATCCGCAGGTAAGGAAGCGAAGCTCGCTGCGGCTCTGCAAGGGCAATGCGTCGTTGGCAGGCGGGGCAAGGGCGTCGGGCATCAGAAATATCCCTCTCGTTTCTTGCGTTCCATGGAAGCCTGAAGGGCGCCATCGACCAGCCGGCCCTGGCGCTCGGATGAGCGCGCATCGAGGAGTTCGGCGATGACGCCGGCGACATCGTCCGCCTTCGACGCGATGGCGCCGGTCAGCGGCCAGCAGCCCAGGGTGCGGAAGCGCACGCGGCGCTTCACGGTCATTTCGCCGTCACGGAAGCGCATGCGCTCGTCGTCGACGGCGATCAGCGCACCGTCGCGTTCGACGACCCAGCGCTCGGCCGCGAGGTAGAGCGGCACGATCGGAATGGCTTCGGTCTGGATGTAGGTCCACACGTCGAGTTCGGTCCAGTTCGACAGCGGGAAGACACGCATCGTGTCGCCCGGCGCCAGCCGCGTGTTGAACAGACGCCACAGTTCGGGCCGCTGGTTGCGCGGATCCCAGACATGGCCGGCGCTGCGATGGGAGAAGATGCGCTCCTTGGCGCGCGACTTCTCCTCGTCACGCCGACCGCCTCCGAAGGCTGCGTCGAAGCCATGCTGGTCGAGGGCGTCCTTCAAGGGCTCGGTCAGCATGAGGCGGGAGTATTCGCCGGTCTCCGTCTCGAAGGGAGTGACGCCTTCTCGCGCCGCCGCTTCGTTGCCGTGGACCAGCAACTCCATGCCGTATTTGCGGGCGGTGCGATCGCGGTGATCGAGAAGGGCGCGGAAGTCCCAGCCGGTCGCGATATGCATCAAGGGAAAGGGCGGTGGCGCCGGGTAGAAGGCCTTGCGGGCGAGATGCAGCATCACGCTCGAATCCTTGCCCACGGAGTAGAGCATCACGGGTTTGCGAAACTCCGCCACCACCTCGCGAAGGATATGGATCGCCTCATCTTCCAGGCGCTGCAGGTGAGGCGACAGGCCGGATCGCCCGCGCGGCACGGGAATCGTCTGGTGGTTCTCGCGAGGTCTTGCGTCGGGCTGGACGCTGGGATGCACAAGGGGGGCGGGCGAACTCATGGGTTACTCTGCTTCCGGGTCGAATCGATGGGGGGAAGGTGGATGCCGCATTCGGTCTTCTCGAAGCCACGCCAACGGCCGGCGCGTGCGTCCTCGCCGAAGGCGACGGCCGAGGTGCAGGGTGCACAGCCGATCGAGCCGAAGCCCTGGGCGACCAGCGGATGGGCCGGCAGGCGATGGCGGGAAACATGATCGGCGATGTCGGCCGCGCTCCAACTCGCCAGCGGATTGACCTTCATATGCGGCAGGTCGAGCTCGAACACCGGCAGGTCCTGCCGGTCCGCGCTCTGGAAGCGCTTGCGCCCGGTGATCCAGGCGTCGAAACCTTCGAGTGCGCGCTGTAGCGGCGCGACTTTGCGGAACGCGCAGCAGCCATCGGGATCCCAGGCGGCGCGGCTGAGATCGGCATCGAGGCGCGCCACTTCCTCCACTGAAGGCCCGATGCTCTGCACGCCGGTCAGGCCGAGATGAGCAACCAGCCGGTCGCGATAGTCCAAGGTCTCCAGAAAATGGCGACCCGTGTCGATGAACAGAACCGGCGTTGCCGGATCGATCTCAGCCACGAGATGCAGCAGCACGGCGGAGTCCGCACCGAACGAGGAGACTACGGCGATCTTTCCCGGAAAGACGTCGCGCAACGCTGCCGTCAGCACCAGCCGCGGCGGCGCAAAGCCCAGGCGGCGTTGCAGGTCGGAGGCGAAATCGGGGGACGGCGCCATGGTGTGTTCCCTAGCGCGAGGCGAAGAGGCGCAGGTTGACCAGGGTGACCGGCAGGACGTCTCCCTTGCGGGCGGGATGGCCAGCCGGCAGTTCCATCTCCACAGGCGGCAAGCCGTCGGCCAATGCCAGCTCGGCGCGCCGGGCGGGACCCGTGCGCCGCACCGCCAGCACGCGCGCCGGGATGGAGGGCTCTGGATCGTTGGCCAAAGCGAGATCGCGCGGACGCACGAAGAGCTCGGCCGGCCCTGTAACCTTGCCGCAGGACAAGTTGAGCTGGTGCGGCCCGATCTGGAGCGATGAGCTCGCTGCGTTGACCGGCAGGCGTACGGCTTCTCCGACGAAGCCCGCGACGAACGCCGTGGCCGGATGGTCGAGGATCTCGTCGGGCGTGCCGACCTGCTCGACGTTGCCGAGATTGAAGATCGCGACCCTGTCCGCGAGTTCCAGCGCCTCTTCCTGGTCATGGGTGACGAACAGCGTCGTGTGGCCGGTGCGCTCATGGATCTCGCGCAACCAGCGCCGCAGATCGCGCCGCACCTTGGCGTCGAGGGCGCCGAACGGCTCGTCGAGCAACAGTACGCGCGGCTCGACGGCAAGGGCGCGCGCCAGCGCGACACGCTGGCGCTGGCCGCCAGAGAGCTGCGTGGGGAAGCGCTTGCCGAGGCCTGCGAGCTGCACCAGTTCGAGCAGGTCGGCGACGCGGCGGCGAATCTCGGCATCGGCCGGCCGCGTGGCGCGTGGCCTTACGCGCAGCCCGTAGGCGATGTTCTCCGCCACGTTGAGATGGCGGAAGAGGGCGTAATGCTGGAACACGAAGCCGACGCGGCGGTCGCGCACGGACAGTGCGGTGGCATCTTCGTTGTCGAACAGGATGCGGCCGGCCGTCGGGGTCTCCAGTCCTGCCACGAGCCGCAGGAACGTCGTCTTGCCCGAGCCCGACGGGCCGAGCAGCGCCAGCAGCTCGCCCGGCCGCACCTCGAGGTCGAGGCCGCGGACGGCCGCGGTGCCATTGAACGACTTGGCGAGCCCCTCGGCCCGTATCGCGATCGCCACGCCTGATCTGCTGTTCTGCTCAGTGCCGATGGGCGCGTGAGAGCTGGTCTCCGTATCGTCCCTCGAGGAAGGATTTTGCGACGAGGGTGACGAGGGCGAGTCCCGCCAGAAGCGAGGCGACGGCGAAAGCAGCGACGAAGTTGTACTCATTGTAAAGGATCTCCACGTGGAGCGGCATGGTGTTGGTCAATCCGCGGATATGGCCGGAGACGACCGACACCGCGCCGAATTCGCCCATGGCGCGGGCATTGCAAAGCAGGACGCCGTAGAGCAGCGCCCAGCGCACGTTGGGCAACGTGACCGTGAGGAATGTGCGCAACCCCGACGCGCCGAGCGTCAGCGCCGCCTCTTCTTCCGCCGTGCCCTGTTCCTGCATCAGCGGGATCACCTCGCGCGCGATGAAGGGGAAGGTGACGAAGATCGTGGCCAGCACGATGCCGGGCACAGCGAAGATGATCTTGAAATCCCAGTCGTCGACCAGAGGCCCCAGGAGCCCCTTGGCGCCGAACAGCAGGACGAAGACCAGGCCGGATACGACGGGCGACACCGAGAAGGGCAGATCGATCAGGGTGACCAGCAGGCTCTTGCCGGGGAATTCGAACTTGGCCACTGCCCAGGCGGCCGAGATGCCGAACACCAGGTTCAGTGGCACGGCAATGGCTGCGACCAGAAGGGTGAGTCCGATCGCAGCCTGCGTGTCGGGCTCGGCGAAGGCGTCGATGAACAGGCCGAGCCCACGGCGCAGCGCTTCGGAAAAGACAGCCAGCAATGGCAGCACGAGGAACAGCGCCAGGAAGCCGACCGCCAGCGCGATCAGCGTGCGGCGCACAGCCGGGCTTTCGGAGAGCACGCCGTTACGCATGGCCGAACCGCCGGCGGCTGAACGCCTGCAACGCGTTGATGGCGAGCAGGGTCACGAAGGAAATGCCCAACATCACCGTGGCGATGGCGGCGGCGCCGGCATAGTCGAACTCCTCAAGCTTGGTGACGATGAGGAGCGGCGCGATCTCCGACACGAAGGGCATGTTGCCGGCGATGAAGATCACCGAACCGTACTCACCGACGGCGCGCGCAAAAGCCAAGGCAACGCCGGTGAGAAGGGCCGGTGTGAGGGCCGGCAGGACGACGCGCACGACAGTCTGCGTCCGGGTGGCGCCCAGGGTTGCCGACGCCTCCTCGACCTCGCGATCGAGGTCCTGCAGCACCGGCTGCACCGTGCGCACGACGAAGGGCAGGCCGATGAAGATCAGCGCAATGAGAATGCCGAGCGGCGTGAAGGCGATCTTGATGTCCCACGGCGCGAACAGGCTGCCGATCCAGCCGTTGGTCGCGTAGAGCGCGGCAAGCGCAATGCCCGCGACGGCGGTGGGCAGCGCGAAAGGCAGATCGACGGCGGCATCGAGCAGGCGCTTGCCGGGAAAGTCGTAGTGCACCAGCACCCAGGCCACGATCGTGCCGAAGACGGCGTTGATAAGGGCAGCGGCGGCCGAGACGAAGAAACTCACTTGCAAGGCTGCCAGCACGCGCGGTGTCGTGGCGACCTGCCAGATGCCGTCGAGTCCCAGCTCACCGGCGCGTGCGACCAGCACGGCGAGCGGAATCAGTACGATCAGGGACAGATACGTGACGGCGAAGCCAAAGGTGATCCCGAAGCCGGGCAGAGCGCTCGGCTTCGGGAACCATTGGGTTTTCCGCGGAGTCGTCCGCGGCGCCCAGCCGTTGTGGGCGGCGTCGCTCATCGCGTCGCCGCTTTGCCGGTGGGCTTGTAGATCTGGTCGAACACGCCGCCGTCGGCAAAATGCTCTGTCTGCGCCTTGGCCCAGCCGCCGAACACCTGGTCGATGGTCACGAGCTGAATCTTGGGGAAGCGCGTCAGGTCGGCCGGATCGGCGGCCTCGGGCTTGGACGGCCGGTAGAAGTTACGGGCGATGATCTTCTGCGCTGCCGGCGAATAGAGGAAGGCGAGATAGGCTTCGGCCACCTTGCGCGTGCCGCGCTTGTCGACAACATGATCGACCAGCGACACCGGCGGTTCCGCCAGGATGGAGAAGGGCGGCACGACGATGTCGAACTTGTCGGCACCGAACTCCTGCTGGATCAGGAAGGCTTCGTTCTCCCAGGAGATGAAGACGTCGCCGACGGCACGCTGCGCAAAGGTCGTGGTCGAGCCGCGCGCGCCGGAGTCGAGGACTGGCACGTTCTTGTAGATCGACTCGACGAACTTTCGGGCGGCCGCTTGATCGCCTTTGGTGCGATCCAGTTCATAGGCCCAGGCGGCGAGATAGTTCCAGCGCGCACCGCCCGAGGTCTTGGGGTTGGGCGTCACGACCGCGACGCCGCTCTTGGCGAGATCCGGCCAGTCCTTGATGCCCTTGGGGTTGCCCTTGCGCACCACGAACACGATGGTCGAGGTGTAGGGCGAGGCGTTGTTGGGCAGTCGTGACTGCCAGTTCTGCGGCAGACGCTTGGACTCACGGGCGATGGCATCGATGTCGCCAGCCAAAGCGAGGGTCACGACATCGGCTTCGAGCCCGTCGATCACCGAGCGGGCCTGCTTGCCCGACCCACCGTGCGAGGTGCGAATCGTGATCTTCTGGCCGGTGCTGGCCTGCCATTCCTTGGCGAAGGCCTCGTTCAGAGCACGATAGAGCTCGCGCGTTGGATCGTAGGAAACGTTGGTGAGGACGACTTCCTGCGGCGTCGTCTGGGCGCGTACGGCCACGATCGCTGTCATGAAGGCGACGGTGATGGCAGTAGCCGCGAGAAGGCTCTGGCGGATGGTCATGATGTCCTGACTTTCTGTCGACGGGAGAGGCTGGTGGCGGGCAAAGCTCCGCCGTCCGGTCGTTGCGGCCGGCGTGGACTGCCCGAAACGCTGTAAAAACGAGAGTCGGCTCAGCGAGCCGTTAGATCATGCGGCAAACGCCGCACCGACAGGACAGAACAAGGAGTTGGGACATCTCTGTCTCCACGGACTTTCGATCCTGTTGAAATGCCTCCGTTCGCGCTCGTGGACAATGGTTGGGATTGCCAAACTTGGCCCGCTTCGGAGCAGCGATCGGGCGCACCGCGCAACAGGACGGAAACTTTATCCCTCTCCGCCCGTTGCCGGCAACTCGACCCTGAAACGGCTGCCGCCACTCTCTGCCGCGAGGCATACAGCGTCGCCGCCGTGACGGCGGGCAATGTCGAGGACCAGGGCGAGACCCAGCCCGCTGCCGCGGCCCGTCTCGGCCCCGCCGGCCAATCGATAGAAGGGCTCGAAGATGCGTTGGCGCTCGGCTTGCGGCACTCCCGGCCCGTGATCGGAGACTTCGAGCACGGCGCGGTTGCCTTCCTGCGTCACGCTCACGGTAATCGGACCGCTGCCGCCATATCGTTGCGCATTCTCGATGAGGTTGCGGATCAGTCGGCGCAGCAGCAGCCGGTCGCCCGACACCGTCACCGGCACCCCGTCCGCTTCGAGGTCGTAGTGCGAGGCTTCCTCGGCCGCGAGCGCCAGCAGGTCGACCGGCTCGCGCCGTTCGAGTGTCGGGATCGCTTCGAGTCGGCTTGCCAGCAGGATCTGTTCAATGAGCTGATCGAGTTCCGCCACATCCCGCTTCAGCGAATCACGGGTCTTGCGATCGGCATTCTCGCCCAGGAGAGAGGCGGCGACGGCGATGCGTGCCAGCGGGGTGCGCAGTTCATGGCTCGCATTGGCGAGCAACAGGCGATGAGCCGCCACCAGCTCCTCGATGCGCTGCGCCGACCGGTTGAAGCTCGCCGCGAGGGCTGCGACTTCGTCGCGGCCTTCGACCTTCACGCGCGCCGAAAGATCGCCGCCGCCCAGCTGCTCGACGCCGGCTTTGAGGCGTTCGAGGCGGCGCCCTAGTCCACGCACGACAGGATAGGCAGCGATAGCGACAGCAAGAGCGACCAGACCGAGCGCGCCGGCGATCCAGAGTGCCGGGTTGGGCCGTTCACGCACCTGACGCGCCACCAGCCAGCGCCCGTCGGGAAGCTGCAAGGTGAAGTTCGGCCCGCCCGGGCCGCGCCGCCAGCCGGTGCGCGCGTGCATGGGACTGAAGCGCGGGGGTGGCTTGCCGGCCATGGCGATCATGTTGCCGTCGGGCTCGTAGAGCGCGATGTCGAAACGCAACTTGCGCTGCAACACTTCGATGGCACGTTGTTGGTCTTGCTTGGGGGCGTCGATATCCGGCAGCAGTGCGCCGGTCAGCTCGGCGGCGACATCGAGATACTGCGGCGTGCGATTGTCGTCGTCGGCCAGCCGCCACAGCAGCACCGCCGCGCCCACGAACACCGCCAGCACGATGAGGATGGTGACGTAAAACTGGAGGTAGAGGCGCTGCACGGACTAGCGGTCCTGGTCCTTGGCGAAGACATAACCGGTGCCGCGGAGCGTCAGGATACGGCGCGGCTTCTTGGGGTCGTCTTCGATGGCGGCACGGATGCGCGAGATATGGACGTCGACGGAGCGGTCGAAGGCTTCGAGCTTCTCGCCCTTCAATAGATCCATCAACGCATCGCGCGACAGCACGCGGCCGGCGCGTTCAGCCAGCGCCAGCAGAAGCGCGAACTGGTAGGAGGTGATCGGCCGCTCCTCGCCGTCGACACGCACGACGCGCGAGCCCTTGTCGATCTCGAGCCGGCCGAAGCGCAAGACGTCCGAGGCCACGGTCGTGCCCTTGCGGCGCAGGATGGCGCGCAGGCGGGCCTGCAGCTCGCGTGGTTCAAAGGGCTTGGCGAGATAATCGTCGGCGCCGAGTTCGAGGCCGACCACGCGGTCCATCGGCTCGCCGCGTGCTGTCAGCATCAGAATCGGCACGTCGTTCGACTGGCGCAGACGGCGGCAGAAATCGAGACCATCGGCATCGGGTAGCATCAGGTCGAGGATCAGCGCATCGAAAGTTTCGCGTTTCAGCAGCGCTTCGCCGCTGCCCGCCGTGCCGGCGACCGTCACACGAAAGCCCGCCCCGCCGAGATAGTCCTGAACCATCCCGGCGAGGCGGTCGTCGTCGTCGATCATCAGGATGCGCGCGGCCATCGCGTCAGTATCGGGCCGGCGCGACCCTGATGTCATCATCGCGCGTTAGCCCTTCTTGTGGCCGCGATGCTCGCCCCAAGGACGATCACCCCAGGTCTTGAAGAAGGCCTGACGCTGCTGGGCGTTGAGCACGTTGCCGGCGTCGACCAGCGCCTTGGTGAAGCGCTTGGAGCTCTCGTCGGCCACCTTCATCTGGTCCTGCCGGATCTGTTCGATTTTGGCCGGATCGATGATGGCGGCTTCCATCGCCGCGCGCATCGCCTTGCGGTTCTCGGCGCGCTTCTCATGCAGGGACTTCATGTCCGTGAACGCTGCCTGCAGGATGCCGGTGATCTGCTTCTTCTGGTCCTGCGTCGCGTCGGTGCCATTCAGCGCCTTGTCCACGCGCTTCTCGATGCGCTGCTGGAACTTGGCCGGATCGAACGACGCACCGTCGGTGCGCGCGAAGGCCGGGGCGCCGGCGGTGGCGGCGAGGCTGCCTGCGAGGAGGGCGGCCATCACGGTCTTGAGGGTCAGGTTCGTCATGTCTGTCTCCATCGGTTGCGGGGTGTCCCCGTGCCACCAACATGGAGGGCGGCCGTATCGGGCGCGTGGCGCAGCGGTAAAGTTGTGTAAAGTCAGCCATCATGACGATTCTCAGAACCAACCGTCTCGCCTTGCGCCCATTGCTGCCCGACGATGTCGAAGATTACGCCACCATGCGCTTTCATCCCGAGGTGGCGAAATGGTTGCCGCCAGCGCCCGGCGCGCAGCAGGAAGGCGATCTTGTCGCGGCCGCACGTACCACCATCGATCGTTTTGCAGCCTCCTGGCAGGAACGCCGGCTGGCGCCCTGGGGCATCTTCCTGGATGCAAAGCTGGTCGGCCATGGTGGGCTGAACTATGTGGCCGAGTTCGACGCGGTCGAAGTGTTGTGGGCGCTGCACCCCGACGCCTGGGGCAAGGGCTATGCGACGGAAGTCGCCGAAGCGGCGCTCGACTATGGCTTCGGCACGCTCGATCTCGGCTCGATCTTCGCCATCACGCTCGAAAGCAATATGGCGTCGCAGGCCGTGATGAAGCGCATCGGCCTCACCTATCGCAAGCGCGTCGACTACAGAGGTTTCACCGATATCGTGTGGTTCGATATCGACCGTGCCGACTATGCCGAGAGGACCTCGACGGCTGCATGGTGAAGCGCGGCATCGCCGGCCGCCAGCACGGCCCCGTCGGAACGCATGTCGAGCTCGCCGCCCTTCCAGTCGGTGATCAGACCGCCGGCGCCCTGGATCACGGGAATGAGGGCTGCGAAGTCGTAAAGCTTGAGGCTCGCTTCGACGACCAGGTCGACATGGCCCAACGCCAGCAGGCCGTAGGCGTAGCAGTCGCCGCCCCAGCGGAAGTTCTTCACCTGCTTACGCAGAGTGCGATGCGGGCCGGCGAGCTTCTCGGGAAACATGCCGGGCGCGGTCGAGTACATGTAGGCATCGGCGAGCTTCGTGCAGGCACGCACGGAGATTGGCTTTCCGTTGAAGGTCGAGCGCTCGCCCGTCACGCCCAGCCACCGCTCCTGAAGGATCGGCTGGTCGATGATGCCGAGCACGGGCTTGCCGCGATGGAAGAGGGCGATCAGCGTGCCGAAGATCGGCAGGCCGGTGATGAAGGCCTTCGTGCCGTCGATCGGATCGAGCACCCAGACATAGTCGGCGTCGGTCCGCACCGCGCCGTGCTCCTCGCCGAACACGCCATGTTCCGGCACGTGGCGTGACAGCAGCTCGCGCATGGCGGTCTCCGCCTCGCGATCGGCGATGGTGACGGGGCTCTGGTCGGACTTGTCGTCGACCGTAACGGGAGTGCGGAAGTAGCGCGCCGCAATCGGGCGCGCAGCGTCGGCGAGGCTGTTGGCGAGCGTGACCAGCTCGGCGGAAACCGATCCGGCCACGTCCTGTTCCTGCCTACGGCAGCGGCTTGGGCGTGTCGGCCATCGTGCGCAGATAAGCGATCACGTCGGCGCGCTCCTGCTCCTTGGCGAGACCGGCGAAGGCCATCTTCGTGCCGCGTGCATAGGCCGTCGGCTTGAAGATCAGGTGGTCGATATCCTCATAGGACCAGTCGCCGCCCTTGGCGGTAAGGGCCGAGGAATAGCTGAAGCCGGCGTGGCTTGCCTTCTTGCGCTCGACGACATCCCACAGGTTCGGACCGACCTTGTTGGCGCCGCCCTTGTCGACCGTGTGGCAGGTGAAGCACTGCTTCATGAAGATAGCCTTGCCGGCATCGACATTGGCGCTGGCGAGCTTGGGGCCGATCGGCGGGATCTCGATGGCGGCCGGAGCCGCGGCGGTCTGGGTCGGCGCGTCATCGGAGACGGCGATCGCCGGCTTGTCCAGCTTGTGCGGATGCACGACGGCGTTGGAAACCTTGCCCACCACCATTGCGAACAGGGCCGAGGCCAAAACGCAGCCCGCAATCGTATTGAAACTGGCCATAGTCTATTCCCGGAACGGCAAATTCTTCGGACGCTGCTGTAGCACGCCCGCGACGCCGCCAGTAGTATCCGATCCCACCAGCGGGCTCGCGCGGCGGAACGTCGCAAGTACCGGATATTACGAGGTTTTTCGCCTATCGAGGGGCCTCAGAACGCGGGGAGAAATTCGGCAAATGGCCCGGCAGACAGCCAAGACGGCAGCCAAGACAAAGGGTGGCAAAGCCGCCGCCAGCAACATCATCGCCTTCCAGGGCGAGCCCGGCGCCAACTCCGACATGGCCTGCCGAGCGGCCTTTCCCTACATGACCACTCTGCCCTGCCCGACCTTCGATACGGCCATGGGCGCGGTCCAGGCCGGCAAGGCGGAACTGGCCATCATTCCCGTCGAGAATTCGATCGCCGGCCGCGTCGCCGACCTCCACAGCCTGCTGCCGCACACCAAGCTCAAGATCGTCGCCGAGCACTTCCAGCGGGTCGAACATTGCCTGGTGGCGTTGCCGGGCGCCTCGCTGAAGTCGATCAAGACCGTCAAGAGCCACGTCCAGGCGCTGGCCCAGTGCCGCAACTTCCTGAAGAAGCATCGTTTCGAGCCGCTGGTGCACGCCGACACGGCGGGTGCGGCGCGTGAGATAGCCGAGATTGGCGATCCGAACGTCGGGGCCATCGCCTCGTCGCTGGCTGCCCGGATCTACGATCTCAAGGTCCTGGCCAAGAACATCGAGGATGCTGACCATAATACGACGCGCATGCTCGTCTTCTCGCGCGACGAGGCCGCGCTCGACTGGCGTACCGTGCAGTGCATGACGGCGTTCCTCTTTCGCGTGAAGAGCCGGCCGGCAGCGCTCTACAAGGCGTTGGGCGGCTTTGCCACCAACGGCGTCAACATCGTGAAGCTCGAAAGCTACCTCTCTGGCGCACGCTTCGAGCAAGCGCAGTTCTATGCCGAGGTCGAAGGCCACCCGGAGCAGCGCAGCGTCCATCTCGCTTTCGAGGAGCTGGGCTTCTTCTCCGAAGAGCTGAAGCTGCTCGGCACCTTCCCGACGAACCCCTTCCGGCGCAAGGGCTGGGACGCGCCGACGCGTCCCGGTACCTGAGCGCGACTTCGAGGCCTCAATGCCGCAACAGCCTGTCCGTATCGCCCCCTCGATCCTCTCCGCCGACTTTGCCGCCCTGGGTCGCGAGATCGAGGCGATAACCGCCGCCGGCGCCGACTGGATCCATGTCGACGTGATGGATGGTCACTTCGTGCCCAATCTGACGATCGGGCCGATGGTCGTGAAGGCACTGCGCAAGCACAGCAAGCAGCCCTTCGACGTTCATCTCATGATCTCGCCCGTCGATCCGCTGGTGCCGGCCTACGCTGAAGCCGGCGCCGACGTGATTTCCTTTCATCCCGAGGCAGGGCCGCACATCCATCGCACGATCCAGCTCATCAAGAGCCTGGGCAAGAAGGCGGGCGCCGTCCTCAACCCGGCAACGCCGCTCTCCGCCATCGAGCACGTGCTGGGTGACCTCGACCTCGTGCTGGTGATGAGCGTCAATCCGGGCTTCGGCGGCCAGGCCTTCATCGAAAGCCAGCTCGCCAAGATTGCCGCGCTGCGCAAGGCAATCGATGCGCTGGGTAAGCGCATCGACCTCGAAGTCGATGGTGGCGTCAACGTCGAGACGGCCAAGCGCTGCATCAAGGCCGGCGCTGACGTACTGGTGGCCGGCACCGCGGTTTTCGGCGATGGTCCTGACAAATACGCCGCCAGCATCAAGGCGCTGCGCTCCTAAGGAGACGACATGACCGACCTGATCCTGCACCACTATCCGACCTCGCCCTTCTCGGAGAAGGTAAGGGTCGCCTTCGGCCTCAAGAAGCTGGGATGGAAGTCGGTCACCATCCCCAACATCATGCCAAAGCCGGATCTGATGCCGCTCACGGGCGGCTATCGCAAGACACCCGTCATGCAGGTCGGTGCCGACATCTACTGCGATACCCAGCTCATCATGCTGGAGATCGAGAAGCACACGCCCACGCCGCCGTTGCTGCCGCCCGGCAAAGAAGGCGAAGCGCGGGCACTCGCCATGTGGATCGACCGCAACATCTTCTGGGCCGCCGTCGGCGTCGTCATGGGCGCGATTGGCGACAAGCTGCCGGAAGCCTTCCACAAGGATCGCAGCGAATTCTCCGGCCGCTCGTTCGAGCCTGCAAAGCTCAAGGCGGCGGCCCCAATGGCAGCGCAGCAGACCTATGCCCAGCTCGTGCTGGCCGAGGAAATGCTGGGCGATGGCCGCGCCTATCTGATGGGTTCAGCGCCAAATCTGGCGGACTGCGCGCTCTACAATCCGGTGTGGTTCCTGAAGGAACGGCTCGGTGGCGGCAAGGCCGTGCCGCCACTCGACCGTCTGCCGCGCCTCACCGCCTGGTCGGAGCGGATGAAAGCCATTGGTAGTGGCAGCCCGACGGAAATGAGCGCGGCCGATGCGCTGGCTGTCGCCAAGGCGGCAAAGCCGGCCGCCTGCAGTGTCGATGCTGCCGATCCCAGTGGCCTGAAGGCCGGTCAGAAGATCAGCGTCACGCCGGACGATACCGGCAAGGTTCCGGTAACGGGAACGCTTGTGGGGCTGACGTCAGATCGCATTTCGATCAGCCGCAACGACGAGCGCGTGGGCGATATCGTCGTCCACTTCCCGCGCTCCGGCTTCATTATTACGCCGGCTTAGACGACTTCGACGCCGATCTCGCTCGCGATCCGACGCAGGCCGGCGACCGAGCGGGCGGTCGCGTTGCGGCCGTCCTGCGGGCAGTGCGTCTCGATGCTGGCAACGATCTCACGGGTGGGACCTTCCGATGCCGCCGTGAGGAAGCGTTCGAGCTCGCGGGCCCAGGGAATGTCGCCGTCGCCCAGCGGCACGGTGCGCTTGGCCGCCGAATCGCGGTCCTTGAGATGGATGAGGTCGGTACGCGGTGCCAATGCTGCGATCTCGGCATCGGTCGGCGGCTTGCCCGCTGCCCAGGCATTGCCGATATCGACCAGGGGGCGAAACGTCAGGGGCATGGGATTGGGGTCCATCGCTTCGGTCATGGAAGCGAACAGCTCGGCGAGATCCGTTACGGTGGCGATGTTGCACACCGGCTCGTTCTCGAGCTCGACGGTGACGGAGTAGGTTGCGGCGAGGTCGATCAGCCGTTCGAAGCGCCCGAACAGGTCCTGCGGCCGGTAGCCCGGATAGCGCAGGTGGCTGAAAACCCGGATCCGGCTGGCCCCCAGCATGATCGCGAGATCGAAAGCATGGACCAGCGGATCCTCGCCCGGGCAATCCTTCGGATCGAAGGCGAAGTCGACCTTGCCACCGCCCTCTGTGCCTTTGCCCTCGGCCGGCCATTTGAGCAGCGGTGAAACGAAAGTCGGCACCTGCAGCCCGGCCTTCTCGATGGTGCGGGCGATGGCACTCACCTCGTCGAGGGTCATGCTCAGCAAGTTGCGGCCACCTACCGTGCGCATATCGAGGCGGCGAACCTCCTGCTCCTGGCAGAAGGAGATCATTTCATCGAGCGAGGGGCCGATTTCATCACCGATGACGGCCAGGGCGAGACGGGGCAGGGACATGCGGACTAACCTACAATGGACCGCGCTGTTTAGCTAAAGTCGGGCGTGTAAGCGAGGGAGACGGCATGAGCGAGAATGCGGCGATCTTCGTGGGCGAAAGCGATGCCGATCAATATCTCCTGCTGAAGTACGCCAATCGGCACGGCCTGATCGCGGGCGCGACCGGCACGGGCAAGACCGTGACTCTGCAGACGATCGCCGAGGGCTTTTCCGCGTTTGGCGTTCCCGTCTTCATGGCCGACGTCAAAGGCGATCTGTCTGGCGTGTCCCAAGCGGGAGGGAACAGCCCGAAGGCCGTGGAGCGCGCCCAACAGCTCAAGATCGAAGGCTATGCCGGCCATGCCTTCCCCACGATCTTCTGGGATCTGTTCGGCCAGAAGGGCCATCCGATACGCACGACGGTGAGCGAGGTGGGGCCCGTGCTGATGGCACGCCTGCTGCAGCTCAACGACACGCAAGAGGGCGTACTCAACATCGTATTCAAGGTCGCCGACGAACAGGGCCTGCTGCTGCTCGACTTCAAGGACCTGCAGGCGATGCTGCAATGGGTCGCCGAGAATGCAGGCAGCCTCACGACCGAATTCGGCAATGTGAGCAAGCAGTCGGTCGGCACCATCCAGCGCCAGCTCCTGATCCTCGACCAGCAGGGCGGCAATGGTTTCTTCGGCGAACCAGCGCTGGCATTGGCCGACATGATGCGCTGCGATCCCTCGGGCTTCGGCGCGATCAACGTGCTGGCGGCGGATCGGCTGATGCAGAGCCCGCGCCTCTACGCCACCTTCCTGCTGTGGCTCCTGTCGGAGCTGTTCGAAACGCTTCCCGAGGTCGGCGACCTCGACAAGCCAAAGTTCGTCTTCTTCTTCGACGAAGCGCATCTCCTGTTTGACGACGCCCCCAAGGCACTGCTCAGCCGCATCGAGCAGGTGGTGCGCCTGATCAGGTCCAAAGGCGTGGGCGTCTATTTCATCACCCAGAACCCGCTCGATATTCCGGAGTCGGTGCTGGGCCAGCTCGGCAACCGGGTGCAGCACGCGCTGCGCGCCTTCACGCCCAAGGACCAGAAGGCGGTGAAGGTCGCGGCCGAGACCTTCCGTCCCAACAAGAAGTTCAACGCGGCGCAGACCATCACCGAGCTGGGCGTCGGCGAGGCGCTGGTGTCCTTCCTCGATGCCAAAGGCGTGCCGACACCGGTGGAGCGCTGCTTCGTTGCTCCGCCGCGCGGCCGCATCGGCCCGGCCACGGATGCGGAGCGCGTGGCGGTGATCGCCGCCAGCCCGATCGCCGGCAAGTACGACAAGGTTGTCGACAGGGCTTCGGCCTACGAAGTGCTGACCGGTCGGGTCGCCGCTGGTGCGCAGACCACCCCCGCCGACGCAACGGCCACACAATCCGCCCCTGCGAGTGGGGAGGCGCTGAAGCGGCGCGGGCAATATGGGTCGGTACCGCCCAGCGTGCCGGCGACTTCAGGTCCGTGGGGGCCACGTTCGCAATCGCCACAGCCGGCGCCACCGCCGCCACCTCCTCCTCCGGCGGAGTCGTCATCGGCTCCGCGGCCCGAGCCACGCCTGAAGAAGGCCCAGACGGAAACCTCGGCACCCGAGCCGAAGCCCCGCGCGCCGGTCGGTCGGCCGCGCGATTCGGTCGGTGTCACGATCGCCAAGGCCGCCAGCCGCAGCGTCACGACGGTGGTGGCGCGCGAAGCCGCGAAAGCGGTGTTCGGCAAGGGCAAGGCGGCCAGCATCGGCGCCAGTGTGGGCGGCGCCGTGCTGCGCGGTGTGCTCGGATCGCTCCTGAAATAACGTCGGGCGGCACTATGCCTCGACGATGAGCGTGCCGCCCATCTCTTCGTGGCCATCGCCACAGAAGACGTCACAGAAGAAGACGATCCGGCCTGGCTTGTCCGGGGTTAGGGCAACCCTGGTCTCCTGCCCGGGTACGATCTCGGCACGCAGGCCAAGGTCGGGCACCTTGAAGCCATGAATGCGGTCCTCCGAGGTGAGCACGAGGACCACCGGCTGCCCGAGCTTGAGCCGGACTTCCGCAGGATTGAACTCGAACTTCTTCGCCGAGATGCGGACTTCGTTCGCTCCGGCCTGGACGAGTCTTGCCGTGCCGGCCGCGGTAGCCGCCGCGGCCAGCAGGAATAAGCGACGCTGGATCATCTCACGCTCCGTTGACGCCGACTTCGGTGAGCTTGGCAGTCTGTGCCATGGCGACATCGCGTACGCCGAGTCCCTTGCCGGGGCTCGCTGCATCGTAGGGCAGGGGCGCGCGCCGGGGCTGCGAGCCCGGTACCGGCAGGGCGAAGATCAGCGACTTCGCCGCATGGTGGGCGATGTGGCCGGTGTTCTGATGATGCTCCTGATGGATGTGGCCGTAGAATACCACGACGTTCTTGTAGGGCATCAGAAGGTCGATTGCCTTGGCGCCGTCGGTCGTCGTCCAGTCCCACGACGGCATCAGGTCGAACAGCGGACGATGTGTCAGCACGACGATGCGATCGTCCGCATGGCGTTGCTTCAGATCGGCCTCCAGCCAGGCGAGCTGCTCGTCGCCCAGCTTCGCGGCCGGGTCCGAGACATTGTCGAGGGCGATGAAGTGCACGCCTTTGTGGTCGAACGTGTAGTAGGGGGCGCCAAAGAACTCCTTGTACGCCTCGCCCTTGTCGAGCGACGCATCGTGTTCACCCGGCATGAAGCGCACGTCCTTGATTCGGAGCGCCGAGACGATCTTGCGAAACCGCTTCATGCGCGCACGCCGTTCCACCGGATCGTCCGTCGTATGGGTGAGGTCGCCGGTGAAGACGATGAAGTCTGGCTGGTTCGGCAGTGCGTTCACCGTGGCGACGGCCTTTTCGAGCGTGTGCTCGGCGTCGGGATTGGCCGGACCCTTGTAACCCCAGTGGGTGTCGGAGAACTGGATGAAGTGAAAGTCGGCGGCCTGCGCCGACGTTGGGTATCCGGGGAACAGCGCAGAGGCAAAGGCGACGCCGGCTAGGCCGGAAAGCTTCAGGAATGCGCGACGGTCTTGCGGCAGCATGGAGGACCTCCTGGCCCGGCAGGATTTCGTGAAGGGGCCATACCCCACCTACTGGGCGGGGAAGGGCGCTATTCCCGCGGGAATAAAATCGACGGTCCGCCGGTATTGATGTCCTATGGGTCGCATGTCGGAGGCGCCGAAACCGGACGGCAAAGCCCTGGAGCGTTTTCGCATTGTCATGCTCCCGCATCTCGATGCGGCTTATGGCTTTGCGCGCTGGCTGACGCGCGATCCTGTCGAGGCGCAGGACGTGGCACAGGAAGCGATGTTGCGGGCGCTGCGCTACTTCCACGCCTTCCGCGGCGAGGAAGCGCGGCCCTGGCTGTTGCGTATCGTGCGCAATACCTGGAGCGACATGCGGCTCGCTCGTCGCGGCGAGAGAGTGCCGCTCGACGAAGCCGAGAGCGTCGTCGATATCGGCCCCGATCCCGAGCAAAGCGCGCTGGCCGGCGATCGGCGGCGTCAGATCGCGGCGGCGCTGGCGGCGCTGCCGGAGGAGTCACGTGAAGTGCTGGTGCTGCGCGAGATCGAGGAGCTTTCCTACAAGCACATCGCTGCGGTCCTCGATTTGCCGATCGGCACGATCATGTCGCGCCTGTCGCGGGCGCGCGAGAAGCTGGCCGTCGAACTCGGCGGCCGGTTGGGGAAGGAGTGACCATGGATTGCCCGACCTGCGAGGCGATGGTCGAGCCCTATCTCGACGGCGAACTGCCAGCCGGTGAGAGCGCGCGTTTCGAGGCGGCGCTCGCGGAGTGCCCGGAGTGCCGGGCCAAGCTCGAACGCCTTCAAGCGCAGCGGGCGCTGCTTCGTGATTTGCCGGTCTCCCGCGCACCGGACCTGCTGCGTGCCCGTATCGAGCGCGAACTTCGCATCGACACGCCAGCCCCAACCCCGGCACCACGCGTTTGGCCGCGCCGCTCGGCGCTCGCGGCAAGCCTTCTGCTGGCATTGGGTGTGGGTTGGATGGGCGGCCGCTTCATCGGGCAGGAAGGCAGCCGCGAAACCGACGAACTGATTGCCGGCTATCTCCGCGTCGGCCTGGGCGATCGGCCGGTCGAGGTTGCCTCGTCGGATCAGCATACGGTGAAGCCATGGTTTGCCGGCCGTATCGACTATGCGCCGCCGGTCTACGACCTCACGGCATCGGGCTTTCCGCTGCTGGGTGGCAGGGCCGACATCCTGGATGGTCGCAGAGTCGCGGTGCTGGTCTACCGTCGCAATCAACACCGCGTGGCGCTGTCGCTGTGGCCGGCCTCAATGTCGGGAGACGTTGCTCCACAGATCAGCGAACGCGATGGCTTTGCCATCGCCCGTTGGCGTCATGCCGGCTTCGAGATGCGCGCCGTGGCCGATCTCTCGCCGAAGGATATGGGCTTGTTCGCATCGGCCGTCGATCAGGCGATCGACGGCGGTCGCTAGACCTCAGGCCAGCCGGTCGAGTTCCTTGATGATCGCGTCGCCCATTTCCTGGGTGCCGACCTTCTTCACGCCATCGGTCTTGCCCACGAGCAGATCGCCGGTGCGATAGCCTGCGGCCAGCACGTTCTCGATCGCCTTCTCGACGAGGTCTGCATCCTTGTCGAGGTCGAAGGAGTAGCGGAGCATCATGGCGTAGGAGAGCGCCTGCGCAATCGGATTGGCCAGGCCCTTGCCCGCGATGTCGGGGGCGCTGCCGTGGATCGGCTCGTACATCGCCTTGCGCCGGCCGGTTGCATCGGCAGCGCCGAGCGAAGCGGAAGGCAGGAGGCCCAGCGAGCCGGTCAGCATGGAGGCTTCGTCCGACAGGATGTCGCCGAACAGATTGTCGGTCACGATGACGTCGAACTGGCTGGGCGAACGCAGGAGCTGCATGGCGAGCGCGTCGGCATACATGTGGCTCAACTGCACGTCGGCGTACTTCTCCTTGTGCAGCTTGGTCGCTTCCTCGCGCCACAACACACCGGTGTGCATGACGTTGGCCTTCTCCGAGGAGCAGACCTTGTTGCTGCGCTTGCGCGCCAGCTCGAAGGCGACGGCGCAGACGCGGCGAATCTCGCTCGAATTGTAGCGCTGGGTGTCGAAGGCTTCGAAATCGCCGTCGGCGAGCTTGGTGCGGCCGCGCGGCTCGCCGAAGTAAACGCCGCCCGTCAGCTCGCGGATGATCATGATGTCGAGACCCTTGACGATCTCGGGCTTGAGCGAGCTGGCATCGACCAGCGCGTCGAACACTTTGGCAGGGCGCAGGTTGGCGAAGAGGTCCATCTCCTTGCGCAGGCGCAGCAGGCCGCGTTCGGGCTTCTTGTCGAACTCGACATTGTCCCACTTCGGGCCGCCGACCGAACCGAACAGGACGGCGTCGGCTTCGAGGGCGGTCTTCATGGCGTCGTCGGAAAGCGGCACGCCGTGCTTGTCGAGGGCGGCGCCGCCGACCAGGTCTTCCGTAATGTCGAAACCTACCGCGCGCTTCTTGCCCATCCAGGCGATGATCTTGCGGACTTCGTTCATCACCTCGGGGCCGATGCCATCACCAGGCAGCACGAGCAGATTGCGATTTGACGCCATTGTCCTGTTTCTCTTTTCGTCGTGGTCGGAAGTGCGGCGCGACCTAAGCGGCGCCGTGCAACCAGGGTTGGTCTTCGCGCTGACGGCGCTCGAAATCGTCGATCTCCGACTTCTTCTCCATCGTCAGTCCGATGTCGTCGAGGCCGTTCATCAGGCAATGCTTGCGGAAGGCATCGACCTCGAAATGGACGGTGCCGCCATCGGGACCCTTGATCTCCTGCTTCTCGAGATCGACTTCGATGACGGCGTTGGAGCCGCGGCTCGCATCGTCCATCAGCTTGGCAATGATCTCCTTGGAGACCTTGATCGGCAGGATGCCGTTCTTGAAGCAGTTGTTATAGAAGATGTCGGCGAAATCTTCGGAGATGATGCAGCGGATACCGAAGTCGAGCAGAGCCCAGGGAGCGTGCTCGCGGCTCGAGCCGCAGCCGAAGTTCGGGCCGGCCACGAGGATCTTGGCGTTCTGGTACGCCGGCTGATCGAGGACGAAGTCCTTCTTCTGGCCGTCGGCCGTCCAGCGCATTTCATAGAACAGCCCTTCCTTCAGGCCTGTGCGCTTGATGGTCTTCAGGAACTGCTTGGGAATGATCATGTCGGTGTCGACATTGACCATCGGCAGCGGCGCTGCCACGCCGCGCAGCGTCGTGAATTTTTCCATGAGTTTCCCTCGCGAAAGGCCGGAATTAACGGTCTTTCACTGGGCCCGTCAAGCGGCCCGATTGCGCTGCAATTGCAACGCTCACTCATCCGAGGGGCAGCCAAGGGTTGCATAAAGCCTTGCTGCTTCGCCGTACAAGCTGCTGGCTTTCTCGCTACGCCGTATGCCAGAGTTGTTTGCAGGCGGCGTAAAGAATTGCCGCACCTAACAATTGCTCGGGGGAGGAGCATGCGCGGCAAGATTCTCGGAGTAGACGGTTCAGGCGGAGCAATTACCGGCGAAGCAGGAGCGCGTTTTCAGTTCGACGCAACATCATGGAAAGGCAGCGTGCCGCCGCGCGTTGGTATGGACGTGGACTTCGTTCCGCTCGACGGTCGCGCGACGGAGATCTATCCCGTTGGAGCTTCGATCGTGGCACCGGGCGGCAAGAGCAAAATAGCCGCTGGAATCTTGGGGATCCTGCTGGGCGGTCTCGGCATTCACAAATTCTATCTCGGATACACCGGACCCGGCCTGGTCACGCTCGCTATCTTTGTGGGCGGATGGCTGCTTCTGGGCATTCCGAGCTACATCATCTGCCTGATCGCTTTCGTCGAAGGGATTATCTACCTGACGAAGAGTGACGAGGAATTTCATCAAACCTACGTAGAGGGCAAACGTCCCTGGTTTTAGATGCGGGTAACTATCGTTCCCGCCATCCGATCGTGGATACCCTGCTTGCGGCTCGAAAAGGCGACCGCCAGGCAGGCCACGACGGCCACCAGATAGACGAGAGAGGCGACGCTGGTGCCCAGCAAGAGGGCCGCACCCGGAAGATAGATTGGCCAGGCGCGCAGGCTTGCCTTGGCGAGATCTAGCCGTCCGCCCTCGACTGTCGAAACGCGAAGCCCCAGGGCCCGCTTCCCGAGCGTCGCCTGCGCTGCGGAACTCTCCTGGAAGGCGAAATAGGCCCAGCACAGGACCGCCGAGAAGATGATCTGCTGGACGGGCGCGGCCGCCTGCACGGCCGCCTGGATGTAGTTGTAGAGCGCCTGGGTATTCTGGGTGCTGGGCAGAGCCGGCAGCGCCTGGGGCTGCTCGACGATGAAGTAGCCCACTACCTGGGCGATGACGCCCAGGATAAGCCCGTCGACGACGGCAGCGACGGTCCTGATCCAGAATCCTGCGTAGTGGACCTGCATGTCGACCGGACGGGCGTCCCAGACGGGCGGCGGCGGTGCCGTGGGGCCCGAATTCGGGACGTTCTCCATATCGACCTTCAGGACGCTGCGCTTAGGGGTATTTGACGACCAGAGTCCCGGCGATCATGTCGTGCAGGCCGCGCTTGCGATCGGTGAAGGCGATCATCAGGAAGCCGATGCACAGGATGATGGCCGACAGGATCTTGGCGAAGTAGCGGCCCGTGGCGTTCAGGAAGCTGAGGCGCTGACCGCTGCTCGACACCACGCGCAGGCCCAGCGCCATCTTGCCGAGCGTGGCACCACGCTCGGAACTCTCCATAAGAGAGAAATAGAGCCAGCCGATGACCACCGAGGCCAGGTTCAGGGTCGGATCGAAGCTGGCCGCACTTTCGGGGTCGAAAATGTTCAGTCCCATGATCGATGCGATGACGCCTACGACCACGCTGAGCACGATGGCATCGATGAGGTAGGCAACGAGACGTATCCAGAAGCCGCCATAGGCAACCTGGCTTTGTCCGGCAGGTTGGGCATTCCACACAGGTGGTGGCGGCGGTGCGGCAGGACCTGAGTTAGGAACGCTGGCCATAGCAGTCTCCCCCGGTTTTGTGGCGCAATCCTACCACATCGAGTGAACGATCGCCCGCGCACAAAGAAAACGGGCGGTGCATGATTGCACCGCCCGCGAATTTTTTCGTGTCTTGCTTGTGCGATTTACTGGAAGTCGCGCACGTCGGCGAGCGTGCCCCTGATCGCGGCGGCCGCGGCCATTGCCGGGCTCACCAGATGCGTACGGCCACCGCGGCCCTGACGGCCTTCGAAGTTACGGTTCGAGGTCGAGGCGCAGCGCTGGCCGGGATCGAGACGGTCGGCGTTCATAGCGAGGCACATCGAGCAGCCCTGCAGGCGCCACTCGAAACCGGCCTCGATGAAGATCTTGTCGAGACCTTCCTTCTCGGCTTCGGCCTTCACGAGACCCGAGCCCGGCACGACCATCGCCGAGACATTCGAGGCCACCTTGCGACCCCGGGCGATTTCTGCCGCGGCGCGCAGGTCCTCGATGCGACCGTTGGTGCACGAGCCGATGAAGACGCGATCGATCGGCACGTCGACCAGCTTCATGCCGGGCGTCAGGCCCATGTAGGCGAGCGAGCGAGCCCAGGCTTCGCGACGGTTTTCGTCCGGCGCATTGGCCGGGTCCGGCACCACGTCGGTGATCGGCAGCGCGTCCTGCGGGCTGGTGCCCCAGGTGACCATCGGCGGAATGTCCGCGGCGTTGAGGTCGAGCTGCGTATCGAAGTGCGCACCCTTGTCGCTCGGCAGGCGACGCCACTGGCTGAGAGCCAGATCCCATGCACCGCCCTTGGGCGAGAAGGGCCGGCCAGCGAGATACTGGAAGGTGGCATCGTCCGGCGCGATCAGGCCGGCGCGTGCGCCCGCTTCGATCGACATGTTGCAGACCGTCATGCGGCCTTCCATCGTCATCTCGCGGATGGCGCGGCCGGCATACTCGATCACGTAGCCGGTGCCGCCAGCGGTGCCGAGCTTGCCGATGATGGCGAGGATCACATCCTTCGGCGTGACGCCCAGCGGCAGGCTGCCCTCGACCGCCACGCGCATGTTCTTGGCGGGCCTCTGGATCAGCGTCTGCGTCGCCAGCACATGCTCGACCTCGGACGTGCCAATGCCGAACGCCAGCGCGCCGAACGCACCGTGCGTCGAGGTGTGGCTGTCGCCGCACACGATCGTCATGCCGGGCAGGGTGAGACCCTGTTCCGGGCCGATCACGTGCACGATGCCACGGCGGGCATCGTTCAGGCCGAAATAGGGCACCTTGAATTCGGCGACGTTCTTCTCGAGCGTCTCGACCTGGATGCGCGACTCCTCGTCTTCGATGCCCTGGCTGAAGTCGGTGGTCGGCGTGTTGTGATCGGCCACGGCCACGGTGGCGTCCGGCCGGCGAACAGGACGGCCGGCCATACGCAGGCCTTCGAAGGCCTGCGGGCTGGTCACCTCGTGGACGAGGTGAC
>CALROF020000040.1:0-35718 GCA_943369775.1 Reyranella massiliensis 521
TTCGCAAGAAGCGTGTCTCGGTCGTCACCGACCAGATCGAGACCTTTACCGAGACGGGGATCAAGCTGAAGTCAGGCGAGGAGCTGGAGGCCGATATCGTCGTCACGGCGACCGGGCTGGTGCTGCAGCCGCTCGGCGGCGCGAACCTCGTCGTCGACGGCAAGCCGGTGAAGCCGTCGGACACGATGATCTACAAGGGCATGATGTACAGCGACATACCGAACCTCGCCTCGGTGTTCGGTTACACCAACGCGTCGTGGACCTTGAAGGCCGATCTGGTCTGCGAATATGTCTGCCGCCTGCTGAACCATATGGATCGCAAGGGCTTCAAGCAGTGCACGCCACGCAACAACGACCCGACCTTGACCGAGGAGCCGTGGGTCAGCTTCTCCTCGGGCTACATCCAGCGCGCGCTGGCACACCAGCCCAAGCAGGGCTCCAAGCGCCCTTGGAAGCTCTACCAGAACTACGCTCTCGATCTGGTGAGCCTGCGCTACGGATCGGTGCGCGACAAGGCGATGGCCTTCACGCGCTGACGGGCAGGGCGCGTCTCTGAGAGAACGCGCCCCGAGAAGCGTCACTTCTTCAGTACGTCGTCGAGGCGCTCGTAGCTGCGGGCCATGCCCTGGTCCATGCCCGATTTCAGGACCATGTCGCGAACGTCGGCCGACGCGTAGACGATCTTCATGGTCACCGTCGTCTTGCCGTCCTTCTCTGCGAACAGCGTGGTGATGGTCGCCTCGCCCTGTGTCCAATCCTGGTCGAACCGTTCCGTATGGACGATGCGTTCGGGGGCTACGATTTCCTTGAAGACTGCGTTGAGCGACATGCCGGCACTACGATCGGCATTCTGCCATTCGTAGCGGCCCTTGCCGCCGGGCCGGAGATCGATGGTGCATACGGGCATCGACCAGCCATCGGGCCCGAGCATCCAGCGCTTCACCAGCTCGGGCTTTGTGAAGGCCTCGAATACGAGATCGCGGGGCGCATCGAAGCTGCGCTCGATCGTGATCTCGCTGTCACCCTGAGGGGTGAGCTTCATGGCATTCCGGCTCATTTACGGACTCCCCTTCTGGACCTGACGGTGGGCTCGCGCTTGGCGGTGGCTCGACGCTCCGCCTTCATCTCTTCGAGCAGGGCGTCGAGGCGCTGGAAGCGCGCCTCGAAAAGTTCGCGCTGGTGGTCGAGCCAGGACGTGGCCTCGGCGAGCCGCCCGGTCTCCAGCCGGCACGGGCGGCGCTGTGCATCCTGGCCACGCGAGACCAGGCCCGCCTGCTCCAACACCTTGATGTGCTTGGAGATGGCGGGCTGGCTCATGTCGAAGGGGCGGGCCAGTTCCATGACGGAGGCCTCGCCCCGGGTGAGGCGGACAATGATTGCCCGGCGCGTCGGATCGGCCAGGGCGGCGAAGGTGGCATCGAGGTGTTGCGTCAACAGCATGACATAACCAATAGATTATATAACACATTAGTTATGATAAGGCGCACGCCATGCGTCAAGCAGGAACTCGACGTCTTTTAAGTAAAGGCGACCTCGACCGAACCGAAGGGGCCGAAGTCGGCGACGTAGGTTTCGCCGGCTTTGGGCGCCAGCATGCCGGTCAGCGTGCCGGTGCTCACCATCTCGCCGGCCTTCATGCCGACGCCGGTGCGCGAGAGTTCGTTGGCGAGCCAGGTGAGTGGCACCATCGGATGATCGAGCGCGGCCGCCGCCGTGCCTTTGCGGCGGAGCTTGCCATTGGAGGAGAGCGTCGCCTCCTGGCCTGCGATGTCGCGCTTGCGCCAGTCCTCGATCGGCGGTCCGTAGATGATAGTCCCGGAGCCCGCACCGTCCGCCAGGATCGCTGGTAGCGGCGGGAAGGCTGTGTCGTGGATGAAGCGGCACTCCGCCAGCTCCAGGCCGGGATGTAACGAAGCCACGGCCTCGGTCACTTCCTCGACCGAGTAGGGTTTCTCGCGCGGCGGCAGGTCGATGCCGAGCTTGGCTTGATATTCGACCTCGGGGATCGGGCTTGCGAGCTTGGCGCGCTCCACGGTGAAGGGCGTCGGCTTGGTGAAATAGACGCGGCCGTAGATCGGCGAGTCCGTACGCAGCGCCTTCTGCATCTCTTCTTTCATGGCGGCGATCTTCCAGCCGCGCACCGGCCAGGCGAGTTCCTGGGCAACGAGGCTTGCGATCTTGTAGGCCGTGGCGCTGTCCGGCGGCACGAGCCCGGTGGCGAGGCCACTCTGCTGACGACCATCGCGGCGAAGAGAGGCGAGAAGACGGGCGAGTTCCCGTTGCGCTTGGATGTCCATCGGTGTTCCTTAGCAGAAAGCGGAGGAGGGGCGATGCGCACGCAGGCGGAAAAGGGCCAGGAGTTTCGCAGGCTGCACGAGCAGCCGGGACTGTTGCTGCTGCCCAATCCATGGGATGCCGGCACGGCGAAGCTGCTGCAGTCGCTGGGCTTCGAGGCGCTGGCAACGACGAGCCTCGGCATGTCCAACGCGCTGGGTCGGGTCGACGGCGACAATGCCGTGAGCCGCGCCGAGCTGCTCGAAAACTGCCGCGTGATCGCCGAGGCTACCGACCTGCCGGTCAATGCCGACCTCGAGAATGGCTACTCTGATGATCCGAAGGAGGCGGCCACCATTCTGCGCGATGCCGCTGAGGTGGGCATCGTCGGCGGCTCGATCGAAGACTGGAGCGGCGAGCGCATCTATGACTTCAACCATGCGGTCGAACGCGTGCAGGCGGGTGTCGAGATGGTGCGCTCGCTCGACGTACCGTTCACCTTCACGGCACGGGCCGATAACCTGATCCGTGGCGTCAGAGATCTCGACGACACGATCCGCCGGCTGAAAGCCTTTGAGGCGGCGGGCGCCGACGTTCTCTATGCGCCCGGCCTGCGTGACCTCGCGACCATGCGTACCGTGGTCTCCGAGATCGGCAAGCCGTTGAACGTGGTGATGAGCGCAGGCGATCCCGATCTCACAGCCGACCAGATCGCCGCGGTCGGCGTGAAACGCATCAGCGTCGGCGGCGCGCTTTCGCGGCTTGCGCTGGCCGCCTTTATGAAGGGCGCTCGCGACATGAAGGGCGGCAGCTTTCTCTGGATGCGCGACACCATGCCGACCAGCGATCTCAAGAAGGTGTTCGGCGCCTAGGATGCCCCGCAAGGTCAAAGCCGTTCCCCGTGCAGGCGAGGGCAAACGCGGTGCAGACGGCTATCTCGGCTATCTCGTGCGCCAGGCCCATGTTGCCGTCCGGGGCGCCATGGACAAGGCGCTTGCCGAGCTGGATGTGACGTCGCCGCAGTTCGTCGTGCTGACGATGATTGGAGCCTATCCCGGCCTCTCTGGCGCGGACCTTGCACGGCTTACGTTTCTGACGCCGCAGACCATCAACCTGATCGTGGGTAACCTCGTGAAGGCGGGCGCGGTCGAGAAGTCGGCTGATCCGGCGCACGGCCGAATCCTGCGCCTGCAGGCAACGCTCGAGGGCGAGGCGCTGCTGAAGCGGTGCAAGGCCCGTGTCCAGGAGGTCGAGGAGCGGATCGCGGGGTTGGTCGGGCGCGAGGAAGAGAAGGTGGTGCGTCGCTGGTTGGCCGCAGTCGGCACGAAACTGGTGGCGGATCGCTGAGGGCCATATCGGCCAGGCCGATAGGTTTCATATGAAATATATACTGGACGGATAGAAAACGTGAACTGATCTTTCCCGCGTCCGGCGATGCTGCTGTATCGTTGCTGTAACGGAAAGTTCATGATTGCCCTGTAGCGCAACAAGGGCAGGGTTCGAGACAGGGAACAAACATGGGGGATGGAATGATCGGGAACAACATCATCAGGCGCGCCGCGCTGGCGGGCGCTGCCGCGCTTGCCATGGTCGGCCTGACGGCCGCACCGGCCTTCGCTCAGAAGACCAAGCTCACCGTCTACACCGCGCTGGAGAATGACCAGCTCGATCCTTTCAAGAAGGCGTTCGAGGCCGACAATCCTGGCATCGAGATCGCCTGGGTGCGTGACTCCACAGGCGTAGTTACGGCCAAGCTGATTGCCGAGAAGGACAATCCTCGCGCCGATGTGATCTGGGGCCTTGCGGCGTCCAGCACGGCGCTGTTCGCCACCATGGGAATGATCGAGCCCTATTCGCCGAAAGGCGTCGAGGCGCTGAAGCCGATGTTCCGCAGCGGCAAGACTCCGGACACCTGGGTCGGCATGGATGCCTATCTCTCGCTGGTCTGCTTCAACACAGCCGAGGGCAAGAAGGGCAACAAGCCGGTACCGACGAGCTGGGCCGATCTCACCAAGCCCGAGTACAAGGACTCGATCGTGATGCCGAACCCAGCCTCGTCGGGCACTGGCTACCTCACCATCGCCGCCTGGCTTCAGATCATGGGCGAGGAAGCGGGCTGGAAGTACATGGATGCGCTGCATCAGAACATCGCGCAGTACATCCATTCCGGTTCGGCGCCCTGCGTCCAGGCTGCCAAGGGTGAGCGGCTGATCGGCATCGGCCTCGACATGCGCGGCGCTTCGGAGAAGACCAAGGGCGCCCCGATCGATCTCATCGTGCCGAAGGAAGGCCTGGGCTGGGAGCTCGAAGCGACTGCCATCGTCAAGGGTACGAAGAACCTCGATGCCGCCAAGAAGCTCGCGGACTGGGCCGTGACCAAGAAGGCCAACGAGCTCTATGCCAAGACCTACGCGGTTGTCGCCCTGCCGGACGTGAAGGCGGCGCCGGTCAACTACCCGGTCAACGCCGAGCCGGGGATGATCAAGAACGACATGGAATGGATGGCCAAGAACCGCGAGCGCATCCTGGCGGAATGGACCAAGCGCTACGACGGCAAGTCCGCACCGAAGAAGTGATCCGCACCGCGTGACCTACCTCGAGGTTCGTAGCCTTTCCAAGCGCTACGGCGACTTTACCGCTCTCGGCGATATCACGCTCGATATCGCCGAAGGTGAGTTCGTCTGCTTCCTGGGCCCGTCGGGCTGTGGCAAGACCACCTTGCTGCGCGCCATCGCCGGCCTCGATCCGCAGAGTTCCGGTACAATCCGCCAGAAGGGGCGAGACGTGTCGGCACTGCCCCCGGCCAAGCGCGACTTCGGCATCGTCTTCCAGTCCTACGCGCTCTTTCCCAACCTGACGGTGGCCGACAATGTCGGCTACGGGCTGGTGAGCCGGCGCGAGAAGAGGGCCGCGATTGCCGCCCGCGTGGTCGAGCTGCTGGCGATGGTCGGGCTGCCCGATGCCGGTCCGAAATATCCCGCCCAGCTCTCGGGTGGCCAGCAGCAGCGCGTGGCGCTGGCACGGGCACTGGCGACGTCGCCGGGACTTCTGTTGCTCGACGAGCCGCTGTCGGCGCTCGATGCCCGCGTCCGCCTGAGGCTGCGCCACGAGATCAAGGCCCTGCAGCGCCGGCTCGGGGTGACCACCATCATGGTGACGCACGACCAGGAAGAGGCGCTCACGATGGCCGACCGTATCGTGGTGATGAATCACGGCGCCATCGAGCAGGTCGGCGCGCCGCAGGAAATCTACCGGCGTCCGGCATCCGCCTTCGTCGCCGATTTCGTAGGCTCCATGAACTTCCTCCAGGGGACGTTGATGGCGCCCGACAAGGTCCAGGTGGCCGGCGTCGATCTGGCCTGTCCGGGGCAGGACGGTCTGACTCTCGGGCAAAAGGTCAATCTCTGCATCCGGCCCGAAGATGTGCGGGTGCGTGACCTGCCTCAAGGCGTTGCCAATCGCCTGACGGTCGAGGTGACCGAGCTCGATTTCGTCGGCGCGTTCTGCCGCGCCACGCTTAAAGCCCGTGCCACGACCGATGTGGCGATGACGGCAGACTTTTCGAGCAATCTGATCCGCGATCTGGGAGTCGAGCGCGGCACCCAACTCGACGTCGCCCTGCCGCCGGACCGTCTCAGGGTCTTTGCCGCGTGAGCCTCGCAGTGCCGTCGACAAAGGTCGGTCTCTCGCGCGACGACCTCGTCATGCGCGGCGGCGTGGTGCTGCTGGCGGCGCTCCTGCTGGTGATCGTCGGCCTGCCGCTCTGGGCTTTGCTTGCCAAGGGCTTCGAGGACCGCGACGGCAAGTTCGTCGGGCTCGCGAACTATATTTCCTATTTCTCGACGCCGGCGCTCTTCAACTCGGCGCTGAACAGCCTGCACGTGGCGGCGGTCAGCACTGTGATCGTCGTGCCGCTCGCGTTCCTCTATGCCTATGCGCTGACCCGGACGGTGCTGCCAGTGCGCTGGCTGTTCCAGGGCATTGCGCTGATACCGATTTTCGCCCCCTCGCTGCTGCCCGGCCTGGCACTGATCTATCTCTTCGGCACGCAGGGCTTCTTCAAGGCGCTCCTGGGCGGCGGCTCGATCTACGGCTTCGACGGCATCGTGATCGCGCAGGTCTTCTACTGCTTCCCGCATGCGACCCTGATCCTGGTAACGGCGCTCGCGACCGCGGATGCACGCCTCTACGAGGCAGCCGATGTGCTGGGCGCCAGCAAGCTCCGCGTTTTCTTCACCGTCACTCTTCCGGGGGCAAAGTACGGCCTGATCAGCGCAGCGCTGGTGGTCTTCACCCTGGTGATCACCGACTTCGGCATCGCCAAGGTGATCGGCGGCAACTTCAACGTGCTGGCGACCGACGTCTACAAGCAGGTAATCGGCCAGCAGAACTTCTCGATGGGTGCCGTGGTCGGCATGGTGCTGCTGGCGCCGGCGGCGCTCGCTTTCGTGGTCGACCGGCTGGTGCAGCGTAAGCAGGTGGCGTTGCTGACGGCGCGGGCGGTGCCGCTGGTCCCCAAGCCCAAGCCGGGGCGGGACTTCTTCTTCACGCTCTTCTGCACCCTGGTGTCGATCGGCATCCTGGCGATCCTCGGGATGGCGATCTGGGGCTCGCTGATCAAATACTGGCCGTACAATCTCAGCCTGACATTCGACAATTACGACTTCGCCAAGTTCGACGCCAATGGCTGGGATTCCTACTGGAACTCGGTGGAGATGGCCGTGGGTGCTGCTCTGTTCGGCACGGCGCTGATGTTCACCGGCGCCTGGCTCACGGAGAAAACGCGCGGCTTCCACGTCGTGCGTGGCGTCGTGCAGTTGCTGGCCTTCCTGCCGATGGCTGTGCCCGGGCTGGTCCTCGGCCTGGGCTACATCTTCTTCTTCAACGCACCCGGCAATCCGCTGGGCTTCCTCTACGCCACCATGGGCATCCTGGTGGTGAATACAGTGGCGCACTTCTACACAGTGGGGCATCTGACGGCGACGACGGCTCTGAAACAGATCGATCCCGAGTTCGAATCCGTATCGGCCTCCCTCAAAGTCCCGATCTGGCGCACCTTCAGCAGGGTCACGGCGCCGATCTGCCTGCCGTCGATCCTCGATATCGCGATCTACCTCTTCGTGAATGCGATGACGACGGTCTCCTCGGTGATCTTCCTCTATTCACCCGACACCAAGCTCGCCTCGGTGGCGGCCGTGAACATCGAGGAAGCCGGGACGACCGCTGCCGCCGCGGCGCTCTGCGTGGTGATCGTGCTGACCTCGGCTGCGGTCAAGATCGCCCATCTTCTCGCCGACCGATTCCTTCTCGACCGTCTGCAGGCCTGGCGTCGACGTTAACGCTAGTAGTCGAGATCCTGTTGAGAGAACGGTCGCACGACCTTCTTGCCAAGGATGGATCGCAGGATGTCGTTCATCGTGCCAGGGTCATTGTCAAAGCCGCCATGCGTCGTACTTTTCGTCGGTGTCCCTTTCTCTTGGGCGTACCAGATCTTTACCTCATTGCCGATGTTCGTTTTGTCGAGAAAGGCCTTCATGCCTAGCAGCTCCATCGGGCGCTTCTCCTCGAAGGCATTGGAGACGAGATAGAGGAGAGACTTGTTATAGAAGGGCGTTACGGTGTCTTTCTGCTCGGCTTCATCGTCGAGGCAGTAAAGGGTCATTTTGTCGATTTTGACTGGTAGCGACGCGCCAGTGCCAAGCCGCGGTTTGTACTTCTCGCGATAGAAGTCGATCGAACAGGCTGGAGCCATCAGGGAGCACGAACCGATTGTGAATCCGGCGGGCAAGATCCCATCCAACGCATCGAGCAAGTGGCCGATCAGGATGGCGCCGGTGGAGTGCCCCACCAGGTGAATGGGAAGTGGGTTGTCCGCCAACTGTTGGGCGAACAGGCGGAGTGCCGCCTCGCCAGCGAAGCCAGGTGCGAAGGGCAGCGACGCATCCGCTTTCATTTCACGCCATAGCTTCGTTCCGATGCCGCCGATGGCCTTCTCGATGAGATCGTCCGTCAGATCGAGGAAGCCGCCGGTGCGCTGGGTCACGGCAGCGCCGCGGCCACTGATGATGTCCCGCAGGGTTGCCAGCAGGCCGGTGTCGTAGAACACGCTGTAGGGATAGAGGCTGTTCGCCATGAACACTTCGGTCATCGCGGCGGCGCGTATGGCGGCATCGGACGGTGCATTCAATCCGCCATGGGCATAGAACACGAGACCTTCGTATTTCTCGGACTGTCCCAGCACCGCAGCCGTTTCCTCGACATCCTTGGCCGTGCTGAAATAGGGCTCGGTCGAGGAGAAGCGACCGTTTTCGACATGCACGAAGTGGCCGGCGATGTCCTGACGCGGCGGCGCTGCGCGTTTCCCGCCGGAGAGAGCCGAGGCACTCGAGGCACGATCGCGTTTGATGCCGAGCCCGAATGCATAAGGAGCTGGTACGGCAAGCTGTAGCACCCAGGCATCCTCGATATTGGATGCCCAGTCCTTGTACGCCCAGTGCGCCAGACCTTTCTTGCCCCAGCCTGTGCCCCAGGAGTTCTGAACCCAGAAACCTTCGTCGTCATAGCCCACGATGGCGAAGGCATGGAGCTGGGCTCCCGTCTGTGGCGCGATACGCCATCCTTTTTCCGGTTTGTCCCAGCCGGTGTGGACGGCGGCAGAGGTATAGATGGCGCCCGTTTCCGAAATGGCAGCGTGATAATCGGAAAGGTTGGGGCGTAACCGGTAATAGGCGCCAAGTGTCGTGCTTCTGGCGTTCTTGGCTGCCTCGACCGTAAGCTCGCGCTCTTCCATCGAACGCCAGAGCTTCGCCTCGCAAGCGCCGTTGTTGTAGAAGCCGCGCAGGGCGCCCCGCAGGCTCGATCCATCGTACTTGTCGCCCGGCCATTCGTCGTGACGCCTGGCCATGGTGTAGAGCATATGCGGGCTGACGATGCGGCGCTCTTTAGGCAGTCGTTCGCGCATCTGCAGATTGATGACGGCGGCGAGTGCGAAACCCGTGCAAGCGCCATCAGAGCCTTGGTCGAGGATGTGCAGCGCCCGGGGCGGCACCATATGCGACGGGAGAGGATTGAGAGTTGGTTCGTAGATCCTGTCGCGGATATCCGGAACATCACGGAGTACGTCGTAGACGCGGCCCCTGATCGGCGTCTTGAGCTTGGTCTTGCGGCGCGGCTTGATGCTCCTGACATTGTCCGACATGTGAGCCTCCCCCTAAGACAGCATTGAGTAGAGTACGGAATGAGTTATTCGCGGAGTCAATCTACGTCAGACGCGCTACTATCCGTCGGATGAAGCAGCTTCGTATCCCTGCCGTTTACATGCGCGGCGGCACCAGCAAGGGCGTGTTCTTCCTCGCCCACGATCTGCCGTCCGATCCCGCGAAGCGCGACCGGCTGTTGCTGCGGATCATCGGCAGCCCGGATCGCTACGGCAAGCATACCGATGGCATGGGCGGGGCGACCTCCAGCACCAGCAAGGTCGTGATCCTGTCGAAGTCGGCTCGCGCTGGCTGCGATGTCGACTATCGCTTCGGGCAGGTGGCGATCGATGCGCCGGTCATCGACTGGTCGGGCAATTGCGGGAACCTCAGCGCCGCCGTCGGCGCGTTTGCGCTGAGTGCCGGACTGCTCGAGGGTCCGGCCGACGGTATGGCCACGGTACGCATCTGGCAGACGAACATCGGCAAGGTGATCGTCAACCATGTGCCGATGCAGGGCGGCGAGGTGCAGGAACTGGGCGATTTCGAACTCGACGGCGTGGCCTTTCCGGCGGCGGAGGTGAAGGTCGAGTTCCTCGATCCGGCGGCCGACGAGGAGGGCGGGGACGCGGCGGCTGGCGGCGCCTTGTTCCCGTCGGGCAGGCGTATCGACGTGCTCGACGTTCCGGGCGTCGGCGAGCTCGAAGCGACGCTGATCAACGCCGGCAATCCCACGATCTTCGTCGACGCCGCGCGGCTCGGTCTTACCGGCACGGAGCTGCAGGGCGATGTCAACGGCGACAAGGCGCTGCTGCAGCGAGCCGAAGCGGTGCGCGCTCTAGGCGCTGTTGCCATGGGGCTGGTCGCCACGCCCGAGGAGGCGACGACGAAGCGGCCGCACACGCCCAAGCTCGCCTTCGTGGCCAAGCCGGCATCCTATGTTGCGTCGGACGGCAAGAGCATCGACGCGGCTTCGATCGACCTCCTGGCGCGGATCTTCTCGATGGGCGTGCTGCACCATGCCATGACCGGGACCGGCGCGGTCGCCATTGCGGCTGCCGCCGCGATCCCCGGCACGATCGCCTCGCGCGTGGCGCCCGTGGGCGCCGACGGTCGCGTGCGCTTCGGCCATCCTTCGGGAACGCTCAGCGTTGGCGCCGAAACGCGTGAGGAAGCCGGTAAATGGAAAGTGGCCAAGGTGATGATGAGCCGGTCGGCACGCCGCTTGATGGAGGGCTGGGTGAGGGTCCCCGCCGAGTGAGCCGCTGGCATTCCCCCGGCCGGGCGTGCAATTGATTGCGCGATGAACAGTGATGTGATCGTCATCGGTGGCGGCGTGATGGGTTCGTCCGTCGCCTATCATCTCAAGTCCGATCCGGCGTTCACGGGCAAAGTGACCGTGATCGAGCGCGACCCGACCTATGCGCGGGCCTCCTCGGCGCTGTCGGCCAGCTCGATCCGCCAGCAGTTTTCGACACCGCTCAACATCCATCTGTCGCGCTACGGCATCGGCTTCCTGCGCTGCGCCGGCGAGCTGCTGGGCGTAGAGCTGGGGTTGCGGGAGCCGGGTTATCTCTTCCTGGCCAGCCCGGCCGGCGAGCCCGTGCTGCGGGCGAACCATGCGATCCAGAGGGGCGAGGAGTGCGCGGTCGAGCTGCTGGACCCCCCGGCGCTGGTTGGGCGCTTCCCGTGGATCTCGACGGACGGGGTGACGCTTGCCTCGCACGGCACGGCCAACGAAGGCTGGTTCGACGGTCCGGCCCTAATGCAGGGCTTTCGCCGCAAGTCACGCGAGCTGGGCGCGATCTATGTCGCCGACGAGGTCGTCGGGCTTTCGGACAGCACCGTGACCTTGCGCAATGGCGGCCGGCTGGAGGCCAAGATGGTCGTGCTGGCGGCAGGCCCTTGGTCAGGCGAGGTAGCGGCGCGGGCCGGCATTGCGCTGCCGGTCGAGCCGCGCCGGCGCTCGGTCTTCGTCTTCGACGTGCGCGAGCCGCCCGGGATAACGCCGCTCACCATCGACCCTTCGGGCACCTGGTTCCGACCGGAGGGCCGTTTCTACATCGGCGGCACGACGCCGGTGGCGGGCAATGATCCGCCCGGCGCGCCGCTCGAGGTCCAGCATCAGGAGTGGGATGAGATCGTCTGGCCGACGCTCGCGGCCCGCGTGCCGGCCTTCGAGGCGGCCAAGGTCGTGAACGCCTGGGCGGGCTACTACGAGTACAACACCTTCGATCAGAACGGGATCGTCGGCCGTCATCCGGAAATCGAGAACCTGATCTTCGCCACCGGCTTCTCGGGCCACGGCATCCAGCAATCGCCCGCGGTCGGCCGCGCCGTTGCCGAGCTGATTGTGCATGGCAGCTATCGCACGCTGGACCTCAGTCCTTTCGGTTATGAACGCATATCCGCAGGCCGGCCTATCCGGGAGCTGAACGTAGTGTGATACTCTCCGCCTCAAGTGAGGAGAGAGTGCCGTGCCCGATCAAGCGTTGGTGAATTCAGATCTGCAGTCCGCGCTCGCCGAAGCGAAGCAGGCCTACATCGATCGCAACCCCAAGAGCTTTGCTCGCCACCAGGAAGCCTGCGAGGCGATGCCGGGCGGCAACACCCGTACCACGCTGCATAACTCGCCGTTCCCGCTCACCGTCGTGCGCGGCGAAGGCTGCCGGCTGTGGGATGCCGACGGCCACGAGTACATCGACGTGCTGGGCGAATACACCGCCGGCATCTACGGCCACTCCCATCCGGTGATCCGCGCCGCCATCGATCGCGCGCTGAACCACGGCTGGAACTATGGCGGTCGCAATGCCAATGAAGGCAAGCTCGCCAAGCTGATCGCCGACCGTATGCCGTCGATTGATCTGGTGCGCTTCACCAATTCCGGTACCGAAGGCAATGTGATGGCGCTCGCAGGCGCCAAGGTCTTCGCCCAGCGCAAGGGCCGCGCCAAGGCCACCAAGGTCATGGTGTTCCACGGCGGCTATCACGGCGGCGTGCTGTATTTCGTGAGCGGCGGTAGTCCGGTGAACGTGCCCTACGAGTACATCGTGGCGCCCTACAACGATATCGAGGGCACCAAGGCGCTGATTGCCAAGCATGGCGAGGAGCTGTTCGCCGTCCTGCTCGAGCCCATGCAGGGCAGCCATGGCTGCCTGCCGGGCGATGTCGCTTTCCTGAAGATGGTGCGCGAGGAGACGGCATCCCGCGGCATCACCATGATTTTCGACGAGGTCATGACCTCGCGTCTGTCGCCGGGCGGCCTGCAGGGCCTCTACGGTGTGATTCCCGACATGACGACGCTCGGCAAGTATATCGGCGGTGGCATGTCGTTCGGCGCCTTCGGCGGCAAGCGCGAGATTATGGAGCTGTTCGACCCGACCAAGGCCGACTCGCTGCCGCATGCCGGCACGTTCAACAACAATGCGCTCACCATGGCGGCCGGTGTCGCGGGCTATGGCGAGGTCTACACTCCGGCAGCGGCCAAGGAGCTGAACGACCGTGGCGATCGGATCCGCGAGCGCTTGAACGCCGTCTGCGCTAAGAACAAGGTGGCCTTCCAGTTCTCCGGCATCGGCTCGATGATGACGGCGCATGCCACGGCACGGCCGATCAAGTCGGCAGCCGACATCGCGGCCGGCAGCCAGGATGCCAAGGAGCTGTTCTTCTTCGACATGAGCACCGCCGGCATCTGGATCGCGCGCCGCGGTTTCGTCGCCCTTAACGTCATGATCGGTGATGCCGAAGGTGACCGTTTCGTGGCGGCGGTCGAAGAGTTCGTTTCGGCCCGAAAGGCTCTTTTGCAGCCGTAAGGAGCACCTAAATAGGTGGCATGAACGACACCAGCAACTTCCCCCAGCCGGTCGCCGGCACGGTGGTGCCGCGCTTCGGCGATGTCGCCACCTTCATGCGCCTGCCGCTGTTCCGCGATCCGGCCGAGGTCGAGATCGGCATGGTGGGCGTTCCTTGGGATGGCGGGACGACCAATCGTCCCGGCGCCCGCCACGGGCCGCGGCAGATGCGCGACCTCTCCACGATGATGCGGCGTATCCATCACGTGACCGGCGTGGCGCCTTACGAGCTGGCGAAGTGCGGCGATCTCGGGGATGCGCCGGTCAATCCCGCCAGCGTCGACGATTCGCTGGAGCGGATCGAGAAGCATTACGCCAAGATCCATGCCGCCGGCGTCGTGCCCCTGTCGGCAGGCGGCGATCACCTGATCACGCTGCCGATCATGCGCGGCATCGCGAAGGGCGGGCCGTCGCTCGGCATGGTGCATTTCGACGCCCATAGCGACACCTGGGACACCTACTTCGGCGGCTACAAGTACACGCATGGCACGCCCTTCCGCCGCGCCGTGGAGGAGGGGCTGCTCGATCCCAAGCGGGTGGTGCAGATCGGCATCCGCGGCTCGATGTACAAGCGCGACGACAACCAATGGGCCGTCGACCAGGGCATGCGGGTGATCACCATCGAGGAGTATTTCGACCTCGGTGTCGATAAGGTGATCGCCGAGGCGCGCCGGGTCGTGGGCACTGGCCCGACCTATGTCAGCTTCGATGTCGACGGCCTCGATCCGGCCTATGCGCCGGGCACCGGCACGCCTGAAATTGGCGGCTACACGCCGCACGAGGCGCAGCGGATGCTGCGTGGCCTCCGCGGGCTCGATCTCGTCGGTGGCGACGTCGTCGAAGTTTCGCCACCCTTCGACATGAGCGGCAACACCGCCTTGGTCGGTGTCACCATGATGTGGGAGATCCTCTGCCTGCTCGCCGAGTCCGTGGCGAAGCGCAAGGGCAGGATCTAGGCCGCCAGCTCCAGAATCTCTTTCACTTCGGCGGGCGTCGGGATCGGCCGCGGGTTTCGCGGCACCCACGGCGTGCCCATCGCCTGCTTGGCGATGCGGTCAAAGTGTTCGCGGCCGATCTTTACGTCGGAGAGGCTGCGCGGCATGTCCAGGCCGCGGATGAACTGGTCGAGTACGTCGCCCGCATCCTTGCCGGGATAACCCATGGCCGCGGAGATCAAGGCCTGGCGGTCGGCATTGGCCGGCCGGTTCCAGCGCATGACCGACGGCAGCATGATGCACGACGTATGGCCATGCGGGACGTCGAACACGGCGCCCAGCACGTAGCCGATGCCGTGGCTTGCGCCCATCGGAACGCCGGCGGCGATGCCGGCCATCGAAAGCCACGAGCCGGTCTGGCAGTCGAGGCGCGCCGCCATGTCGGAGGGATCGGCCTTCACGCGCGGCAAGCCGCGGGCCAGCAGAGACAGGCCATGCAGGGAGGAGGCGTTGCTGTACTCCGTCGACTCGTTGGAGCACACGCCCTCGACGCAATGATCGACAGCGCGGATGCCGGTCGAGAGCAACAGCCACATCGGCGTGTGGCGAGTCACCTCGGGATCGAGGACGACGGCCTGCGGGATGGTGAGAGGATGGCGGAACATCTCCTTCACCTTGGTTTCCTCGTTGGTGACGCCCGCGATGGCGGAGAATTCGCCGGCCGACAAGGTGGTGGGGATCGAGATTTGCCGCACGGTGGGCGGCTTCACATCAGTTTGGCCGCGGATTCGATCCATGTCCGCAGGCGTGCGGATGTCGTTTGCGAGGCAGAGCTGCACCGCCTTGGCGCCGTCGGTGATCGAGCCGCCGCCCAGGGTGACGATCAGGTCGGTTCGGGCCTCGCGGGCCTGCTCGGCGGCAGCGATCACGGCCGAGCGTGGCGAGTGGGCTGGCATGCGAGCAAACGTGCCGACGCACTTGTTGCCGAGCGCCCGACGCAGCTTCTCGACCTCGTCGGTCTCGCGATCGAGTGTCCCGCTCGCCATGAGGAATACGCGTTGCGCGCCGTGACGCGAGACCAGTTCGGATACCGCCTCGGCGGCAGGCTTGCCGAACACGACTTCGTCCATGCGACTGAATACTACTCGACCGGATGACGCCATTCTCTCCTCCCGCGCAGGGGTGCTATCGTGGCCGTGAAACACCTCGAGGGAAAGCATGACCGGGACACGGGATGGCGCCATCGGCCGCGCAGAGAAATATTTCGACGAAGGCAGATTCCTCGAGGAGTTGCAGCGGCGGGTGGCGATCCCGACGACCAGCCAGGAAACGGACTCCATGCCGGCGCTGCAGGAATATGTCTCCGGCGAGATGACCGAGTCGCTGCAGAAGCTCGGCTATGACTGCACGGTCCTGCCCAATCCGCGCGCTGAATATGGTCCGTTCCTGATTGCACGCCGGGTCGAGGATCCCGCCAAGCCGACGGTGCTGACCTATGGCCATGGCGACGTGATCCGCGGGCAGGAAGAGCAGTGGCGCTCGGGCCTGTCGCCCTGGAAGATCGTCGTGGAGGGCGACCGGCTCTACGGACGCGGCACCGCCGATAACAAGGGCCAGCACACGATCAATATCGCGGCTCTCGCCTGCGTGCTGCAGGAGCGCGGTTCACTGGGCTTCAACTCGACGATTCTGATCGAGACAGGCGAGGAAACCGGCTCGCCGGGCCTCGCGGATTTCTGCAAGGCCAACAAGGCCGCCCTCAAGGCCGATGCGCTGATTGGCTCGGACGGGCCTCGGCTCGACCATCGCCGGCCGACGATATTCGGCGGCACACGCGGCACCATGAACTTCAACCTCAAGCTCGACCTGCGCGAAGGCGGGCACCATTCGGGCAATTGGGGAGGGCTCCTTGCCAATCCCGGCATCATCCTGGCCCACGCAGTCGCCACCATCACCGACGAGCGCGGTCAGATCAAAGTGCCGGAGTGGCGCCCCAAGACGCTGACCAACTCGGTGCGGGCGGCTTTGGCCGACGCCCATGTCGACGCAGGTGAGGGCGCGCCGGAGATCAATCCGGAATGGGGTGAGAAATCGCTGACGCCCGTCGAACGCGTATTCGGCTGGAACAGCTTTGAGGTATTGGCCTTCAAGACCGGCAATCCCGACCGGCCGGTGAATGCGATCCCGCCCAGCGCGATCGCCTACTGCCAGCTCCGCTTCGTCGTCGGCACCGATCCGCACGACATCGTGCCCGCCTTGCGCCGGCATCTCGAGAAGCACGGCTTCGGCCAGATCGAGGTCGAGCCGGCACGCGACGTCATCATGAACGCGACGCGGCTCGACCCGGAGAATCCCTGGGCCAAGTTCGCCGCATCCTCGATCGAGAAGACGGCCGGCCAGAAACCCAACATGCTGCCCAATCTCGGCGGTTCGCTGCCCAACGAGGTGTTCACCGACATTCTCGGCATGCCGACGGTTTGGGTGCCGCATTCCTACGCGGCCTGCTCGCAGCATGCCCCCAACGAGCATCTCCTGGCACCGGTGGCGCGCGATGGATTGCGGCTGATGACGGGGCTGTTCTGGGATCTCGGCGCTGCCGGACGTGTGTAGGGCCCCGAAGCCATTCCGCTAACGCCTCGGGCGGCGCGTATTCGCGACGCGTCCCCGGCTAATCACAGCTATGATCGCGCGAGCTGCGTGAAGAGGAGAACAGATGTCGCGGATTCCGTACTACGAAGTCGAGAACGCCACCGGCAAGCATGCCGAATTCCTGGGCAAGCTCGACCCCATGCTGAACATCTACCGCATGCTGGCGAACTCAGAGCAGGGCGCGAAGGGCTTTCTGCGCATGGGCAATGCGCTGCTGCATCGCTGCGAGCTCGACCCGGTGCTGCGGGAACTGGCGATCATTCGCGTGGGACGACTTTCACGCACGGCCTATGAGGTTTTCCAGCACGAGCGCATCGGCCGCGACGTCGGCGTGACCGAGGACAAGATCACGGCCTTGCGCGAGGCCACCATCGAAGCGGCGGCCTTCACCGACAATGAAAAGGCCGTGCTGCGCTACACCGACGAGGTGGTGCGCAACGTCCGCGCTTCGGACAAGACACTCAAGGCGGTGCAGGCCTTCCTGACGCCGGGTGCCCTGGTCGAGCTCACGCTCACCATCGGCTACTACATGATGGTCTGCCGCTTCCTCGAATCGATGGGTGTCGATGGCGAGGAAGGCCAAGCCGAATGGCTGAAAACGGCAAAGCTCTGATACGGGATGGAATAGGAGAGTTCGAGAGATGGCGTATCGCGTTCTGGTCGCGCAGTTCATGCACGAGACCAACACCTTCAGCAAACTGCCGACCACGCTCGAGGACTATCGCAAGCGCTGGCTGATCGAAGGCGAGGCGATGGTGCCGCGCTTCACGGGCACGAAGAACGAAGTAGGCGGCTACATCGATGCCGCGAAGAAGTACGGCTGGGAACCGGTATGGGCCGGCGCCGCCAATGCCACACCGTCGGGCAAGCTCACCAAGGAGACCTGGGAGCATATCCGCGACATGATCGTGGGCGCGGCCAAGAAGGCCGGCAAGCTCGACGCGGTCTGCCTCTCGCTGCACGGCGCCATGGTGACGGAGACCGAGGACGATGCCGAGGGCGCGCTGCTCGAAGCGCTGCGCGGCGTGGTCGGCCCGGATGTACCGTTGGTCGCCACGCTCGACCTCCACGCCAACGCCACGGTGAAGATGGCTAAGAATGCCAACGCGCTGGTGAGCTATCGCACCTATCCGCATATCGACGGCTATGAGCGGGCAATACAGGCGTCGGCTCTGGTGCAGGAGGCCCTGGAAGGCAAAAAGAAGCCGCGTTGCCTGCTGGTGCAGCCGGCCATGCTGGAAGGCGCGGATCATGGCCGCACGACGCAACCTGGTCTGATGCGCGACCTGCTGGCCAAGGCCGATGCCTTCGAGAAGGAGCCGGGCATCAACGTCGTCAGCATCCAGGCGGGTTTCACCTGGGCCGACATTCCCTACACGGGCCCGTCGATCGCCGTCAGCCATGAGCCCGCCGCCGAGGCGCGCGCCAAGGCGGTGGCGGCAGCGATCCTCGACGAGATCTGGAAGCGGCGCGACGAAAGCTCGTCGGATTATCGACCGATCTCCGATGCCATTGCTGCGGCCCGTGCCGGCGTGGGCAAAGAGGGACCGCTGGTCGTGGCCGACGGCACCGACAATCCGGGCGGTGGTGGTTACAACGACACGACGCCGGTGCTGCAGGCGCTGATCGACGCCAAGGTCGAGAACGTAGCCTTCGGCACGATCTTCGATCCGGGCACCGTGCAGCAGGCCATCAAGGCGGGCGTCGGTACGGAGATCGACGTCGTGCTGGGCGGCCATACCGATCCTTCGATGGGCGGCCCGGTGAAAGCCAAGGCCATCGTCAAGATGCTTTCGGACGGCGAGTTCAAGAACGACGGACCGATGAATGCCGGCGTCGGCACCTCGATGGGACCGACGGCGGTGCTGCGCATCGGCGGCATCGACGTGGTGACGATCTCCAACCGCATCCAGACGATCGACCTTCAGGTGTTCCTGAGCCAGGGCATCGACCCGCGGACCAAGAGCGTGGTGGTGGTGAAGAGCGTGCAGCACTTCCGTGCCGCCTATGCGCCGATTGCGCGCGAGGTGATCCTGGTCGATTCGGGCGGCATCTGCTCGCCCGACATCACGCGGCTGAAGTTCACCAAGCTGCGCCGGCCGATCTGGCCGTTGGACGGGGTGAACGATCCTTATGCAGGAGCGCGTGCATGAGTTCCAGGTTCGAGACTAAGGGGCCGCTGCCGGGTGCAGCATTCGGCGGCACGATGCGGTTGCGCGACGGCAGGCAGGGAGCCGCGGCCGTTGTCGCGGCGGCTGAAGCGGTGCCCGACGAGCTGGCAGCGGCGCTCGCCGAGACGAAGGGGCTGCTGCTGGTGCAGGGCCTCAACGATATTGCCGACGATCCCAGCCTGCTCATTCGTTTCAGCCGATTGTTCGGACCGGAGGTCGAGGACTATCGCCACAATCTGACCGACCTCAAGTCGGTGCATGTGTCGGTGCCGGAGATCCTTCTGGTGTCGAACATGCCGCCCGTCAGCAAGGCGCCGCCCAAGCGACCAGAGCCGCCGCTGGCGGCCGACGGGCTGATCCCGGTGCAGTATCCGCACCGCATGGGTTGGCACACCGACCAGAGCTATCGTCGCCCGCCGCCCGACATCTCGCTGTTCTATGCCGTGACGCCGGCGACACGGGACACCGGGCAGACGTTGTTTGCCAACGGCATCCTGGCCTACGAGGCGTTGCCGGCTCATCTCAAGGCAAAGGTCGACGGGCTCCAGGGCCTGCACGCCCAGCCCGGCAGCGGTCGCGGACGCGAAGCGGCGCTCGCTGGTCGGTCGCCACGTGCCTTCGCGCCTCACGAACGCTCGCAGCCCCAGCCTGTGGTGCGGACACATCCAGTGACCGGCGAGCGCGCACTCTATCTTTGCGAATGGGGCCAGATGGATTGGTTCGAAGGGCCCTTCGTCGGCATGGAGCCTGGCCCGCATAGCACAGGGGCTGCCCTGCTCGACGAGATCATGGCCCACCTGACCGAGCGACGCTTTTGCTATGCCCACGAATGGACGCAGGGCGATGTCCTGATCTGGGACAATCGCTGCCTCATCCACGCCGCAACCTGGTTCGACGGAGAGAAAGAGGGGCGTCTGATGTGGCGCACCACCGTCCATGGCAATCCCGGCGCCTACTATGCCGGAGAAGCGAAGAGCTGGATCCCGGCGGCTTAGGGGGGGCCGAGCAAGTAGTCGATAGCAGCGCGGCCGGCATGTGGGGTAGGAAGCCTGGCGCGGAACTCTCCGAGTGGTGGGCTTCTCCTTGCCGCGCCATAGTCAACGACGGGCCATTGGTCCCGCGTCGAGGTCGGCGTAACCTCTGCAGCGGGCGACAATTCGACAGCTCGCGGCGTTGAAGCCGACGTCCGCGGAACAGAACACCCGTGTTGGCTGCCCTGCGTTCTTCGACCAGGATGATCCACTCGTTCTCCAGGAAGGAGCCCGACATGACCGTCACCATCACGCCGCTGACGTCCATTTTCGCCGGCGAAGTTGGCGCGATCGACCTGCGCCAGATCCATGATCGCGAATCGCTGGAGGCGATCCGCGCCGGCATGGACAGGTATGCCGTACTGGTGTTTCGCGATCAGAATTTCACCAACGAAGAGCAGCTCGATTTCGCTCAACGTTTCGACGGCACGCTGCATGCCCGTACTTCCTCCTCAGCCATTGGCAAAAATCGGTTCGGCAACGAGGCGCTGGCCGACGTCTCCAACGTCGACAAGGACGGCAATATCCGGGACGCGAACAACCGCATGCGCGCCTCCTCGGTCGCGAACCGCCTATGGCACACCGATGCGTCGTTCGTCGATCCGCCGGGCCGTTACTCCATGCTGTCGGCTCGGGTGGTGCCGTCAGTGCGCGCCGACACAGAGTTTGCCGACATGCGCGCCGCCTACGATGCACTCGACGAGGAAACCCGCGCCTCTATTGAAGAGCTGCGCGTTTTTCATTCCATCGTCTATTCGCGCCACGTCCTCGGCTTCGACTTCGACGAGGATGAGCAGGGCAAACTCAAGGGGGCCGTCCATCCGCTGGTGCGCACCATCCCGGGCTCCGGCCGCCGCGCACTCTACCTAGCGTCGCACGCCGCCCATATCGTCGACTGGCAAGTGCCGGAGGGCCGGCTGCTCCTACGCGACTTGATCGACCACGCCACACAGCCGCAGTTCATTTATCGCCATATCTGGCGGCCGCATGACTTCGTGATCTGGGATAATCGCTGCACCATGCATCGCGCCCGGCCGTTCGATGACAAGACCCACCGCCGCGAGCTCCGGCGCACCACAACTCTTGACCTGCCGCTGCCGGCTTCGGCTTAGGCTTCCACCTCGTGTGGAGCCCCAGTGAGCTGGGCGCTCCCAGTATGCTCGACACAGGTTGACGAGCGCGCTGGCGACGAACAGGCGGCGAGTCCTTCTATCGACCTTTTCCTCAGCGCTTCTGGCGGAAGAACGTCGTCAGCACATAGCGGCGGCCACGGGACACCGGGCCGACCTTGTGCAGGAGCGAGCAGGAAAAGACAGCGGCCGCGCCCGCGGGTGGGCTGACACGCACGCCGGCATATTCGGGGAACACCAGCTCGCCGCCCTCGAAATCGTCGTTGAGGTTCAACGATACGGCAAAGGCGCGGTCGGCCGTGGTCGGGGCGCCGTTGTCGCGATGGGCGCCGAAGAAATGCTCCCCTTCGGCGCTGTACGACAGGACGACGTGGGCATCGAAGGTGAATTGCCGGTCGAAGGCGAAGACCTTGGTGAGCTCGGGACCGACGCGGTAGGCCAACCGGTCCGACACGGCCTTCTGCATCATCGGTTCGACGATCATGTAATCTTCGGTGCGCTTCAGCTCGGTCATGTTGACGTTGCCGTAGCGGCTGGAAACGCCCCCGTCTTGGCGGTCGCCCTTGTTCCACAGGCGGATGAGCTGGGTGCAGAAATCCGGCTCGAAGACGCGGGGCAGGATCAACACCGGCGCCATAGCGGTGCTGAGCCGCAGCTCCGAACCCGCGTTGGCTCGCACGGAATCAGCCAGGGCGCCGATGGCTTCGGTGGTCGCCGCGAGCACGCGTGTGTCGAAAGTGCCGGCGACGCGCTGGTTGGGATCGAGGACGATCGCGCGCTGGCGCAGCCCCATGCCCTGACCGAAGGAGACCGCTCCGCCCTGAGCCAGCAGGGCGGGCAGGAACTGGCCCTTCTGGTCGAGCAGCAGCAGCGGATTCTCGGGCTCGGCGCCGAACTTCTTCCAGGATGCAGCCGCCGCTGCCGTCTGGTTGGCAGATACCACGACCAGTCGCGTTGCTGCAGCCGTGCACGCGGCGCGCAGCGCCGCGAAAGGTTCCGCATCGATCAGGCCGAGATCGGCAACGGCCAGAAGGACCACCGGCTCGCCAGTAAAGGACCAGATGAATTTGCGCAGCTTGCCGTCTAATCCCGGCAGCACGAAATCCGGAAGGCGATCACCGACTCGGAGCGACAGGACGTTGGTCATGGATCGGTCGGCTGCAGAACCCGGAACTAGGGCCCCGAAGCCAATGCCTCGGAGCCCTATGAAACCATGGTGGGCGCTGTAGGGATTGAACCTACGACCCCACCCGTGTGAAGGGTGTGCTCTCCCGCTGAGCTAAGCGCCCGGGAAGGGGCGCGTATAGGGCCTGTCGGCCGAATCGTCAACGGGGCCCTGTCGCGAGCTTGCCAAGCGTAGCGGGCAGGGCATCGAAGCGGTCGATGACCGCGTCGGCCCCGAGTTCGCTGGCGGGGCGCGTCGTGTAGCCCCAGCTCACCAGCACTGCCGGCAGGCCTGCGCCGCGTGCAGCCTCAGCGTCGTGGATCGAATCGCCGATCATCACGGCTCGCTTGGGATCGCAGCCCATGCGCTCCAGCAGCATCAGGATGTGTCGCGGGTCGGGTTTGCGGACGGGAAAGCTGTCGGCGCCGGCCACGTCGCTGATCGGCGGCATCAGCTTCAGGTGCTCCAGGATCATGCGCGAGGGCTTCTCGAACTTGTTCGTGCAGACACCCTGCTTCAGTCCCAGCCGGGCGAAGCGGGTCACGACGTCGGCGACGCCCGCGAAGGCCGTCGTATGGCTGATCGGGTCGGCCTCATAGTAGCGCACGAATTCGCGCGTCACGGCACTCAGCGCCGCCTCGTCCAGCACCTTGCCGTACTTGGCGAAGGCCTTGCCCATGGTGACCTTGCTGCCCTGGCCCATGAAGATCCGCACATCCTCGTCCGAGACCGGCGGCAGGCCGTGGTCGGCCAGGACGTGGCTGACGGCCAGTTCCATGTCCTTGGCGCTGTCGATCAGGGTGCCGTCGAGATCGTAGAGGACGGTGTCGAAGCGGGCGGTGATGAGCTTGTCGGTATCGGTATCCATGTAAACTCCTGTAGCACATCCGCCTTGCCCGGCTGCCAGCCCCATGGCATCCGACGGAGCATGAAATCGCCTATTGCTGTGGTCGTGCTGGCCGCCGGAGCCGGCACGCGCATGAAGTCGGCTCTGCCGAAGGTGCTGCATCCGTTGGCCAACCAGCCGATGCTGCGGCATGTGCTGGACAATGTGATGGCCCTGAAGCCAGCACGCGTCGTGGGGGTCGTCGCACCTGGCGCCCGCGACGTGGCCGCGGCCTTTGCCCCGCATGCGACCGTTGTGCAGAAGAAGCCGCTGGGCACCGGCGATGCGGCAAGAGCGGCTCTCGGGGCACTGCGGGGCCATACCGGTCCCGTCCTCGTGGTCTTTGGCGATGCGCCGCTGGTGACGTCGGCCTCGTTGAAGCGCCTGCTGTCCGCCTGCGCCAAGGAGCGGGCGGCCGTGGGCGTGCTGGGCTTCGTCTCCGGCGATCCCTCGCCCTACGGCCGGTTGATCGTCCATCGCGGCATGCTGGAGAAGATCGTCGAGAGCAAGGATGCCGACGAGATCGAGCGGACCATCGACTTCTGCAATTCCGGCGTGATGTGCTTCGATGGACGTCTGATCGCCGGCCTGCTGGCGGGTATCAAGAACAAGAATGCGAAGCGCGAATTCTACCTCACGGACGCGGTCGCCCTGGCGCGTGCTGCCGGCCACAAGGCCATCGCAGTCGAGGGGGAGGACGCGGAGTTCCAGGGGATCAACTCGCGGGCCGAGTTGGCGGTCGCCGAACGTGCGCTCCAGCAGCGCCTGCGCGCTGCAGCCATGATGGGCGGCGTGACCATGATTGATCCTGACACTGTCTGGCTATCTGCCGACACCAAGTTGGCCAACGACATCGTCATCGGCCCCAACGTGCGCTTCGGTCTGGGCGTCGAGATTGCGGCAAATGTCGAAATCAGGGCTTTCTGCGATATCGAAGGGGTCCGCATTGGGCGCGGCGCCATCGTTGGGCCCTTCACACGCATCCGGCCAGGCTCCGAAGTGGCCGAGGATGTCCATATCGGCAACTTCGTCGAGCTCAAGGCCACGCGAATGGGCCGCGGCGCCAAGGCCAACCACCTGGCCTATCTTGGCGATGCCGACATCGGTGCTGCGAGCAATATCGGAGCAGGCACGATCGCCGTGAACTACGACGGCTTCGGCAAATGGCGCACCGTCATTGCAGACGATGTTTTCATCGGTTCCAACAGTTCCCTGGTGGCGCCGGTCCGTATCGGCAAGGGCGCCAATGTGTCGGCGGGCAGCGTCGTTACCGACGATGTCCCCGCCGATGGCCTGGCCTTCGGGCGAGCCCGCCAGGTCACAAAGGAGGGGCGGGCGGTGGTACTTCGTGTAAAACTCAAGGCTCGCGCGGCAGCAGCCAAGCGCGGCAAGAAAAAATAGCCACTCCTTCAGCCCGGACCCCCTCCCATGTGCGGCATTATCGGCATCATCGGCAAAGCGCCCGTCACGCCTCTGCTCGTCGACGCGCTGAAACGGCTCGAATATCGCGGGTATGACTCGTCGGGTGTCGCCACCCTGGTGAACGGCCACATCGACCGGCGTCGGGCCGAGGGCAAGCTGGTCAACCTGGAGGCCCGGCTCGCGGCCGAGCCGTTGCCGGGCACCATCGGCATCGGCCACACGCGCTGGGCCACGCACGGCAAGCCGTCGGAGCGCAATGCCCATCCCATCGCCACCGACCGCGTCGCCGTGGTGCACAACGGCATCATCGAGAACTTCCAGGAGCTGAAGGACGAGTTGTCGGCCGAGGGCCGGCACTTCGAGAGCGACACCGACACCGAGGTCGTGGCCCAGCTCATCACTTCCTATCTCGAGAAGCAGATGTCGCCGGAGCAGGCGATGGGTAAGGCCATGGAGCGGCTGCGCGGCGCCTTCGCGCTCGCCATCCTGTTCAGCGGCCGGCACGACATCCTGATGGGCGCACGCCGCGGCAGTTCGCTGGCGGTCGGCTATGGCGATGGCGAGATGTACGTCGGCACCGACGCGCTGGCGCTGGCGCCCTTCACTCGGCAGGTCAGCTACCTCGAGGACGACGACTGGGTCGTGCTGCGCGCCGATGGCTGCACCGTCTATCACGACGGCTGGGAAGTGAAGCGCGAGGTCCGCCAGAGCGGGATCTCCGGAGCGATGATCGGCAAAGGCAACCATCGGCACTTCATGCTGAAGGAGATCCACGAACAGCCGGCGGTGATCGGCGACACCCTGCAGACCTATCTCGATCCGGCGACGCGCTCCGTCACCCTGCCGGCGCTGCCGTTCGACTGGAACAAGGTAAGCCGCATCACCATGACGGCCTGCGGCACGGCCTACTATGCCTGCATGGTCGCCAAGTACTGGTTCGAGGGCCTGGCCAGGCTGCCGGTCGAGGTCGAGGTCGCCTCGGAGCTGCGCTATCGCGAGCCGCCGCTGCCGGCGGGGGGTGTCTGTATCGCCGTCTCCCAATCGGGCGAGACCGTCGATACCCTGGCCGCCATCCGCTACGCCAAGGCGAACAAGCAGACGATCCTCTCCGTGGTGAACGTGCCGGAAAGCGCGATCGCCCGTGAATCGCATCTGGTGCTGCCGACGCTGGCCGGACCGGAGATCAGCGTTGCCTCGACCAAGGCCACGACGACGCAGCTTACGGTGCTGCTCGTCTTGGCGATTGCCGCTGGCCGGGCCAGGGGGACGCTCTCGCCCGAGACCGAAGCGCGGCTGGCGCTGGCGCTGATCGAACTGCCGGCGCACGTCAATCAGGCGCTGAACATGGAGGAGGAGTACAAGCGCGTCGCCGAGACGGTCCTCGCCGAGGCGCGCGACGTGCTCTATCTCGGCCGCGGCTCGTCCTTCCCGATCGCGCTCGAGGGGGCGCTGAAGCTGAAGGAGATCTCCTACATCCACGCCGAAGGCTATGCCGCCGGCGAGATGAAGCATGGGCCGATCGCCCTGATCGACGAGACCGTGCCGGTGGTCGTGGTGGCGCCTACCGACGCGATCTTCGACAAGACCGCCTCGAACTTCGAGCAGGCTAAGGCGCGTGGCGGCAAGCTGGTCCTGTTGAGCGATGCGGCGGGCGTAGGGCGTCTCGGCAACCAGGCTGTGGTTGCGCTCACCCTGCCGACGGTCGATCCGGTGGTCGCGCCGATCCTCTATACGGTCCCGGTGCAGTTGCTGGCGTATTACACCGCGGTCGCCAAGGGCACCGACGTCGACCAGCCCCGCAATCTCGCCAAGAGCGTCACGGTCGAGTGACTTTCCATCTCCCCGCGATGCGGGGAGATGGCAGTAGATCGGAAAAGGTTAGCGCGTGCCTTGCGGCAGGCCCGGCGCCAAGCCCGGCGCGGGAGCGGGGGCCGGAGCAGGCTGGCCACCGCGCGGCTGGGCCGGACGCGGCTGCGCGGGCTGGGCCGGCTGCAAGGTCTGGATGAGCGCACGGACCTTGGCGGCTTCGACGTCCTGCGCCTTCTTGAACTCTTCTTCGCTCAGGAAGCGGTCCTTGTTGCCGTCGATCTCCAGGAACTGCTTCAGGGCGTAGGCCGTGAGTTCGACACGGTCGAGCTGGCCATCCTTGTTGGTGTCGATCTCGGCGAACTTGCGCAGCGCGATCTGCTTGCGCAGGTCGAAGGGCAGGAGGTTCTTGGCCTGCGGGCCATCGGCCGGGCCGGCCATCACCAGATATTCCTGCTGGTTGACCTTGCCGTCGTTGTTCTTGTCGAGCTGGTCAGCCGACCGCATCTGCATGTCGATAAATTCGTTCAAGGTCATCAGGCCCTGGCGGCGACGCGCGTCAGCCTGCTGGCGCTCCTGGGCCTCGCGCTGCAAGGAGCGCTGAACGATCAGGCGGACTTCCGGCTCCGTGACCTTGTTGTCGCGGTCGGTGTCGTAGTTGTTGAACTCGGAGTGAACCAGCGCCTCCGCTTCGCCGCGCTCGACGAAGCCGTCGCGATTGGTGTCGAGGTTCTGGAACTCGGCCCGTGCCCGTGCCTTGCGCTCTTCGAGCGGCGGCAGGTTCGGCACGTCGGGGGTCATCGGCGGTTCGGTGACCTTGAGGAACTCGTCGAGCGACAGCTTGTTGTCCTTGTTGCCGTCGAGCTGTTCGAACGACTTCATGCGGTACTTCAGAAAGTCCGCGCGTGTGACCTCGCCCTTCTTGTCCACGTCGATCTCGACGAACCACTGCGGCAGGGGAATCGCCGGCGGGGTCGCGCCAGCCTGCGCCGGTGCCGCAGGAGCGTTGGCCGCGGGCGCACCGGCTGCGGGAGGCGTGGCACCTGCTGCCGGAGGAGTCGCAGGAGCCGCTGCCGGCGGCTTGTTCGCGGGCCAGCCCTGCGTGGGCGGCGTCTGCTGAGCGACTGCGGGAGCGGTGAGGCAGGTAGCGGCGAGAAGGAAAAGCGACGGACGAAAGAGACGATGCATCGGCGGTAGACCCGCTTTGGGAGGGGGAGGTTTCGTATCGGTTGCAATGCGTTCGCTGTCAATGTCCGCAGAGCGGCGACATCCTGCGGCGCAATCACGCCCAAAGCATGGCGCCGTGCCATTTGAGTTGCGTCCCACATTGGGATACGCCATCGTAAATCATCGAGATGACTCCGAAGAAGGGTCGCAAGTACTTGGGAGGCAAGGGTAATTTCGGCATGTTGGCATGCTTTTTGTGCCGACTGTCGAAACCGGCACAATCATGGCAGCACCGTCCTCATCTCGCGGCTCGGCGCTTTTGAGCGTCCGTGACGTCTCCGTCCGCTTCGGGGGAATCGTGGCCCTCGACGGCGTCAGTTTCGACGTTTTTCCCGGCCAGATCGCTGGCCTGATCGGCCCCAACGGGGCGGGCAAGACGACGCTCTTCAACTGCCTCAGTCGTCTCTATACGCCGCATAGCGGCGATGTCCTGTTCGAAGGCCAGACGATCCTGAAGCGTCCGCGCCACGACATCCCTCATATCGGCATCGGCCGCACGTTCCAGAACGTGGCGCTGTTCGACAAGATGACCGTTCTCGACAACGTGAAGGTCGGCTGCCACTCCGTCAGCTCCACTTCCTTCTTCGAGAACGCGCTGCGCCTGCCAAAGGTCAAAGGCGAGGAGGAGCGCATCACCAAGCGGGCCATGGAACTGATCGAGTTCATGGACCTCCTGCCATTCACGACGGCGATGGCCGGGCCGTTGCCGTTTCCGATCCGCAAGCGCGTCGAACTGGCGCGCGCGCTGGCTTCGAGCCCCAAGCTGCTGTTGCTGGACGAGCCGGCGGCCGGTCTGAATCATGACGAGATCGAAGTGCTGAAGGGGCAGATCAAGCGGGTGCGCGAAACCCAGCACGTCACCGTGCTGCTGGTCGAGCATCACATGAGCCTCGTCATGTCGGTGTCCGACAAGGTGGTCGCCATCGACTTCGGCAAGAAAATCGCCGACGGCACGCCGGCGGAAGTGCAGCGCGATCCCGAAGTGATCCGCGCCTATCTGGGGACTGCGTAAATGGCGGCACTGCTCGAAGTCAGTGGGCTGAAAGCCTTCTACGGCCAGACCCAGTCTCTCTATGACGTCGGGTTCGACATCCCGACTGGCGGCATCACCACCCTGCTGGGCGCCAACGGCGCCGGGAAGACCACGACGCTCCGCGCCATCTGCAACATGGTGCGCACCGACGGCACCATTCGCTTCGATGGCAAGAACATCCGCGGCATGGCGACGGAAGAAATCGTGCGCCGGCGGATTGCCCATGTGCCCGAGGGCCGTGGCACCTTCACGACGCTCACGGTCGACGAAAATCTGCGGATCGCCGCCTATACGCGGCGTGACAGGCAGGGCGTCAAGGACGAGCTCGAACGGGTCTTTGCCTATTTCCCCCGTCTCAAAGAGCGCATCCAGCAGCAGGCCGGCACGCTCTCGGGCGGCGAGCAGCAGATGCTGGCGATTGCCCGCGCGCTGATGCTGAAGCCCCGGCTGATGCTGCTCGACGAACCGTCATTCGGCCTGGCGCCACTGATCGTGCAGGAGATCTTCCGCATCCTGCGGCGCATCAACGAGGAGGAGAAGGTGAGCATCCTGCTGGTCGAGCAGAACGCCGCCCTGGCGCTCGACCTCGCCACCCACGCCTACGTTCTCGAGACCGGCAAGGTCGTGATGTCCGGCCCGTCCGAAGTCGTGAAGAACGACGAGAACGTCCGTAAGTCCTATCTCGGCTACTGAGGCGCAAACCATGGAACAGTTCCTCCAGCAGATCGCCTCGGGCCTGGCCAACGGCGCCATCTATGCCTGCGTCGCCCTGGCGCTGGTGATGATCTACGTGTCGACAGACCACATCAATTTCGCCCAGGGCGAGATGGCGATGTTCTCGACCTACCTGAGCTGGCAGCTCATGACCTGGGGCTTGAGCTTCTGGGCGGCTTTCATCGTGGCCGTGGCGCTCTCCTTCGTGATGGGCGTCCTGATCGAACGGTTGATCCTAAGACCGCTGCACAGCGCGCCGGTGCTGTCGATCATCGTCGTGTTCATCGGCCTGCTGGCGATCTTCAATTCGGTCGCGGGCGCCATCTGGAGTTACCTGATCAAGGAATATCCGTCGCCCTTCCCGAAATCGAGCTTCGGCATCGCCGGCGTGATCGGGCCACATCAGTTGGGCGTCGTGATGGTGACGCTGATCGTGCTGGGCCTCCTGTTCGTCTTCTTCCGCTACACGCCGCTCGGGCTGGCGATGCGTGCGGCCGCGCAGAACCCGCAGATGGCGCGGCTGGTCGGTGTGCGCGTCGACTGGATGCTAGCGCTGGGGTGGGGGCTTGCGTCCTCGATCGGTGCGGTCGCAGGCATCATGGTGGCGCACATCGTCTACCTCGATCCCAACATGATGGCCGGTATCCTGCTCTATGCCTTCGCCAGCGCCCTGGTCGGCGGTATCTCGAACCCCGCCGGCGCCGTCGCGGGTGGCTTCATCGTCGGCGTGCTCGAAAACATGGTCGCCTACGCCGGTAACCAGATCGAGAAGGCGACCGGTATCTACATCATCGGCAACGGCGAGAAGCTTACCGTCGCCCTGATCATCGTCATTTTCGTACTGACCGTGAAACCCGCCGGCCTGTTCGGCCGCGTCGTCGTGAAGAGGGTCTGAGGCATGGCCAGCACGTCGAAAAAGTGGGTCCTCGGCATCGTCGTCTTGGCGTTCGTCGTACCGCTTCTGAAGCCGATCTTTCCCGACGCGATCTCGGACTATCGGCTGTTCCTGGTCAGCACCATGATCATCGCCTCGATTGCGGTGTTGGGGCTGAACCTGCTGACGGGGTTCAACGGCCAGTTTTCGCTGGGCCACGGCGCCTTCTACGCAGTGGGCGCTTACACCGCCGCCGTCCTGATGGATCAATTGAGCGTGCCCTATTGGGCGACGATCCCGGCAGCGGCGATCGTCTGCTTCATCGTGGGCTATCTGTTCGGCCTGCCGGCGCTGAAGCTCGAAGGCCACTACCTTGCGCTCGCGACCTTCGCGCTCGCTTTGGCGGTGCCGCAGATCCTGAAATACAAGTGGCTCGAAGGCCTGACCGGCGGCGTGCAGGGCATCGTGCTCAACAAGCCCGAGGTGCCATTCGGCTTGCCGCTGACGGAAGACCAGTGGCTCTATTACTTCTGCCTGGTCGTGATGGTCATCCTCTTCTGGGCGGCGGCCAACATGCTGAACAGCCGCAGCGGGCGCGCCATGATGGCGATCCGCGACCAGTACATGGCGGCCGACACGATGGGCATCGACACCGCCCTCTACAAGACGGTCACTTTCGGCATCAGCGCCGCCTATACCGGCATCGCAGGTGCGCTCTCGGCCTCGGCCATCGCCTTCGTCGCACCCGACAGCTTCAACATCTTCCTGTCGATCAAGTTCCTGATCGGCCTGGTGGTGGGCGGCATCGGTTCGCTGACCGGTTCGGTGATCGGCGGCATCTTCTACGTGCTGGTCGACAATTCCGCTCAGGCGCTGTCGCAGTTCGTGAAGAACGACCTCGGGGTGCCGTTCGACCTCTCGGCCTATACCGTGTTCGGTGTCCTGCTGATCGCCATTATTTACCTGATGCCGATGGGAATTGCGGGCGGTCTTTTCATGGCGTGGCGCAAGATCCGGGGCGCCCGGTAAGGGCGAAGCGCCCTTGGAACCTCCACTCGCATGGCGAGTGGAGAAGGGGCGGCTTGCACGAATCGTGGGCAGGTGAGACGGACGCACAATTGTACCGGCTGCAGCGTCGCACGCCCTCAAAGCCTCTTTAATTCGCCCATATTTCGAGCGAACATCATTCCCAGCCTATGAAAAAAAGGGAGGCTATAAACGTGAAGACGAGTAGACGTGGTTTTGTGGGTGGTGCGTCCGCGCTGGCGTTGTTCTCTGGCTCGACCGCCGCATTTGCCCAGAAGAAGTATTCCGACGGCGCGACCGACACGGAAATCAAGATCGGCCATACCGGCCCCTATAGCGGACCGGCTTCGTCCTACGGCCAGATCGGCAAGACGCTCGAAGCCTATTGGAAGAGCGTCAATGATGCCGGCGGCGTCAAAGGCCGCAAGATCAAGTTCCTGACACTCGATGACGGCTACAATCCGGCGAAGATCGTGGAACTGACCCGCCAGCTCGTCGAGCAGGAGAAGGTGCTGTGCCTTTTCAATACGCTCGGCACGGCGAACAACACTGCTATCCACAGGTACATGAACCAAAAGAAGGTGCCGCAGCTCTATGTGGCGACCGGTGCCTCGAAGTGGGGCAAGCCCAAGGAGTTCCCGTGGACGATGGGCTTCCAGCCCGACTACCACACCGAGGGCGTTGTCTACGCCAAGCACATTCTGGCGAATGTGAAGGATGCGAAGATCGGCGTACTGATGCAGAACGACGATTACGGCAAGGATTACTGGGAAGGCTTCAAGGAAGGCCTCGGCAAGGAGAGCGGCAAGGTCGTCAAGCACGTGACCTTTGAGGTCACCGATCCCACGGTCGACAGCCAGATCATCCAGCTCAAGGACTCCGGCGCCAATGTCTTCTTCAATATCGCCACGCCCAAGGCGGCCGCGCAGGCGATCCGCAAGGCGGCCGACATTGGTTGGAAGCCGGTGCAGTATCTCAATAACGTGTCGGCGTCGGTCGGCTCGGTGATGAAGCCCGCCGGATTGGAAAACAGCCAGGGCATCATCACGGCGCAGTATCTCAAGGACCCGACCGACAAGCAGTGGGAGAACACCGACGACTTCAAGGCGTGGGTCGCCTGGATGGACAAGTGGATGCCGGGCGCCAACAAGGCCGATGCCAATCACGTGTTCGGCTTCGCGGTCGCCAGCCTGATGCACGAGACCCTGAAGAAGTGCGGTGACGAGTTGACGCGCGAGAACGTCATGCGCCAGGCGGCCAACTTCCAGAAGTACAAGCTTCCGCTGCTTCTGCCGGGCATCACCATCAACACCAGCCCGACGGATTTCTATCCGATCCAGTCGGTGCAGCTTGCCCGCTTCAAGGGCGAGAGCTGGGATCTGTTCGGCGACGTCATGTCGGCCGAAGGCTCCTGATATCCGACGAGATGAAAAATGCCGGGAAGGCCGCCGAAAGGCGGCCTTCTCTTTTTCGCCCCATTCCGCAGGCAAGCACGCGCCGGTTTTTACGGCGGGGATAAGTGCATGCACAGGCGTGGTTTCGTAGGCGGCGTATCGGCCGCGGCGCTGCTTCTTGCGACGGGAGCGGCCGGCCAGAAGAAATACGACGACGGCGCCAGCGATACGGAAATCAAGATCGGCCATACTGGCCCCTACAGCGGCCCGGCATCGTCCCTCGGTATCATCGGTAAGTGCATCGACGCCTATTGGAAGAGCGTGAACGAGGCCGGCGGCATCAATGGTCGCAAGGTTCGTTTCATCTCCCTCGACGATGGCTATTCGCCTGCCAAGACCGTGGAGCTTGTGCGCCAACTCGTCGAACAGGAGAAGGTGTTCTGCCTGTTCGACACGCTCGGAACGCCCAGCAACACGGCGATCCACAAATATCTCAATCAAAAGAAGGTGCCGCAGCTCTTCGTCGCCTCGGCTGCATCGAAGTGGGGCAAGCCCAAGGAGTATCCGTGGACGATGGGCTTCCAGCCCGACTACCACACCGAGGGGGCGATCTACGCGCGTCACATCCTGGCCAACGTCGTGGAGCCGCGCATCGCCGTCCTGATGCAGAATGACGACTACGGAAAGGATTACTGGGAGGGCTTCAAGCAGGGCCTCGGTGCCGATGTGGCCCGCAAGGTCGTTAAGCACGTGACTTACGAAGTCGCCGATCCGACAGTCGACAGCCAGATGATCCAGCTCGCGGCCTCTGGCGCCAATGTCTTCTTCAATGTCACGACGCCCAAGGCGGCCGCCCAGGCGATCCGCAAGGCCGCGGATCTTGCCTGGAAGCCTGCTCACTACCTCAACATCGTCTCGGCGTCGGTCGGAACCGTGATGAAGCCTGCCGGACTGGAGAACGGGCAGGGCACCATCACGGCGCAGTACCTCAAGGACCCGACCGATCCGCAGTGGGCTGACGACTCTGAGATGAAGGCGTGGAGGGCCTGGATGAGCAGGTGGATGCCGGGCGCCGTCCAGGCGGATGCCAACAACGTCTTTGCCTATGCGGTCACGTCGCTGATGCACGAGACGTTGAAGAAGTGCGGCGACGAACTCACCCGCGCGAATCTGATGCGCCAGGCGGCCAGTCATCAGAAACTGCGCGTGCCGCTGCTGCTGCCGGGCATTACCGTCAACACCAGCCCCATGGACTTCTATCCTGTCCAGTCCATGCGGCTCGCCCGTTTCAAGGGCGAGAGCTGGGATCTGTTCGGCGATATCGTGTCGGCCGAAGGTTAGCGAGGCGCCGCGGGGATGGTGAGACCGCGCTGGACCGCCGGCCTTTCGAGGCAGCGATCCAGCCAGGCCGGCACCTTCTTCAGCGAATCGAACGCCACCAGATCGCGCGCTTCGTAGAAGGTGATGAGGTTGCGCACCCAACCCAGCGTCGCGATGTCGGCGATGCCGTAATCCTTGCCCGTCAGCCAGTCGTGGCTGCCGAGCCTCGTTTCGAGCACGCCGAGCAGCCGCTTCGACTCGCCGACATAACGCTCGAGCGGACGCTTGTCGGCGAAGTCCTTGCCGGCGAACTTGTTGAAGAAGCCGACCTGCCCGAACATCGGACCGACCGCCGCCATCTGGAAGAAGACCCACTGGATTGTCTCCCATCGCCCGTGCGGGTCCGGCGGGATGAAACGGCCGGTCTTGTCGGCGAGGTAGAGCAGGATCGCTCCCGATTCGAATAGGCCGATGGGGTGCCCGTCCGGTCCATCGGGGTCGATGATCGCCGGGATTTTGCCGTTGGGGTTCAACGCGAGAAACTCCGGGATCTGGTTCTCGTTCTTCATGATGTCGATGCGGTGTGGCTCGTACGCCAGTCCGAGCTCCTCCAGCATGATCGAAACCTTAACGCCGTTGGGCGTGGGAAGCGAATAGAGCTGGATGCGATCGGGATGCGCTGCCGGCCAGCGCGTCGCGATCGGGAAAGCGGACAGATCGGCCATAAGAAACTCCATGAAAGAACTGACCCTCACTAGTCGACACTCCAGGCGGAGGCTATCGGGCCGTGGTGGTACTGCTTTGCAGAGGTTGTGAAAGTGTTGGCTCTTTTCAAGCCACGTTATTGGGCAGACGCTTCCTCCATAAATTTCAAATGAAGGAGGAAGCGTTGATTACCAGTAGGCGTGGTTTCATTGGTGGCGTTTCGGCTGCAGCGCTGCTTTCGGGAGCAACATCGGCGTCGGCTCAGAAAAAGTACGACGAGGGCGCCAACGACAAGGAAATCAAGATCGGGCACTTCTGTCCCTATAGCGGGCCTGCATCGGCCTACGGCGTCATCGGCAAGGGACACGAGGCATTCTGGAAGGCCGTCAACGATGCCGGCGGCATCAACGGTCGCATAGTCCGCTTCATCACGCGCGACGACGGTTACAATCCGGCGAAGTCGGTCGAGGTCACGCGCGAGCTGGTCGAGCAGGAGAAGGTGCTGTGCCTCTTCAACACGCTCGGCACCCCGACCAATACGGCGATCCACAAGTACGTGAACCAGAAGAAGGTGCCTCATCTCTACGTGTCGACCGGCGCCACGAAGTGGGGCAATCCCAAGGACTTCCCCTGGTCGATGGGCTTCCAGCCCGATTACCGCACCGAAGGCGTGATCTACGCCAAGCATGCGCTGGCGAACGTCAAGGATCCGAAGTTCGGCGTGCTGATGCAGAACGATGACTTCGGCAAGGACTATTGGGACGGCATCAAGGAAGGGCTGGGCAAGGACGTCGTCAAAAACGTCAAGCTCGTCACCTACGAGGTGACGGACCCGACCGTGGAGTCGCAGGTCATCCAGCTCAAGGATTCCGGCGCCAACGTTCTCCTCAACATCTCGACGCCGAAGTT
>CALROF020000041.1:0-34847 GCA_943369775.1 Reyranella massiliensis 521
AGCACGTCTCGTCGGGCTGGTGTGGATCGCGCCGCAGGCTGCGCACGGCCTGCTGTCCGACGAAATCAGCAAGGGCCTGACTGATCGCTTCGGCGTCTTCGGGGCTGCGCGCGCCGGCGCAGGGATAGAAGGCGACCCAACCGGCGGAACGTGCGGAGAGGCCGTCCCCGTGACGGTCCAGGCGCAGCATGAAGCCACCGCGACGGCGCTCAGCCGTCATCGGCAGCAGCATCCGGCCGCCATCGGCCAGTGCTTCGAGCCACCAGCCGTGCGGCGTGGTCGCTCCGGCAAAGGCCACGATGACATCCCATTGGCCGTCGACCGGTTGGCTCGCATCGCCCAGGCGGACGTGAGCGTTCGGCCATGCCGCGAGATTGCGTTGTGCAACCTCGGCAAGCGGGCCGTCGATTTCGATCGCATCCACTCGGCCCGCCGATCCAGCCAGTTCGGCAAGGATTGCCGTGTAGTAACCCGAGCCTGCACCGAGCTGCAGCACACGCGCGCCGTCCGGCACGCCGAGGTGGTCGAAGTGGCGTGCCCATAGCGCGGGCTCGCCGATGTTGAGGCCGCGGCTCTCGTCGAGTGCCACGAGGACGTTGTGATAGAGCCGGCGCGGATCGGCATCCTCGGTGGTCCAGTACCCATCGACGAAATGGAAGAGGCGCCACGGGCCGGGACCGGCGAAGGTTTCGCGCGGCACGGTCGCGAAAGCTTCCACGACGCGCGCATCGGTGAGATGGCAGGCCGTGCGAAGGCCTTCGGCGAACCAGCGCCGGGCCACTTCGAGGCTGGGCTGGCGAACGTCCATGTCAGAACTTCCTGACCTGCATGCGAATCGGGCCTTCAGCGCGGCCGTGGATGAACTGATCGACATGGGCGTTGCCCGAACTGTCGATTTTAGAGACGGGGCCCTGCCAGATCAGCTTGCCCTCATGCAGCATGCCGACGCGATGGCCGATCTTGCGGGCGCTGGCCATGTCGTGGGTGATCGAGATGGCGGTCGCGCCGAGGTCGTGGACACACTTCACGATCAGGTCGTTGATGACGTCGGCCATGATCGGGTCGAGGCCGGTGGTCGGCTCGTCGAAGAAGATGATCTCCGGCTCGCGAGCGATGGCGCGCGCGAGGGCCACGCGCTTCTGCATGCCGCCCGAGAGCTCCGACGGGAAGAGTTCGCCGATCTCCGGGCCGAGGCCCACGGCGCCCAGCTTGGCGGCAGCGACCTCGCGCGCCTCGTCGACCGGCATGCCGTCGCTCTGGATCGGACCGAAGGCGACATTCTCCCAAACACGCAGCGAGTCGAAGAGCGCGCCGCCCTGGAACAGCATGCCGAACTTGCGCATGACGCGGGCGCGATCGTGGTTAGCGAGATCGGTCGTCTCCTCGCCGTCGATCTGGATCGAACCGGTATTGGGCTTCATGAGACCCAGAATGCACTTCAGCAGCACCGACTTGCCGGTGCCCGACCCGCCGATCACCACCATGGATTCGCCGGCTGCGATTTCGAGGTCGATGCCCTGCAGCACTTTCTTCTGCCCGAAGGACTTGGTGACTCCGTGCAGTGAGATTTTGGGGGAAGCCATGCAGGGCCGATCAGCGGGCGAAGAAGGCTTCGGTGATGAAGTAGTTGAACGTCAGGATCAGGATCGAGGCGGAGACCACAGCATTGGTCGTAGCCATGCCCACGCCCTGGGCGCCGCCCTTCGACGAATAGCCATGGTAGCAGCCCATGAGCGTGATCAGGAAGCCGAAGACGGACGCCTTCACGAGGCCGGAGAACACGTCCTGGAATTGCAGGAAGTCGAGCGTGTTGCGGAGGTAGGCCGCGTCGTTGAAATCGAGTTTGTACACGCCGACCAGGAAGCCGCCCAGAATGCCGATGATATCGGCGACCAGCACGAGGACGGGCAGGGTGACGACGCCGGCGATCAGGCGCGGCACGACGAGGTACTTGAAGGGATCGGTCGAGAGCGTGGTGAGCGCGTCGATCTGCTCCGTGACCCGCATCGTGCCGATCTCGGCGGCCATCGCCGCACCGACGCGGCCGGCCACCATCAATCCCGCGAGGACCGGACCCAGCTCGCGCGTCAGCGACACCACGACGACATTGGGGATCGCGCTTTCGGCTGAGAAGCGGGCAAAACCCGTATAGCTCTGCAGGGCCAGAACCATGCCGGTGAAGATCGCGGTCAGGCCGACGACAGGCAGCGAATAATAGCCGATCTCCATGATCTGCCGCAGGATCTGCTTGCGGTACCAGGGCGGCTGCAGGGCCTGCCGGATGGCGTGGAAGGCGAATGCCGAGACCGAACCAATGGCCTCCAGGAAGGCCAGCGTCATGCGCCCAAGGATCGTGAGCAAGGGAATGCTCACGCTGCCGCTCCGGGAGGCTCCGGCTCGCCCGGCTCATCCGCGTAGCCGTCGACATAGGCCCGGTGGTAGCGCCTGCCCAGCGCCGTCATCACTTCGTAGGCATTGGTACGGGCGTGATCGGCAAGATCGTCCGGCGTGAGGTGTGGACCCAAAACCTCGACCGTAGCGCCGGCCTGGCAGGCAGCCTCCGGCACGTCGGTCACGTCGATGGTCACAAGATCCATGGAGATGCGGCCGACGACGGGCACATTGTATCCGGCGATATGCACATGCGTGCGGTTGACGAGGTTACGGAAATAGCCGTCCGCATACCCCAGCGCAATCGTGGCAATCCGGCTCTGTCGCGCCGACCGCCAGGCGCCGCCGTAGCCCACGGTCTGGAAAGCATCGATCCGGCGTGTCTGGAGGATGCGCGCCTGCAATGTCAGCACGCTCAACATTGGATTGGAGCGGCCGGGCAGGGGGTTGATGCCATAGAGCGCCGCACCCGGCCGCAGCAGGTCGAAGTGATAGTCCGGCCCCAGGAAGATGCCGGAGGAGTTGGCGAGCGAAGTCGGCGCGCCCGGCATGGCCCGCACGAAGTTCCGGAAGCGCGAGAGCTGCTCGCCGTTGACCGGGTTGGCCGGCTCCTCGGAGGCCACGAGATGGCTGATGATCAGCGCCAGTCGGAGCCCGCGCAGGCGGCCGCGCTCGTTGATCAGGACCTGCGCATCCTCGGCGCCGAAGCCCAGCCGATGCATGCCGGTGTCGAGATGGACGACGGCATCGAGCGGCCGCTCGTAGCGCTGGGCGGCGGCGCGCCAGGCGTTGAGCTGGCTGAGGTGGTTGAGCACCGGCGTCAGCCCATACTGGATGAAGTCGGGTTCGGTGCCGGCAAGCAGGCCGTTCAGCACATAGATCGGATGCTCGGGCAGGACGCGGCGCAGCGCGATACCCTCGTCGATATGGGCGACGAAGAACTGCCGACAGCCTTCGGCCGCCAGGCGCGGCCCCACCGCGGCGGCGCCACAGCCATAGGCGTCGGCCTTGAGCACGGCGGCGCAGTCGACGTGACGGCCGGTGGCGCGCCCGGCATCGCGCAGGCCGCGCCAGTTGGCGGCGATGGCGCCGAGATCGATCGTGAGGACTGCGCCAGCCCGGCGCGCGCTCTCGTCGGCTGGAAAGGACATTCGGCCGTCCCTAGAAGGCCGGCGCGTCGGGCAGATCCGCATAGCCCGGCAGATTGCCGAACTTGGTGAACTGGCCTTCGAAGGAGAGCTGGACGATGCCGGTGGGACCGTGGCGCTGCTTGGCCACGATCACCTCGGCCTTGCCGTAGGTCTGCTCGCAGCGCTGCTTCCAGGCATCGTGACGCTCGTTGAACTTCTGGTCGCTTTCCTCGGCGCGCCGGCTCGGCTCGGAGCGGGTGAGATAATACTCCTCGCGATAGACGAACATGACGACGTCGGCGTCCTGTTCGATCGAGCCCGATTCACGCAGGTCGGAGAGCTGCGGACGCTTGTCCTCGCGCTGCTCGACCGCACGGCTGAGCTGGCTGAGCGCGATCACCGGCACCATCAGTTCCTTAGCCAGCGTCTTGAGACCACGCGTGATCTCCGAGACTTCCTGGACGCGGTTTTCCTGACGGCTCTTGCCCGACGGATTGAGGAGCTGCAGGTAGTCGACGATGATGAGCCCAAGTCCGTGCGTGCGCTTCAGGCGTCGCGCGCGCGTCCGCAGCGCGGCGATCGACAGGGCCGGTGTGTCGTCGATGAAGAAGTTGAGATGTTCCAGCTCGTGGCTGATCGACAGGACCCTGTCGAAGTCGCTGCTGATCAATTCGCCTTTACGAATCTTTTCGGAGGAGACTTCCGCCTGCTCGGCGAGCATGCGGGTCGCAAGCTGCTCGGAAGACATTTCGAGCGAGAAGAATCCGACGACCGCACCGTCCACGGCGTTCGGCTTTCCATCGACGATCTCCTCCCGGTAGGCCTTGGCCGCATTGAAGGCGATGTTGGTCGCCAACGCCGTCTTTCCCATCGAGGGACGACCGGCGAGGATGAGCAGGTCGGATTTGTGTAGGCCACCCAGGAGCTGGTCGAGTTGGAACAGGCCCGAAGCCACACCTGTGAGCTGGCCGACGCGGTGATAGGCCGCCTCGGCCGCAACCGTGGCTTCGGTCAGCGCCATCCGGAAGGGCTTGAAGCCGCCTTCAGTCTGGCCGCTCGTCGCGAGGTCGTAGAGTTTCTTCTCGGCGACTTCGACCTGCTGCAGGGCCGTTTCCTCGACGTCGCCGGAGAAGGCGCCGTTCACCACGCTTTCGCCGAGGTCGATGAGCTGCCGCCGCAAGTAAAGATCGTGCACGGCGCGACCGAAGGCACCGGCGTCGATGACATGTACCGAAGCGGCGGCGAGGCGGGCCAGGTAGGCCGCGCCGCCGGCTGCTCTCATCGCCTCGTCCTGCTCGACATAGGTCTTCAAGGTGACGGCGCTTACCACTTGGCCGCGCTCGATCAGGCGAGACAGCGAATCGAAGAGCTTGCCATGCAGCGGATCGGCGAAGTGCTCAGGCCTCAGGAACTCCGCGACGCGCTGATAGGCGGCGTTGTTCACCAGAATCGCACCAAGCAAAGCCTGCTCGGCTTCGAAATTGTGCGGCGGCTCGCGCAAGCGGATATCTTCCGCTCCGGGCAAGCGTGTAACGTTCGAGGTGTCTTTCAGGGGCTCCATGGAGAGCCTTTGTTAGTCATGAGAGGGGGCAGCGACCACCACTAATGCGGCGGCCTCGTCAGGATAACCTGAAAGCCGGGGACAACCCTAATGCAACATCATTCCGCCGCGATTGAACGGGTATCGCCTTCCGTGCGCTCTGCGTCGACCATGTAGTCGCGCGTCAACGGCGTCGCGTCCTGGCGGCGCGTGATCTGCATCTGGAAGACCATCTGGTTCATGTACCGGAACGCGACTTCGCAGCCGGCCAGATAGAACTCCCACATGCGACAGAAGCGGTCGTCGTAGCCTGCAAGCTTCTTGATCTCTTCGCGGTTGGCGAGGAAGCGCTCGCGCCAGTGTCGCAGGGTCTCTGCATAGTGTAGCCGCAGCACCTCGACGTCGGTGACCCAAAGGCCGGCCTTCTCGATGGCGATTAGGACCTCCGACAGGGCGGGGGTGTAGCCGCCGGGGAAGATGTACTTCTTCAGCCAGGTGTTAGTGCCGCCCGGCGGTTCCATGCGCCCGATTGCATGCAGCACCATGACGCCGTCGTCGGCCAGCAGCTCCTTCACTTTGCTGAAGTATTCGAGATAGTGCGCTGCACCGACATGCTCGAACATGCCGATGGAGACGATACGGTCGTATTGGGCGGACTCCCGGCGATAATCGAGCAGCTTGAAGCGCACTTGGTCAGCAATGCTGCTTTCGAGTGCGCGCCGGCTCGAGACCGTATGCTGTTCCTTCGAAAGAGTGATGCCGGTCACGTCGACGTCGAATTCACGGGCGAGGTAGAGGCCCATGCCGCCCCAGCCCGAACCAATATCGAGAACGCGCTGGCCGGGCTTCAGAAGCATCTTGGCTGCGATATGCCGCTTCTTGTCCTCCTGCGCCGTCTCCAGTGATTCCTTGCCGGTCTTGAAGTAGGCGCAGGAATACTGCCGGTCGCGATCCAGGAAGAAGTCGTAGAGCTGGTCGTTGAGATCGTAGTGGTGCGCGACATTCTTCTGCGCCTTGCCGATGGGATTGTACTGCTCGAGCGCGCGGAACCAGCTCTGCAGAGTGTAGGACCAGCGCACTATCGGCGTCTCTTCCACGGCAGCGATGTTGCGGCCGAGCAGGTCGAGAAGATCGTAGAGGTCGCCCTGTTCGAGCGTGAGCCTGCCATCCATGTAGGCTTCGCCCAGGGCGAGGCGGGGGCGCAGGGCAATGCGAACGCCCGTCCACCAGTCGCGAATGCGCATGGTGACTGCGGGTCCGGGCTTTTTCCCGGTGAGACGATGGGGCCGGCCGGCCTCATCGATGATGGTCAACTGGCCTTCACCCACTACACGGGCAAGGACCTTTGCTAGCAGCATCGTCGTTCCCCCGGGGCAACGACCTGTGGGGCGACAGCAAGCACGTCCCGTAACTCCACGTCGTTGTTAGGTGAAATGTTAATCCGAATGGCTTTTTCAAGGCAAAGGGGATGAGTGCAAAAATACCTCGGGGCAGCCAGACGCTGACTTGCAATTGATTTGCAGTCCTGCTGAGCGGGTGATATCGGACTAATATTCACTCGCAGTGGAGGAAAATGTGAAGCGACGCGCACTGGTGACGACGGGGTTGGCCTTTGGCGCCGGAGTGTTCATTGCCCGGCGCTCCGATGCGCAGGGCGGAACGCTGAACCTCTATTCGGCCCGCCACTACAACACAGACGAAGCCCTCTACGGCAACTTTACGGATCTGACCGGCATCAAGATCAACCGTGTGGATGCCGAGCCCGATCCGCTCGTCCAGCGCCTGAAGGCAGAAGGCGACAAGAGCCCCTGTGATGTCCTCATCACCACCGACGCCGGCCGCATCGAGCGCGCCCGCGAGATGGGCCTCTTGCAGCCCGTGAACTCGGCGGTACTGGCCAAGGCGGTGCCCGCGCATCTGCGCGACCCGGACAACAGCTGGTTTGGCTTCTCCAAGCGCGCCCGCGTCATCTTCTACAACAAGGAGAAGGTAACGGCCGCCGACGCGCCCAAGACTTATGAGGACCTGGCCAACGCCAAGTGGAAGGGCAAGATCCTCATCCGGCCGTCGGGCCACATCTACAACCAGTCGCTGGTCGGCTCGATCTTGGCCGCAGACGGTCTGGAGAAGACCGAAGCCTGGGCCAAGGGCGTCGCCGGCAACCTCGCGCGTCCGCCGCGCGGCGGCGACACCGACCAGATCAAGGGCGTCGCCGCCGGCGAAGCCGAGATCGCGGTGGCGAACACCTATTACTATGTGAACCTCCTGCGCTCGAAGAAGCCGGAGGACCGCGAGGTCGCCGCGAAGGTCGGCGTCGTGTTCCCCAACCAGGCGAACCGCGGCACGCATGTGAACATCAGCGGCGGCGCCGTGGCCAAGTACGCGCCGAACAAGGAAGCCGCCGTGAAGTTCCTCGAGTATCTGGTCTCGCCGCAGGCACAGCGTTACTTCGCCGAGGGCAATTCGGAGTTCCCGGTAGTCGCCGATGTTGCGCTGTCGCCCGAGCTGAAGTCGCTGGGCACCTTCAAGGAAGACCAGCTCAATGCCCGTGTCTTCGCGCAGAACAACGCCGAAGCGCTGAAGATCATGGACCGGGCGGGCTGGAAGTAAGTCTAGCCGTCGCCGCCACCGCGCGGCTGAGCAGGATCACCGGGACGAGCGACACGGTGACGATCAGAATAGCTCCGACGGCGGCCTGAGCCAGGCGCTCGTCGGAGGCGAAGCGGAAAACTCCGACCGCCAGCGTGTCGAAGTTGAACGGCCGGATCAGCAAGGTCGCCGGCAACTCTTTCAGAACCTCGACGAAGGCGATGATCGCGGCCGTGAGCAGGGGACCGCGCAGCATCGGCATGTGAATGAAGCGCAGCACCTGGCGTGGCCGGGCGCCGAGCACGCGGGCGCTGGCATCCATCGCCGGATCGATGGCTGCCAGACCGGGGGCCACGTTGGCCAGACCGACCGCCAGGAAACGCACCGTATATGCTGTCAGCAGAGCGAACGCCGTGCCGCTCAGCAGGAGTCCGACCGGCAGGCCGAACAGACTCTGCGCCAGGCGGTCGATGCCATGGTCGGCTGCAGCCAGCGGCAGCAGCACGCCGACGGCAATGACGGCACCGGGAATTGCATAGCCCAGAGAGGCGAACTCGATTGTTCGGTTGAGCGCACGGCGGCGCACCAGGCGCCCCGCATAGCTCAGGAAGAGTGCCATCGCGACGATGATGATGGCTGCGAGAGTTGCGAGGACGAGGCTGTTGATGGCATCGCCTACGAAACGCTCGTCGGCGATCGTAGCGCCCGATGTCAGGGCGAGGCTGCCAAGGTGCAGAGTGGGCAGCACGAAGCCTAGCAGGACCGGCAGGATGCATGCGGCCGCGGCCAGCAGGCCGGCACCGGCCGACAACACCGCCGGCTCGGCATGATGGCGCAGGTTGGACGCGATGGTGAAACGCGCCCGGCCACGCGAACGGCGTTCCAGCAGAATGAGAATGGCCGCGATCGCGATCAGGGCCAGCGAGATCTGCGCCGCGCCTTCGCGATTTCCCATGCCGTACCAGGTCCGATAGATCGCCGTCGTGAAGGTGTGGACCCCGTAATATTGAACGGTCCCGAAATCGGCGAGTGCTTCGAGCAGGGCAAGGGCTGCCCCTGCTGCGACAGCGGGGCGGGCAAGCGGCAGGCCGATACGCAGAAAGGTCCGCCACGGCCCGTGGCCCAGGATACGGCTCGCCTCCAGCAGCGCCGGCGATTGCGACAGGAAGGCCGCGCGTGCCGCGAGGTAGACGTAGGGGTAGAGGACCAGCGTGAAGAGGAAGGCCACGCCGCTCGCCGACCCGAGATCGGGGAACCAATAGTCGGCGCGGCTCCAGCCCATGGCGCCGCGCAGCGCCGTCTGGATCGGGCCGGCGAAGGCCAGAAGATCGGCATAGGCGTAGCCGATGATGTAGGTCGGCAGGACCAGCGGCAGCAGAAGCGCCCATTGCAGAATGCCACTGCCGGGGAAGCGGCACATTGTGACCAGCCAGGCGGTACCAGTGCCGATGACGACGGTACCGGCGCCGACGCACAGCAACAGAACAATGGTGTTGGAGACGATGTCGGGAAGCTGGGTCTCGGCGAGGTGACGCCAGAGATCGCCCTGCCACGTGAAGAGACTGGAGGTGATGCCGAGCAGCGGCATCGCCACAAGGGCTGCAACGCAGAAAGCGCCCAGTCGCCAGATCACGGCAGAAGTCCGTCCGATTGCCACAAAAGAAAACGCATGCCACCGGGGTACGATGGCATGCGTTCGAAGAGTTGCACGGTGCCCGGGGGCACGCGAGCTACTTCTTTTCGGCCGGCGCTTCCTCGGCCTCGGCCTCGGCAGGAGCCTCAGCAGCTTCGCCCTCGGCAGCCGCCTTGGCTTCGAACAGCGCGGCAGCCTGTTCGGCAGCGCGCTGGGCGGCTTCCGCGGCTTCCATCGCTGCGCGTTCGGTTTCGGCAACCAACTTGCCGCCCTTGCCGAGGAACTCGGCCTCGTCGGGCGAACGGGCGACGATCGTGGTGATCTCGACCGCGACCTCCGGATGGAGGTGCACCTTGATCTTGTGGGCGCCCAGCGACTTGATCGGCTTGTCGAGTTCGATCTGGCTGCGCTGGAGCTTCACACCTTCGGCGGCGGCGCCGTCGGCGATGTCGCGCGAGGTGACCGAACCGTAGAGCTGCAGAGCTTCCGACGCCTGGCGGATCAGAGTGACCTTGAGGTTGCTCATCTTCGCGCCGACGGCTTCGGCTTCCGAACGACGCTCGAGGTTCTGGGCCTCGAGAGTCTTACGCTGCGACTCGAAGTAGGTGATGTTGTCCTTGGTGGCGCGCAGGGCCTTCTTCTGCGGCAGGAGGAAGTTGCGGGCAAAGCCGGGCTTCACCTTCACAACATCGCCCATCTGACCGAGCTTCGGCACGCGCTCCAGCAGGATGACGTTCATCGGCATGATCGCGTCTCCTGGTTAGGCGATGATGTAGGGCAGGAGCGCCAGGAAGCGGGCGCGCTTGATCGCCTGGGCGAGCTCACGCTGCTTCTTGGACGAGACCGCCGAGATGCGGCTCGGAACGATCTTGCCGCGTTCGGAGACGAAACGCTGCAGAAGGCGCACGTCCTTGTAGTCGATCTTCGGCGCATTTGCGCCCGAGAACGGGCAGCTCTTGCGGCGACGGGTGAAGGGGCGGCGTTGCGCGCTCATTCTTCTTCTCCTGCTGGGGTGGCGACGGGGGCTGCGCCTTCGTCACCGAAGCGCGGACGCTCGCGGCGCGGCGGACGGTCGCCCCAGCGATCGCCACGGTCGCCGCCCGGACGGTCCGACTTCTCGGCGCTGCGCTGCATGACGGCCGACGGGCCTTCCTCGAGTTCGTCGACGCGAACCGTGATGAAGCGGATGATGTCTTCGTTGATCGACATCGTGCGCTCCAGCTCCTTCACCGCCGCCGACGGGGCGTCGATGTTGAGCAGGGTGTAGTGACCCTTGCGGTTCTTCTTGATGCGGTAGGTCAGCGAGCGCAGGCCCCAGTACTCCTTCTTGGAGACGGTGCCGCCCAGGCCGGTGACCAGTTCGGCGAACTGGGTGGTCAGTGCCTCCACCTGCGTCGTCGGGACATCCTGACGCGCAATGAAGACGTTCTCGTAGAGTGCCATGTCGTTTTGGCTCCTTATGGCTGTTAGCGACCCGGAGTTCAGCGAACCGACCGGATCTAGCCGGCTCCCCGCATTTGCCCCGAAAGGGCGGATGCTCGAACCGGCAAGGAGATCGGGGCCGATTTAGGCCCCGAAGAGCGGCGGTTATACAGGCCCACGGCCCGAAATCAAGCAATCCCGGCGCGGCTTGACTGCGTCGGGGGCGCCGGTATGACTGCCCGCAATTCGCGTCGAACAAAGGGGGAAAACGCGTATGAGTCGGGCTTTCGTCTTTCCAGGCCAGGGATCTCAGGCCGTCGGCATGGGCGCCGACCTCGCAGGGGCCTTCGCCACCGCCCGCGACGTGTTCGGCGAGGTCGACGAAGCGTTGGGCCAGAACCTGTCGAAGCTGATGCGGGAAGGGCCCGAAGGCGACCTAACCCTGACCGAGAACGCCCAGCCGGCCCTGATGGCGGTGAGCGTCGCGGTCGTGCGCATCCTCGAAAAGGACGGCGGTAAGCCGCTACCGTCTCTGGCGGACTACGTCGCCGGCCATTCGCTGGGCGAATACTCCGCCCTTGCGGCCGCCGGCGCGCTGCAACTCGCAGACGCCGCGCGACTCCTGAAATTGCGCGGCCAGTCCATGCAGAAAGCCGTGCCGGTTGGCGTTGGCGCCATGGCGGCCCTGCTGGGCATTGAGCTCGAGCCGGCCCAGGAAGCCTGCAAGGAAGCGGCGCAGGGCCAGATCGTCGCCGTAGCCAACGACAATGGCGGCGGACAGGTCGTCGTCAGCGGCCACAAGGAAGCCGTCGAGCGCGCGATCGAGGCGGCTAAGGCCAAGGGCTGCAAGCGCGGCATGATGTTGCCAGTGAGCGCACCCTTTCATTGTCCGCTGATGCAGCCGGCCGCCGACGCGATGAAGGCGGCGCTCGAAGGCGTCGCGTTGATGCCGCCGCGGGTGCCGCTGGTGGCCAATGTGCTGGCCGCCGAGGTCAGCGATCCCGGTGCGATCAAGCAACGGCTGGTGGAACAGGTGACGGGGCTGGTGCGCTGGCGCGAAGGCGTGCAGTACATGAAGACGAAGGGCGTCGACATGCTGGTCGAGTGCGGCACCGGCAAGGTCCTGTCGGGCCTGGTCAAGCGTATCGACAAGGATATGACGGGCTTGGCGCTCAACACGCCGGCCGATTTCGAAGCCTTCCTGAAAACCGTCTGAGGAGTAGCGGCATGTTCAATCTCAGCGGCAAGACGGCCCTCATAACGGGCGCATCCGGGGGCATCGGCGGTGCGATTGCCAAGGCCCTGCACAAGCAGGGCGCGACCGTCACTCTGTCGGGCACGCGCGCCGACGCGCTGGAGCAGCTCAAGGCGACGCTCGGCGAGCGAGCGCACGTCGTTGCCGCGAAGATGGACGATGCCGCCGACATCGATCGCCTGGCCAAGGAAGCCGAGGCGGCGATGGGCAAGCTCGACATCCTGGTGAACAATGCCGGTATCACGCGCGACAACATCTCGATGCGCATGAAGGACGAGGAGTGGGAGAAGGTGCTGCAGGTGAACCTGACCGGCACTTTCCGGCTCACGCGCGCGGCGATGCGCGGCATGATGAAGCGCAGGTTCGGCCGCGTCATCAACATTACCTCGATCGTCGGCGTGACCGGGAACCCCGGCCAGGCGAACTATGCGGCAGCCAAGGCAGGCCTCATCGGCATGTCGAAGTCGCTGGCGCAGGAGCTGGCCTCGCGCGGTATTACCGTGAACTGTGTTGCGCCCGGATTCATCGCCACGCCGATGACCGACGCGCTGACCGACGACCAGAAGAAGGCAATCCTCGGTCGCGTGCCGGCCGACCGCCTCGGCACGCCGGAGGAAATCGCGTCCGGTGTCGTCTATCTCGCAAGTGATGAAGCGGCCTATGTCACGGGCCAGACCCTGCACATCAATGGCGGGATGGCGATGATCTGAGGGTGGGTCCTTGGGACAACCCTTCAAGTGCCTGATTTTGTGGGCTTTTCGGTTCTAGCCAATGGCCGTTGAGCTATGTTAAGAGCCCGGACTTCGCCAATCCCCTTCGGCGACCGGGATTTTTAGATTAGACGGGAAGGACAAGAGAATGAGCGATATTGCCGAGCGCGTTAAGAAGATCGTCGTAGAGCATCTCGGCGTCGAGGCCGCGCAGGTCAAGGAAGACGCCAAGTTCATCGACGATCTCGGCGCGGACAGCCTCGACACGGTCGAGCTGGTGATGGCGTTCGAAGAAGAGTTCGGCATCGAGATTCCCGACGACGCGGCGGAGAAGATCCAGACCGTCGGCGACGCGATCGGCTTCATCAAAGGCAACGCGAAGTCCTGATCTTCGCCAGTTCCTGCAGCTAGGAAGGCGAAAGATGAGGCGAGTCGTCGTAACTGGTATGGGTATGGTGACGCCGTTGGGTGACGGCGTCGATACGAACTGGCGCCGCCTCATGGCGGCGGAGTCCGGCATTCGGGCGATCCAGGCCTTCGACACCTCCGATCTCGCGACCAAGATCGCGGGCGAGGTGCCGCTGGGCGACAAGGCGAACGGGCATTTCAATGCCGACGCCTATATCGCGCCCAAGGACCAGCGAAAGCTCGACAAGTTCATCATCTTCGGTATCGCGGCCGCCGAGCAGGCGGTCGAGGATTCTGGCTGGAAGCCGCAGGACGAAGAGGGCATGACCCGAACCGGCGTCATGATCGGCTCCGGCATCGGGGGCTTGCAGACGATCTACGAGACGTCGCTGGTGTTGAAGGAGCGAGGACCGCGGCGCGTAAGTCCGTTCTTCATTCCTTCGGCACTGATCAACCTCGTCTCCGGCCAGGTCTCGATCAAATACGGCTTCAAGGGCCCGAACCATTCCGTGGTCACGGCCTGCGCCACCGGCGCCCATGCTCTGGGCGACGCGGCGCGGTTGATCCAGCTCGAGGATGCCGACGTCATGGTGGCCGGTGGGGCCGAAGCTGCGATCTGCCGCATCGGCATGGCAGGTTTCAATGCCTGCAAGGCGCTGTCGACCGATTTCAACGATACGCCGACCCAGGCCTCGCGGCCGTGGGACAAGCGGCGCGACGGCTTCGTCATGGGCGAGGGTGCGGGTTGCGTGGTGCTCGAAGAATATGAGCACGCCAAGAAGCGCGGCGCGAAGATCTACGCGGAGATCATAGGTTACGGCCTGTCTGGTGATGCCCATCACATCACCGCACCGTCCGAGGATGGCGACGGCGCGATGCGTGCCATGAAGGCGGCGCTCAAGCGCGCCAAGCTCGGCACCGACCAGATTGACTACGTGAACGCCCATGGCACTTCGACGATGGCCGACGTCATCGAACTTGGGGCTGTGAAGCGGGCGTTCGGTCAAGATGCCTACAAGCTCTCCATGTCGTCGACCAAGTCGGCGACGGGACATCTGCTGGGCGCTGCTGGAGCGATCGAGGCGATCTACGCGATCAAGTCGATCAACGAGCAGGCCGTTCCGCCGACCCTCAACCTCGACGAGCCCGACGAAGGTTGCGACATCGACCTGGTGCCCAAGCAGGCCAAGCAGCGCAAGGTTCGTTACGCGCTCAGCAATTCGTTTGGATTTGGCGGCACCAACGCCTCCTTGATCGTCGGTCCCGTTTGACCACCGGGAGCTGAGTTTGCTCAGCTATTTTCGTTGGGTCCTCTTCTTCGTTGCGCTGCTCGTCACGGTGATGGGCGGTGCGCTCTATCTCGGCCACACGATCCTTACCGCCCAAGGGCCACTCGAGAAGACGAAGAACGTTGTGATCCCGCGCGGTGCGGGTCCGACCACCATGTCGAAGCTGCTGCAGGAAGAGGGGGTCATCTCCCATCCGCGGCTGTTCCGTGTGGCGTTGATGATCGATCCGTCGCCCAAGCCCATCAAGGCGGGCGAATATGAAGTGCCGGCCCACACTTCCATGCAGACGCTGGTCGAGCTGCTGCAGTCGGGCAAGGTCGTACAGCGCCGCCTCACTGTGCCGGAGGGCATGACGACCGCCGAGGTGATCGACCTCGTACGCAAGACCGAGGCGCTGGCGGGCGAAATCACTCTCGACCTGAAGGAAGGCGACCTCCTGCCGGAGACCTATTTCTATTCGCGTGACGATACGCGCGACGGTCTCCTGATGCGCATGAAGGAGGCCATGGAAAAGACGCTCGACGAGGCATGGCGTAAGAGGGCTGCCGGCCTGCCGCTGGCCAATAAGCGCGACGCGCTGATCCTGGCCTCGATGATCGAGAAGGAGACGGCAGTGCCGGGCGAACGTACCAAGGTCGCCGCGGTTTTCATCAACCGGCTGCGTCGCCGCATGAAGCTCGAGAGCGATCCGACCACGATCTACGGCCTGACGGACGGCAAGGTGCCGTTCAATCGCGATCTGACGCGAGCCGATCTGACTTCCAACACGCCTTACAACACCTACGTGATCAACGGCTTGCCGCGTGGGCCAATCTGCAACCCCGGCCGTGCCTCGATCGTGGCGGCGACCAATCCATTGGCTCGCGACCGCTCGCTCTTCTTCGTCGCAGATGGCCAGGGCGGGCATGCCTTTGCGCTGACCTACTACGAGCATCAGCGCAACGTCGAACGCTGGCGGCAGATCCAGCGCGAGCGAGCGGAATCCCAGGGGCAGGCCCAGCCGCAGACGCCAGCACCGGCTCCCGCAACGCCGGCGCCCGCGCCGCGACAGTAAGGTATGCCGGCCGTCCTCCTGGCGCTGGTCGTCCTTGCGGTGATGGCGCTGGGCCTTGCTTGGCTCCTGCGGGCAAAGCCTTCTGCGTTGGCGCGCGCACTGCGTATTACTTTGGTCGTGCTGGGCGGCATCGGTGTTGGCGCGTTGCTGATTTTTGGACTGCGTTTCCTGCCGGGTCTGCTGCCCGAACTCCTGGGCCTCGCCGGCATCGTCATCACGGCGTTGATTGCGCGAGCGGCGCGCCACAAGCCTTCGGGCGGCTTCAGTTCGCCGGGGCACGGCCAACGCACGGAAGTGCGGACGGCTTTTCTGCAGGCCTGGATCGACCATGGCAGCGGCGATGTCGGCGGCACGATCCTGTCGGGTCGTTTCGCCGGGCGCACGCTCGATGCGTTGTCCGACACTGAACTTCCTGAGCTGCACCGGGAATGTGCGGCGGATGCCGATTCTCTCAGGGTGCTGGAAGCCTATCTCGATCGCCGCCTGGGAGCTAACTGGCGCAATGCGCAACAGCAGTCGCCGCCGCGTGGCCCACGAACCGACATGACGCATGACGAGGCGTTGGCTGTCCTCGGGCTCGCCGAGGGTGCAACGGCAGAGGAGATACGGGCCGCACATCGTCGGCTGATTCAGCGCATGCATCCCGACGTCGGCGGCACGGCCGATCTTGCGGCCCGGATCAATCGGGCCAAGGACGTGCTGCTTGGTGGATGACCTTGCCAGCGGCGGCCGCGGATGGCATCTAGCCCGGCCCTTGGATTGTCACTCGGCAACTCTGTCAAAGCATTGATTTGCCAATATAATCCACTCGTTCAACGAGGTTGGTAAGCATGGTTCAGCGTGTCCGTAAAGCCGTTCTGCCCGTCGCAGGTTTGGGAACCCGATTCCTGCCGGCGACCAAAGCCATGCCCAAGGAAATGCTGACCGTGGTCGACCGGCCGCTGATTCAGTACGCAGTCGAGGAATGCCTGCAGGCGGAGATCGAGGAGTTCGTCTTCGTTTCGGGCCGCAACAAGGGCGCGCTGGAGGACCACTTCGACCACGCCTACGAACTCGAAATGACACTCGAACAGCGTAAGAAGGCGTCAGAGCTCAAGCAGACGCAGGCGGCCACCATCAAACCCGGCAATGCGATCTTCACGCGCCAGCAAAAGCCCCTGGGGCTGGGCCACGCCGTCTGGTGTGCCCGTCATTGGATCGGCCGCGAACCCTTCGCCGTGCTGCTGCCCGACGAACTGACGCTCGATTCGCCGAGCTGCATCGGCCAGCTCGCCACGGCCCATGAGAAGACCGGCGGCAGCGTCGTCGCGGTGATGGACGTGCCGCGCGAGCAGACCAAGAGCTATGGCATCGCCGCGGTGAAGGGCGAGAAGGACGGTCTCGCGGAGATCACGGGCATGGTCGAGAAGCCCAAGCCCGAGGAAGCGCCGTCGACCCTGGCGCTGATCGGCCGCTACGTGCTCTTGCCGGAAGTGTTCGATCACCTCGACAGACACGAGACCGGCGCCGGCGGCGAGATCCAGCTCACCGACGCCATGGCCAAGATGATCGGCAATACGCCGTTTCATGCGCTGCGCTATGCCGGTCGGCGCTACGATTGCGGCAGCCGCCTTGGTTTTCTCGAGGCCAACGTGGCGATCTCTCTCGACCGGCAGGACACAAAGGCCGAAAGTCGCGCTCTCATCGAACGGCTGATGAAGGGCTGACACAATGCGCATTGCGATGATCGGTTCGGGCTATGTCGGACTGGTGTCCGGTGCCTGCTTTGCCCAGTTCGGCCACGACGTTATCTGCGTCGACAAGGATGCCGCGAAGATCGAGCGGCTACGCAAGGGCGAGATCCCGATCTACGAGCCGGGCCTCGACAAGCTGGTAGCCGACAATACGCGTGCGGGCCGGCTCTCCTTCAGCACGAGCCTGCGCGATGCCGTCGGCAGTGCCGATGCCGTCTTCATTGCGGTTGGCACGCCGACCCGGCGCGGCGATGGCCATGCCGATCTCAGCTACGTTTATGCAGCCGCTGCCGAGATCGCCGAGGCTCTTCAGCACTATACAGTGGTTGTCACCAAGTCGACCGTGCCGGTCGGCACCGGGCGAGAGGTTGCCCGCATCATCCACGAATCCCGGCCCGCCGCCGAGTTCGACGTGGCTTCCAATCCGGAATTCCTGCGCGAAGGGGCGGCGATCGAGGATTTCATGAAGCCCGATCGTGTGGTGATCGGAGTGGAAAGCGCACGGGCACGCGAGGTGATGTCGGGGATCTACCGGCCGCTGAATCTGATCCAGACGCCGATGGTCTTCACCAACATCGAAACGGCCGAGGTCACCAAGTACGCGGGCAACGCCTTCCTCGCGACCAAGATCACCTTCATCAACGAGATCGCCGATCTCTGTGAGAGGGTCGGGGCCGACGTCCACGACGTGGCCCGCGGCATCGGTCTCGACGGCCGCATCGGCCGGAAGTTCCTGCATCCTGGGCCGGGCTTTGGCGGCTCGTGCTTTCCCAAGGATACGCTGGCGCTCGCCTACACGGCGCGCGAGGTCAACGCACCGCAGACGATCGTCGAGCAGGTGATCGCCGTGAACGATGCGCGCAAGAAGCGGATGGCCGACAAGGTCATCGCCTTCTGCGGCGGCTCGGTGAAAGGGCTGCGGGTAGGCGTGCTCGGTCTCACCTTCAAGCCGGACACCGACGACATGCGCGATGCGCCGTCGCTCGACATCGTGCCGGCCCTGCAAGCGGCCGGTGCGACGATCGTGGCCTTCGATCCCGAAGGCATGACCGAAGCGGGCCGTCTGATGAAGAACATCGAATTCGCCAAGACGGCCTACGAAGCCGCCAGCGGCGCCGACGTCCTGGTGCTGATCACCGAATGGCACGAGTTCCGAGGCCTCGACCCGCGTCGGCTCAAGGAATTGATGCGCCAACCGCGGATCGTCGATCTGCGCAACGCGTTCAATCCCGAAGAGATGCGTAGCCTGGGCTTCGCCTACGAAGGCGTCGGCCGGCCCGCGCCCCGCAACTAGACATCAACGCACAACTCCGGAGTTTCTTGCATGAGCCAGACGGCGCACAAGTTCGAGGCCAGCATCCTGCGCGAGTACGACATTCGTGGCGTCGTGGGCAGCACCGTGCACGCAGCGGATGCGCGCGCAATCGGCCGTACCTTCGGCACGCTGGTCAAGCGCAAGGGCGGCAAGCGCGTGGCGCTGGGCTATGACGGCCGGCTGAGCTCGCCCGAACTGGCGGCGGCCTGCATCGAGGGATTGACGGCTGCCGGTGTCGACGTCGTGAACATCGGCGTTGCCGCGACGCCGATGCTCTATTTCGCCGTCTATCATCTGGAAGCCGACGGCGGCATCCAGATCACCGGTTCGCACAATCCGCCGGACTACAACGGCTTCAAGATGATGATGGGCAAGAAGTCGTTCTTCGGCGCCGATATCCAGACGCTGGGTGCCATGGCCGGCAAGGGCGATTGGGAAACCGGGCAGGGCAAGGTCGAGAAGAAGGACATCCTGGCCGACTATGCGGCGCGCCTGCTGCGCGACGTGAAGCCTGGCAAGAAACTCAAGGTTGCCTGGGACATCGGTAACGGCGCCGTCGGCGTTTCGATTCGCGCCGTCGTCGACAAGCTGCCGGGTGAGCATTTCGTGTTGAACGAGAAGGTCGACGGTACTTTCCCGGCGCACCATCCCGACCCGACCGTGCCGAAGAACCTGGAACAGCTTGTCGCCGAAGTGAAGAAGCACGGCTGCGACCTGGGCATCGCGTTCGACGGTGACGGCGATCGCATCGGTGCAGTCGACGGCAAAGGCCGCATCCTGTGGGGCGACCAGCTTCTGGTGTTGTGGGCGCGCGACGTGCTCAAGAGCCACCCCGGCGCCACGATCATCGCCGACGTGAAGGCGAGCCAGGTGCTGTTCGACGAGATCGCCAAGGCCGGCGGCAAGCCGATGATGTTCAAGACCGGCCATTCGCTGATCAAGAGCAAGATGGCGGAGATCGGCTCGCCGCTCGCCGGCGAAATGAGCGGTCACGTGTTCTTCGCCGATACCTTCTATGGCTTCGACGATGCCCTCTATTGCGGGCTGCGGCTGCTGAACGTCGTCGCGAATGCCAAGGAGAGCCTGGCCGAAATGCGCGATGCTCTGCCTCAGCCGGTCAATACGCCGGAGCTGCGCTTCGACTGCCCGGACGACCAGAAGTTCGGCGTGGTGGAGAAGGTGAAGGCGCGTCTGCAGAAGGAGGGCGCCAAGTTCTCCGACATCGATGGCGTGCGGGTCAGCACCAAGGACGGCTGGTGGCTGCTCCGTGCCTCGAACACCCAGCCCGTTCTCGTGGCGCGCTGCGAGGCCGCCGACAATGCCGGCCTGGATCGGCTGAAGGAAGAGCTGAAGGCCGCGCTGGCCGCCAGCGGCGTCGAACTGCCCGACGATGTCGAGGCGGGTGGCGCTGGTCACCACTGATGCGCTTCTTCTTCTACGGCACGCTGCTCGATCGCGACGTCACCGCGATCGTGCTAGGCCGTCGTTTGCCACCGCAGGCTTTTCTCGCGGCAAGCCTGTTGGGCCATGCGCGCCGTCGCGCCAAGGACGCCACCTATCCGGTGGTGATCCCCGATCCGTGCGATGAGGTTGAGGGCGCAATCGTCGGCGGTCTCAGCCGCCGCGATGTGGCACGGCTCGCCGGCTATGAGGGGCCGGGCTATCGCATCGCGCCGCTGCGAGTGAAGGTCGGCGGCGATTTGACGACGGTATCGGTGTTCGAGCCGATCCAGACCCGGCTGCAGCCGAGCGGCGATCCTTGGGACTTGGCGCTATGGCAGCGCCGTCACAAGCGGCCGTTCGTGAACTGGCTGCGCAAAGCGCTTAACGAGCGCCTGGGGTATTCCACGCCGTAATCTGCAGCGCCGAGCAGTAGATCTTCTTCTTCTCGAGCTGTTTGCAGCCGTCGACAGCCTGATCCTGCGAGAGGTTGCCGAGCCGTGCGCGATGGAAGGTGCGGTTCGCCATCTGGACTTCATCGACCATGGCGGCGGCCGACTTGGCAGAGGAGGGGAGCTGGGAGGTAGCGCGCGCCAGCGCGAGCTGGGCGGCCTGCGGATCATTGAACGAGCCCACCTGGATCACCCAGCTGCCGAGCGACGGCGTATCGTTGGGGGCAGGGACTGCCGCGGTGGCGGGCACGGTCGCGGGTGTTGCCGGAGCCGGGGCGACGAAGCCCGCGTACTTCGGCGTGACGGCCGGCCTTTGCTGAGTGGTTGCATCTGCCTTGGCGACGGCCGCCGGCGGACGGTAGGCCTCGGCAAAGCTCGCCCCCGGATCGAACTGGGCGGCAGAATAGCGGGCCGACGGCGGCTTACGTTGCGCCGTCCAGGCCGAAAGCTGCATGGACTGGGCCACGGCAAAGCCGCGATCCATGAGGGCGGCCATCTGACGGTCGCGCTGGCTGGCGCTGTCGCCGCCCATCACCACGCCGATCAGCCGGCGGTTGTCGCGCATGGCGGACATTACGAGATTGAAGCCCGAGGCGTTGGTGTAGCCGGTCTTGAGACCATCGGCGCCATCGTAGCTGCCGAGCATGCGGTTGTGATTGGTGAGCGTGCGGTTGCGGTAGGCGTAGCTCTGCACCGAGAAGATCCCGTAGTAGTGGGGATAGTCGCGCAGCAGCGCATTGGCGAGCCGGGTAAGGTCGCGAGCCGTCGTCACCTGCTCCCGGTTGGGCAGGCCCGAGGCGTTGCGGAAAACCGTCGAGGTCATGCCGAGCTGACGCGCCTTCTGCGTCATGGCGCGGGCGAAGGCTTCCTCGCTGCCGGCCATGCCCTCGGCCAGCAGGACGGCAGCGTCGTTGGCTGAACGAGTGACCAGAGCCATCACGGCATCGCGCACGTTGACCGTGCCGCCCGGCGTCATGCCCATCTTGGTCGGCGGCGCATTCAGCGCATTCACCGACACCGGCAGCGAATCCCCCAGCGACAGCTGGCCCGAGTCGAGGGCCGAGAAGGCGAGGTAGATGGTCATCATCTTGGTGAGCGACGCGGGGTAGCGGAGCTCGTCCGCCCGATCGGCGGCCAGCTCGCGGCCGCTCTGGGCATCGACGATCAGGTAGGCGTCACGGCCGCTGACCGCGGGATTGGGCACCCAGGACGAGGCGGCGGGCGCGACGCGGTTCGCTTTGGAGCGAGCCTTGGCCTTGACCGGCGAACCTGCCCGTTTCACCGAGGTCGTTTGTGCATCGACGGGTAACGGCGCCACCGTGGCGCCGACAAATAGTACACCTACGGCTAGCCAGGAAAGGCTGACCGCGATTCGCCTGAAGGGGAAGGTCATCGCGAATATGCCATACGCTTAAATCGGATTCTTGTGCCCAGCCAATAGCTTATAGGCAATTGTTGTGAGATTACTAAAGATCATGCGGTTATGCAACGATTCAGCCGCCGCCGTAGTGCCAAAGTTGGACCGGAAAGTGCAGGCTCCCATCTGGAGGCAGCGATGAAGGCTTTTTTTGTGGCGTTGACGGCTCTGGCCATAGCTGCGGCCCCGTCGGCCTGGGCGCAGCGGGCGGATCGCAACGTCGACAAGCCTATCGTCCGCAGCTTCCATTGGTTTGACTACGTCGCGGCCAAGGATATCCGCCAGGACTGTACACCGGGCGGCCGTAGCCGGCTGCGCCTAATCTACAATGCACTGTGGGAAGAGCAGGTCCGCGCCTACGAGGTCTTCCTGCAGCCGGACGGCACGGCCGGTCTCGATATCGGCGTCCTGACCGGGCAAGGCACCGTGACCACGGGCATCACGAACATGCTGCTGTCGAACCCGTCGGATATCTTCGGCCCCTGGAGCATGAAGCGCGGCCAGCGCCTGCTGAACGCGGGTGAAACCCGTGAGCTTATCAGTCTGCTCGATGCCAGCCGTGGGTTTGGCCCACCGCCCGACGGACTTCGCCTGCCGGACAACGATTTCTGGTGGACGGTCGCTTCCTGCCGCAACGGCGTATGGGGTTTTCAGGCTTACCACTATCCCACCGATGGTTTTGCCAATGTGAAATTCTCGGCCAAGCTCTTCTCGTGGGACAACGTGCCGGTACCTGTGAATCCGCCACGCAAACTTGAACCGGCCGAACTGCGGCGCGACATGAATGCACCCATCGAGCGGGCGCGGGCTGACCGCTGGATGCTGGTGGTAGGGAAGGATGGTTTGCGGCCGAGGTAGCGGAATCGCTAGCACTGCCTATATAATTCCTGTGTGGCTTTGACTTGGAGTTTGATCGGAACGATGGACTTTGTGCGTAGTGCAGGCGAATGGCGGTTGGGCGGCCCGAACGAGCCTCCCGGTGGACCGCCGCAGCAGCCGCCGCGCCGTGACGACGGGCAAGGTGGTGATGACGGTCGCACCGGAGCCCTGACGCTCACCCGGACGCGCACCAAGAAACCGTCGATGTACAAGGTGTTGATGCTGAACGACGACTACACGCCAATGGAGTTTGTCGTCGACGTTCTGCAGAACATCTTTCAGAAGAATCGTGATGAAGCCACGGAGATCATGCTTCACGTCCATCAGAAGGGTGTGGGCGTGTGCGGTGTCTATACCTACGAGATCGCCGAAACCAAGGTGACTCAGACGGTGGATTACGCCCGCAAGAACCAGCACCCTCTCCAGTGCACGTTGGAGAAAGAGTAGCGACCGGAGAGTAGTTCGTTTTTCTGCCGAGGTGGTTCGATGTCCATGCTGTCCAAGAACCTCGAAAAGTCCCTGCATCGCGCCTTCGGTCTCGCGGGCGAGCGCCGCCATGAATACGCGACACTGGAGCACCTGCTTCTGGCGATGACGGAGGACGAGGATGCGACGCCCGTCCTCAAGGCGTGCGGCGTCGACATCGACCGCCTTCGTCACGATCTCGAGACCTTCGTCGACAATCGCCTGAAGGGCATCATTACCCAGACGGCCAGCGAGCCGCTGCCGACCGCGGGTTTCCAGCGTGTAGTCCAGCGTGCCGCAGTCCATGTGCAGTCGTCCGGTCGCAAGGAAGTGACTGGCGCCAACGTGCTGGTGGCGCTGTTCTCCGAACGCGACAGCCACGCCGTGTCGTTCCTCGAGAACCAGGGCATGACCCGGCTCGATGCCGTCGACTACATCAGCCATGGCAAGGCCAAGGTGCCGGGCCGTGCCCGCGCCCGCCGGGTCTCGGGATCCGAGGAAGAGAATGGTAGTGGTGGCGACTCCAATTCCAAGCAGGGCAACGAGGCACTGGCCGCCTATTGCGTGGATCTCAACCAGAAGGCCCGCGACGGCCGCGTCGATCCGCTGATCGGCCGCGAGCACGAGGTCGAGCGCACCATTCAGGTCCTGTGCCGCCGCACCAAGAACAACCCGCTCTATGTGGGTGAGCCGGGCGTCGGCAAGACGGCGATCGCCGAAGGGTTGGCGCGCAAGATCGTCGATGGCGAGGTGCCCGAGGTCCTGAAGGAGTCGGTGATCTACGCACTCGACATGGGCGCGTTGCTGGCTGGCACGCGCTACCGCGGCGACTTCGAGGAGCGGCTGAAGGCCGTCCTCTCGGAACTCAAGAAGAAGCCCAACTCGGTGCTGTTCATCGACGAGATCCACACGATCATCGGCGCCGGTGCCACGTCGGGTGGCTCGATGGATGCGTCCAACCTGCTGAAGCCGTCGCTGCAGTCGGGCGACCTGCGCTGCATCGGGTCGACGACCTACAAGGAGTACCGCAACTACTTCGAGAAGGACCGCGCGCTGGTCCGCCGCTTCCAGAAGATCGACGTGCCGGAGCCCACGATCGACGATGCCGTCGAGATCATGAAGGGGCTGAAGCCGGTCTACGAGAAGCATCATCACGTGAGCTACACCGACGACGCCATCAAGGCCGCCGTCGAGCTCTCGGCGCGCTACATCCATGACCGCAAGCTGCCGGACAAGGCGATCGACGTGATCGACGAGGTCGGTGCGGCGCAGATGCTGCGTACCCCGGACCTGCGCAAGACCACGATCGAAGTGCCGGACATCGAGGAGATCGTCGCCAAGATCGCGCGCATCCCGCCGAAGAGCGTGTCGAAGGACGACACCGAGCTGCTGCGCAACATCGACCGTGATCTCAAGACCGTCGTGTTCGGCCAGGACCGTGCGATTGATCAGCTCTCGGCGTCGATCAAGCTGGCTCGCGCCGGCCTGCGTTCGCCGGAGAAGCCGATAGGCAGCTACCTGCTGGCCGGTCCGACCGGTGTCGGCAAGACCGAGGTGACGCGCCAGCTTGCGCGCCTGCTCGGTCTCGAGGTCATCCGCTTCGACATGTCGGAGTATATGGAGCGCCATAGCGTCTCGCGTTTGATCGGCGCGCCTCCGGGCTATGTCGGCTTCGACCAGGGCGGCCTGCTCACCGACAAGGTGAACCAGCATCCGCATTGCGTCGTGCTGTTCGACGAAATCGAGAAAGCGCATCCGGACGTATTCAACGTCCTGCTGCAGGTGATGGACTACGGCAAGCTGACCGACCACAACGGCCGGACGGTCGACTTCCGCAACGTCATCCTCTGCATGACGACCAATGCCGGCGCCGCCGACATCGCCAAGCCTGCGCTGGGCTTCGGCCGTGAGCAGCGGCACGACGAGGACGACGAGGCGATCAACCGGCTGTTCGCGCCGGAGTTCCGCAACCGACTCGATGCGATCATCAAGTTCGCGAGCCTTGGCCCCGAGTCGATGGGCAAGGTCGTGGACAAGTTCGTGGCCGAACTCGAGGTCCAGCTTGCCGACCGCAAGGTGTTCATCGAGCTGAACGACAAGGCGCGCAACTGGTTGGCGGAGAAGGGCTACGACAAGCTGTTCGGCGCCCGGCCACTCGCCCGCGTCATCCAGGAGTATGTGAAGAAGCCGCTGGCCGAAGAGGTGCTGTTCGGCAAGCTCTCCGACGGCGGCACGGTACGGGTCGAGACCGAAGGCGAGGGCGATGCCACCAAGCTCGCCTTTACCTTCCTGCCGCCGGAGCGCGGAGCGCTGCCGCCGGCTAGCCAAGAACCTGTTCTGGCCGAGTGAACGCTTTTCGGCCTCTCTGGATCGCCCTTCGCGCCGCGGTGCTTGCCACCGCGGTGTTTTGGGTCGCGTTGTTCATCGTCGACAAGATCGGCTGGCAGGCGCCACTCGGACTCACCGAGCAGCTCCTTTTCTTCGTGATCTTTTTTATCGGGGTGCTGATGACGAAGTAGGTCGTCAGCCCTCGTTTTCCTTCCTGAACGGCGAATACTGCATCAGACCTTCGATCTCCTGCTCGACGGCAGGACGCTCGCGCTTGAGATAATCGTCGATGGCACGGCGGAAGCCGGGATCGACGATCCAGTGGGCGGAGAAGGTCGGCACCGGCAGGTAGCCGCGCTGGATCTTGTGGTCGCCCTGCGCACCTGCCTCGACACGCGCCAGGCCATGGGCGATCGCATAGTCGATGGCCTGGTAGTAGCAAGCCTCGAAGTGCAGGAAAGCGTGGCTTTCCAAGCAACCCCAGTAGCGGCCGTAGAGTGTGTCGTCGCCCTTGAGGTTGAGCGCGCCGCCGACCGGCCGGCCGTCGGCTTCGGCCATCACCAGCACGACCTTGTCAGCCATGGTGCTGCCGAGGATGTCGAAAAAGGCGCGCGTGAGATACGGCGATCCCCATTTGCGGCCGCCGGTATCCATGTAGAAGGCGTAGAAGGCGTCCCAGTGCTCGGGGCCAATCTCGTCGCCACGGAGCGCTCGCACCGTCAGTCCCTCGCGTCGCACCTGCTCGCGCTCCTTGCGGATCGCCTTTCGCTTGCGCGACGCCAGTGCGCCCAGGAAATCGTCGAAGGTGCGGTAGCCGTTGTTGTGCCAGTGATACTGCTGGCCGAGCCTCAGCAGCCAGCCGCGCGCGCCGAAGCGTTTCCAGTCGGCTTCGGTACAGAAGGTGACGTGTACGGAGCTGATATTGTTGTCGCCGGCGACCGTCGTCAGCATGTCGATCATCGCGTCGCGCACGGCCTCGGCGTAGGGGCCGGGCCGGGCGAAGAGCCGGGGACCGGGTACCGGCGTAAAGGGCACGGCGACCTGCAGCTTCGGGTAATAGCGTCCGCCGGCACGCTCGAAAGCCTGCGCCCAGCCATGGTCGAACACATATTCGCCCTGGGAATGGCCCTTTACGTAGAGCGGTGCCGCACCCTGCAAAGTCCCGTCCGCAGACTCGGCCAGGAGATACTGCGGCTGCCAGCCGGTGCGTCGCCCGACCGACTTGGAATCCTCGAGAGCCTTCAGGAATCCGTAGCTGAGAAACGGATTGCCGGCCGAGCCCGGCGCCAGGGCACAGGCGTCCCACTGGGCGGCATCGACGGCGGCCAGCGAGTCGACGATGCGCAGGCCGACGGTCGGGGTATCATCCGGCATGCCTACAGCATAGCGTGAATCGTGCCAGGAAAAGGGCGAAGAGAGTCCGCGGTTTTTACTCGGCTGGCTTGTGCTGGCGCGCCATCTCGTCGGCAGAACGGCTGAAGCGCCCAGTTGCCCACAGGCCGAGCCGGTCGATGTAGACCAGCACAACGGGCACCACGACCAGCGTGAGCAGGGTCGAGCTGATCAGACCGCCGATCACCGCATGCGCCATCGGTGCACGCTGCGTGGCGCCTTCGCCGAGGCCCAGCGCCAGCGGCATCATGCCGAACACCATCGCAAGTGTGGTCATCAGGATGGGACGCAGGCGAATGGTGCCGGCCTCGAGCAACGCCTCGTCGACGGGCGCTCCGCGCGCGCGCGCCTGGTTGAAGAAATCGACCAGCAGGATGGCGTTCTTGGTGACGAGGCCCATCAGCATGATGAAGCCGATGGCCGAGAAGATGTTGAGCGTCGTGCCGGCGATCAGCAGGCCCAGGAACACGCCGATCAGCGACATCGGCAGCGACATCATGATGGCGATGGGCTGCAGGAAGCTGCCGAACTGCGAGGCGAGGATCAGGTAGATGAGGATGACCGCGAGCAGCAGCGCCTGACCGGCATAGGCAGCACTCTCGGCCATGTCCTTGGTCGATCCGCCGAAGACGAAGCGGTAGCCCGGCGGCAGCTTGGTGTCCGCCAGGATCTTCTGCAGGTCGGCCGAGGCCTCGCCGGTGGAGCGGCCGAAGACGTTGGCCGTGATCCAGACCTCGCGGTTGAGGTCGCGGCGGTTGATCTGCGAGGCGCCGACGTCGTTCACGACATCGGCGATCTGGGCGATATGCACCATGCGCGGCAGCCCGTTGGGCTCGGTGCCGGCAGTGAACCAGATGCGCTGCAGGTCGGCGATGCCGGTGCGGTCGTCGAGGGGCAGGCGGACCATGACGAGATAGTTCTCGCCGTCCGGAGCACGCCACAGGCTGGTCTCGTCGCCGGCGAAGAGCGCGCGCAGCGACTGCGCGACGGCGGCCGAGCCGAGGCCGAGGTCGGAGGCGGCATCGCGGCGCAGGCGCACCGACAGGACGGGCTTGGCGGCTTTCAGGTTGCGGTCGAGGTCGACGACGCCGGGGATCGCCGCGGCGCGCTTCATGACCTCTTGCGAAAGCGTATCGAGCACAGCGGTGTCGGGGCCTTGCAGGGAGAGCTGCAGATCCTTCTGCACGCCGCCGCCCGGACCGCCGGGAATATTGATCGAGACCAGGATGCCGGGAATCTGGGCTAGGCGTTCGCGGATCGGCTGGGCGAGCTGGCTCGGCGAGCGCTTGCGCTCGTTCACAGGCTTGAGCTTGAGGTAGAGGCTGCCCTGGTTCTTGCCGTTGGCGTAGCCGGTGTTGACGGCGCCGTAGGTGTACTCGATCTCGGGGAACTCGCGCAGGGCGGCATCTACCTGGCGCAGTTTGGCTTCAGTATATTCCAGCGACGAGCCGACCGGCGTCTCGATGCTGATCACCTGTTCGCCGAGGTCAGCCTGCGGCACGAATTCGAAACCGATGTACTTCGGCAGGGCGAAGCTGCCGACGAAGGTGGCCAGCGCGATCAGCAGGGTCGTCTTGGGCCAGCGCAGCGACCAGCCGAGCACGCCGCGATAGAGGCGGTTGGCGTGGTCCTGGGCGCCGTTGACGATGCGGGCGAAGCGGCCGTTGCCATGGGCCTGCGGGTCGTACCAGACCGACGACAGCATCGGGTCGAGGGTGAAGGAGACGAACAGCGAGATCAGCACCGCCGCCGAGACCATGACGCCGAACTGGAAGAAGAAGCGGCCGATGATGCCGCCCATGAAGGCGACGGGCAGGAACACGGCGACGATACAGAAGGTCGTGGCCAGGACGGCGAGGCCGATCTCGTTTGTGCCGTCGATCGCGGCCTGTCGGTGCGTCTTGCCGAAGCCGATGTGGCGCATGATGTTCTCGCGCACCACGATGGCATCGTCGATCAGGATGCCAATGGCGAGGCTGAGCGCCATCAAGGTGAGGACGTTCAAGGTGAAGCCGAAGGCTGCCATCACCATGAACGAGCCGAACACCGAGATCGGCAGCGCCAGGCCGGTGATGACCGTGCTGCGCCAGGAGTGCAGGAACAGGAATACGATGGCGATGGTGAGCAGGCCGCCCTCGACCATCGTCTGCTGCACGTTGTTGACCGAGTTCTGGATGCCGCGCGAGCTGTCGCGCACGATCTCCAGTTTGACGTCGGGTGGCAGCGACGATTGGAGGTCGGCAATGGCGCGTCGCACGCCGCGGGCCACTTCGATCGTGTTCGAGCCCTGTGTCTTCACGATGTCGATGGCGAGCGCGCGCTCGCCGTTCAGGGTCGCGACATTCTCCAGTTCCTGCTGCCCGTCGACGACGTTGGCGACCTGCCGGAGATAGACCGGGGCAGGGCCGCGGCGGGCCACGATCAGGTCGGCAAATTCACCCGGCTCGGCCATGCGGCCGGTGACCTCGACAAGGCGGTCGTCGTTGCCGCGCTGGACGTTGCCGGCTGGGAAGTTCTGGTTCTCGTCCTTCACCGCCCGCATGATGTCGTTCACGCCAACACGCAGGGCGTGCATGCGGCCCGGATCGAGCTCGATGTTGATCTGGCGCTTCAACCCGCCGGCGATGGTGGCGCGACCGACGTCGCGCACGGTCTGCAGGCGCTTGACGATGAGCTGGTCGGCCAGCGTGGTGAGATCGCGCACCGAGCGGATATCGGACCGTACGGCGATCGAGACGATCGGCTGGTCGTCCGGATTGAAGCGCTGGATCAGCGGCTCCTTGATCTCCGGCCGGAAGGCTGCGCGAACCTGCTGCACTTTCTCGCGCACGTCCTGCATGGCGACCGCCGACGGCACCGAGAGTTCGAACTCGGCGATGACGAAGGACTTGCCCTCCAGCGAACGCGAATACAGGGACTTGATGCCGGCAATGGCGTTGACCGATTCCTCGATCTTGCGGCTGATTTCGGTCTCGACCGTTTCCGGCGAGGCGCCGGGATAGTCGGTGGTCACCACAACGACGGGAAAGTCGACGTTGGGGAACTGGTCGATGCCGAGCTGCCGGTAGGAGAACAAGCCCATGACCAGCAACGCCACCATCATCATGGTGGCGAAGACCGGGTTGTCGACGGCGATCTGGGTGAGTTTCATCGTCAGGGCCGGGGCGCGGCCTGGCGGCCTTCGACGAGCTTGACCTTCTGTCCGGCAGTCAGGCCCGGCAGGGGCGCGGAGACGATCGTCAGGCCCGACTCAAGACCTTTCACCTCGACGAGCTCACCGCGCGACCAGGTGCGGACGGCACCGACCGGCTTGCGCATCAGCTCGCCGTCCACGACCGCCAGAACGTACTCGCCTTGATCGTCCTTGCGCATCGCCGGCGCAGGGACCGCTAGTGCGTGGCTCTTTTCCTGGACCATCACCGAACCGGAGGCGAACAGGCCACCGCGCAGCGCATCGTGGCGGTCGGTGATCTCGACATAGACCGGGATCGACCGGGATCCCGCTTGGGTCGTCGGGCTGATTCGGGTGATCTTGCCGTCGAACGTCCTGTCGCCGAAGCCTTCGAGCGTCACGGTTGCGGCCTGGCCTACCTTCATGCGCACCACGTCGGCGGCCGGCATCTGGGCCATGATCTCGACGCGGCTGGTGTCGAGCAGAGCCGCGATCTTGCCGTCGATCGGCAACGATTCGCCCTGGTTGGCGATGCGCTCACCGACCACACCGTCGAACGGCGCGCGGACGTCAGCGTCGGCCAGGTTCTTACGGGCAACCTCGAGCTGTGCCTCTGCCACAGCGACCATCGAGGCGCGGTTCTCGGCCGTGGCGCGCGCCTGGTCGGCGGCCGACTGCGAGACGATGTTGCGATTGGCGAGGGTTTCTTTGTCGTTGCGGTCGCGCGCCGTCCATCGCGCGTCGGCGCGCGCGGCCTCGAGCGCCGACTGACGCTCGTTGACCTTGGCTTGCAGCTCGATCGTCTCGAAGCGGGCGATGACCTGGCCCGCGGTCACGCGGTCGCCTTCGCGCACCATCACGTCGGCGAGACGGCCGGCGACACGGCTCTTCACGATCGTCTGGTCGATCGGCTGTGTCGTACCCGTGAAGCGGACCACATCGACGAGGCCGCGGGGCTTGATCGTGTGGACCTCGGCCGGGATGAGTTCGAGCGGTCGGTCGGCCCTCGCTGCTGCCACGTCCTTGGCCGTCGCGGAAGGAGCCTTGCCGCTCTTCCAGGCAAAGGACGCGCCGCCTAGCAGGACGACAGCGACGGCAATGCCGGCAAACAGCCATTTTTGCTTAGTCTTCATGGCCGCAGCCCTTTGAAAATGAAATCGAGGTAGGCGTCGTAGTAGTCGTCGCTTTCCACCGCGCGTGGATCGAAAGGCGCGAGCGATCGCTTCCAGACCGAGAACATGGCGAGCGGCTGAACGATGATGACTGCCGTCATCTCTAGGTTGGGGAGCGGGCGGAACTCGCCGCTTTCCACGCCGCGACGCAGGGTGCGGACGAAGAGGTCGTGGCTGCGCCGGTCGAAGTGGGTGCAGAAGAAGCTGGCGACGTCGGGAAAGTTGCCGGCCTCCGCCAGGATGAGTTTGATGACACCGCCGGCCGGACTCTCCTCGAAGGAGCGAAAGCCAGCCACGAGCTCACGCAGCAGCTCCTCGCTGGTTCCCTCGAAGCGGTCGATCATCTCGGTCGCCTCGGCGAGCGGCCCGCCAATCGCCTCGGTGATCACCGCCTTGAAGAGCTCTTCCTTATTCTTGAAGTAGAGGTAGGGGAGGCCCTTGCTGACCGATGCCGCTCTGGCAACGTCGTCCAGTTTGGTAGCGGCGAAGCCTCGCGTGACAAACAGATCCAGAGCCGCCCGGGCGATTTCACCCGTACGATCCTGCGGCCGGCGCGTCCGCTGTGGGAGATCGCCGGTATCCTCGGAGGTATTGACTGACTGTTCAGTACCCATGTTCCGGCATGTAGAGCGGAATTGAGCTGCCTTCAAGGCTGCCAGCAGGGGGCCTGAAAAGAAAAAAGTCCGGCAGACCGAAGTCGCCGGACGCTTTAGCTAGTTTCCGCCTTTCCGCCCTGGCAAGCCAAGGCGTCGGATCGGCTTGTTGCTCGTCTTCTGTAAGGTGGCTTCCGGTGGGGCCCTGAGGGGCGCCCACACGGAAGCCGAAAGGCGTTGGTTAGAGGGGCCAAAGTAAACTTTGGCCTACGCCCTTTCCTATTTACTGCTTCTTCTTCTTAGCAGCCTTCTTCTTAGCAGCCTTCTTCTTAGCAGCCATAACTGTCTCCTATGGTTAGCTATGAGGTCCCCAACCGTGAGGCCTCCGGGGTACGCGGGTACGCTACGCCACGCATGCTCAACTGCATCCGGTGGTGCCGCCGCAGGTCGTGCATTTGAGGCACGTCCCGTTGCGAACCATCGTGAAGTTGCCGCATTCCGGACAGGCATCCCCTTCGTACCCTTTGAGCTTCGCCTCGAAGGCGAGACCCGAGGGCGAGGAGGATGCTTCTCCGCGCGCGACGCCGACGACGGCCGCCTTGGCGATGTGCGCCGTAGCGACGGCTGGGCCGTCCGTCAGTCCGTTGGGCAAGGGGCCGGCCGCAATCGCTTCGTGGGCGATCGCGACATTGCCGGCCGTCCGGCCATTCAATACGTAAAGGTTGCTGCGCATGTAGCCGACACTGGCGATGCGGCTCACCGCGGCGGCGGCCGCTTCGGCGGCATCCGTACCGGGAGCGGGCAGTTCGCCCTGGACTTCGCCGCGGCCCACGCCGTCCGGTCGAAGGTCGGCCTGCTCGACATGCGAGAGGTCGTTGCGCCCGAGATAGGAGATCGCGAGCTCGCGGAAGATATAGTCGAGGACGGAGGTCGACATCTTTATGGCGTCGTTACCTTCGACCAGGCCCGACGGCTCGAAGCGCGTGAAGGTGTAAGCCTCCACGAACTCCTCGAGGGGGACGCCGTACTGCAGGCCAATGGAGATCGCGATGGCGAAGTTGTTCATCAGGCTGCGGAATGCCGCGCCTTCCTTGTGCATGTCGACGAAGATCTCGCCAACCCGGCCGTCCTCGTACTCGCCGGTGCGCAAGTAGACCTTGTGCCCACCGACGTTGGCTTTCTGGGTGTATCCCTTGCGGCGCTGCGGCAGCCGCTCGCGGCCCGCGCGAACCTCGCGCTCTACGATGCGTTCAACGATCCGCTCGGCAATGATCGGTGCCCGCGCAATCGGCGGCATGTCGGCGAGATCGTCGTTAGCGGCGACATCGTCGCCGAGAACCATGGCGGATAGCGGCTGCGAGAGTTTCGAGCCATCGCGGTAGAGCGCGTTGGCCTTCAATCCGAGCTTCCACGACATCTCATAGGCCTTGCGGCAATCCTCGACCGTAGCTGCGTTTGGCATGTTGATGGTCTTGGAGATGGCGCCCGATACGAAAGGCTGGGCTGCTGCCATCATGCGTATGTGACTCTCTGCAGACAAGCAGCGCTTGCCATCTCGTCCACAGGGATTCGCACAATCGAACACAGAAAGATGCTCGCGACGAAGATCGGCAGCGCCTTCGATGCTCATCGTCCCGCACGCGTGGATGTTCGCGGCGGCGATGTCGCTCTTTGAGAAGCCGAGGTTCGTGAGGATGTCGAAGCTGCTATCGGCGAGCGCGTCATCGTCGAAACCGAGCACGTCGCGGCAGAAGGCATCGCCCAAAGTGTAGCGGTTGAAGGCGAAACGGATATCGAAGGCCGTGGCAATCGCCTGGTCGACCCGCTTCAACGCCGCCTCATCGAAGCCCCGTGCTGCAAGGCTTTGGTGATTGATGGCCGGCGCCGTCTCGAGCGATCCATGGCCCACGGCATGGGCGACGATGCGATCAACGGTGGCTTCGCCGTATCCCAACGTACGCAGCGCCAGCGGTACGGTCTGATTGATGATCTTGAAGTAGCCGCCGCCGGACAGTTTCTTGAACTTCACCAGCGAGAAGTCGGGTTCGATGCCGGTGGTATCGCAATCCATCACCAGGCCGATCGTGCCGGTCGGTGCGATGACGGACACCTGGGCATTGCGGAACCCGTGCTGCTCGCCGAGCTCGAGTGCACGATCCCAGGCGTGGCGGGCAGCAGCGACCAGCCGTTCGTCCGGGCAGTTGGCTGCGTCGAGGGCGATGGGCAGGGTGGACAGGGCTTCGTAGCCGCCGCGGGCGCTGTCGGCGGCCCGGCGATGATTGCGGATAACCCGCAGCATGGCGTCACGATTGGCGGCGAAGCCGGGGAAGGGACCCATCAGGCCTGCCATCTCGGCCGACGTCGCGTAGGCGGTGCCGGTCATGATCGCCGTCAGGGCGCCAGCGATAGCGCGGCCCTTGGCGCTGTCGTAGCCCAGGCCCGACGCCATCAGCAGGGCGCCGAGATTGGCATAGCCCAGGCCGAGGGTGCGGTACTCGTAGGAGAGTTCGGCGATCCGGCGCGACGGGTACTGCGCCATCATCACCGAGATTTCGAGCACAACTGTCCACAGGCGGCTGGCATGTTCGAAGGCACCGACATCGACCGAACCGTCTTCCCGGCGGAACCGCATGAGGTTCAGCGAGGCGAGATTGCACGCCGTGTCGTCGAGGAACATGTACTCCGAGCACGGGTTCGAGGCGTTGATGCGCCCCGACTCCGGGCAGGTGTGCCAATCGTTGATCGTCGTGTCGTACTGCACGCCGGGATCGGCCGAATGCCAGGCCGCTTCGGCAACCTGATCCCAGAGAGCCCGCGCATTGACCGTCCGGGTGGCCTTGCCGGTGGTGCGCTCGGTCAGCGCCCATTGCCGGTCGTCTTCGACGGCGCGCAGGAAGGTGTCAGTCACCCGCACGGAGTTGTTGGCGTTCTGCCCGGAGACCGAGGCGTAGGCCTCCGACTCCCAGTCCACGTCGAACGTCGGGAACTCGATGTGGCGATAACCCTGGCGTGCGAACTGGATGACGCGCTGGATGTAGTTCTCCGGCAGCTCGGCCTGGCGGGCGGCA